>NZ_JBHMIN010000009.1:0-145722 GCF_048060215.1 Micromonospora sp. LOL_021 | reverse complement strand
ACGCCGCGACCGGGCGGGCACGACATCCCATCAGCGATCAACTCTCCACACCGACCGGCAGGGGCACGATCTTCCGTCAGGACTCGACGTCCGGGAACAACGAGTGCTCACCCGCCGGCGGCTACCTATCCATCAGGAGTCTGCCGGATGGCTCACTCCCGGAACTCATTAGGAACGCGATGACCACCCGCCCCGAGTTCGCCGCCCGTACCGCCGGGATGCGTCCGTCGAAGCTGCGGGAGCTGGTCGCGGCGGCGGCCCGGCCACCCGCTGGCGACGTACCCGGGCCGGCCCTGCTGTCGCTCGGCGGCGGGCTGCCGCCGGCCGAGGCGTTCCCGGCGCGGGCGGTCGCTGCAGCGGCCGAGCGGGCACTGGCCGGCGCGGGCGGCTCCGCCCTGCAGTACTCGGCCACCGAGGGCGACCCGGACCTGCTCGACCTGGTCGGTGCCGACCTGGCCGGCCGGCTGCGGCTGCCCGACCCGACCGGGCGGCTGCTGGTCACCACCGGATCGCAACAGGCGCTCGACCTGATCGGCAAGGTGCTGCTGGACCCCGGTGACGTGGCGGTGGTCGAGTCGCCGGCCTACGTTGGGGCGCTGCGGGCGTTGGCCGGCTACCAGCCGAGAATCGTCGAGGTGCCGGTCGACGACGACGGGATGGACACCGAGCTGCTGGCCGGGCGGCTGCAGGCCGGGTTGCGGCCGAAGCTGTGCTACCTCGTGCCGAACTTCTCCAACCCGAGCGGACGCACCCTCACCGCGCGACGGCGTACCCGACTGGCGCAGCTCGCGGCCCGGTACGGCTTTCTCATCGTCGAGGACGACCCGTACGGCCAGCTGCGGTTCGCCGGAGCGGACCTGCCGCCGGTCGCCGCCGACGCCGCCGAGCAGGTGGTCTACCTCGGTAGCTTCTCCAAGCTGGTGGCACCCGGGCTGCGGGTCGGCTACCTGTGCGCGCCCCGGTGGTTGCACCGGCAGCTGGCGGTGGCCAAGCAGGCCACCGACCTGAACTCCGCCGCGTTGAGTCAACGGCTGCTCGTCGAGCTGCTGGCCGATCCGGACTGGTTCGCCGGGCACCTGGCCGGGCTGCGGGACCTGTACCGGGCCCGGGCCGAAGCCCTGACCGGGGCGGTGGCCGACCGGCTGGCCGGTCGGCTGGCAACCCCGATGCCGCACGGCGGGATGTTCGTCTGGGCCGGCGTCCAGGCCCCGGGGATCGACGCGTTGGCCCTGGCCCGCGCTGCCATGCGCCGGGCCGTCTCGGTGGTCCCCGGTAACGAGTTTTCGCTGGCCGACGCCTACCCCCGGCACCTGCGCCTGTCGTTCAGCATGCTGGATCCGGCGGGCCTGGTGGCCGCGGTCGACCGCCTCGGGGACGCATTCGACGACCTGACGGGCTCCGGGTGAGCCCGGCAACGCCGGACCCACCCGGATCCGCCTGCAACCCCGGATCTGCCTGCAACGACGGGTCAGTCGGCCGGCTGGGCGGCGGTGGTGAACCGGGGCACCGGCCAGGTGGTCGGCAAGCTGGTGCTCCAGAGCACCTGGTGCACCCGTTCACTGATCCGCCAGCCGTCGCCGGTGCGGACCAGCCGGTCGGCGTAGTGCAGCCCCCGGTGCACCACCTCGTGTCCGTCCGGCACCGGTCGGACCAGGTGGGCCACCGTGTACGAGCTGGCGACCGCCGAGTCGCCGTCGACCTCGACGGTGGCCGAGCCGACCACGTGCTGGCTGGCGGCCAGTCGGGCCAGCGGCGCCATGTGCGCGACGATGTGGCGCACCCCGCGCGGCAACCGCTTACCGGAGTACTCAGCCTGGGCGTCGTCGGTGAAGCAGCCGCCGACCGCCTCGAACTCACGCCGGTCGCAGCACTGCGCGTACCGGTTCAACAACTCGACGATGGCCGCTCGGTCATCGGCGTATCCGGGCATCATGCACACCTTTCGATTGGGTGCCGCGGTTGCGCGGCACCGTCGACTCAAGAACGGGAGATCGGGTCATGGAAACGCTGACCGCCGACCGGCTGGCCATCGCCGACGTGGTGAACCGGTACTTCATGGCGATCGACAGCCGGGACTGGGACCGGCTGCGCAGCTGCTTCACCGACGACGTGGAGGGGATCTACGAAGGGGTACGGGTGGCCGGCGGGATCGACCGGATCATGGCGTTCTTCACCGGCCAGTCGCCGGTTCGGTTCCCTCTGGAGATCGTCGACCTGCGGGCGTCGATGCATTTCATCGGCAACCACTTCGCCGAGGTGACCGGCGACCGTGCGGTGGCGCAGACCTACGCCCAGGCCCACCTGATCGACCGCCCGGCCGCCGGTCCCCGGATGCGCACCCGGGGTCTGCGCTACCTCGACGAACTGGTCCGGGTCGACGGTCGCTGGCAGATCAGCCGTCGGGAACACGTGCTGGACTGGATGCGCCGCGACGAGTTGCTCGTCGCGCCGGCCGCCGCGGACTGACCCGGCCGTCACGGCCGCGACCGGCCGGCGGTGGGTCCGTCGGCCGGCGCGTCCTGTGGGAAGTGACAGGCGACGTACTGGTCCGGGCCGGTCCGGCGCAGCCGCGGCTCGGTACGGGCGCAGACATCCGCCGCGCGCGGGCACCGGGTGCGGAATCGGCAGCCGCTGGGTGGGTCGAGCGCCGACGGCAGTTCACCACTGGTGCGGGCCGGTGCCGGGGAGCCGTCGTCCAGCTCCGGGATCGAGCGCAGCAGCAGCGCCGTGTACGGGTGCGCGGGTCGGGCGAACAGCACGTCCGGCGCGGCGACCTCGCAGATCTTGCCCAGGTACATCACCACGATCCGGTCGCTGACCCGCTTCACCACCGCCAGGTCGTGGGCGACGAACAGCAGCGTCAGGCCGTACCGCTGTTTCATCTCCTCCAGCAGATTGAGGATCTGGGCCTGCACTGAGACGTCGAGCGCGCTGACTGGTTCGTCGCAGAGCACCACGGCCGGTTCCAGCACCAGGGCGCGGGCGATGCAGACCCGCTGGCACTGCCCGCCGGACAGTTCGTGCGGTCGCCGGTCACCGACCAGCCGGGGGTCCAGCCCGACGGCGTCGAGGACCTCGTCCACCCGCTGCCGGGCGGCGGGACCGCCCTCGCGGTGCCAGATCCGCAGCCCTTCGGCGACGATGTCCCGGACGGTACGGCGGGGGTTGAGCGACGAGATCGGGTCCTGGAAGATCATCTGGAGTCGGGTGCGGGTGCGGCGCAGCCGCTCGCCGCGCAGTGCCGTCAGCTCGGTGCCGTCGAACCGGACCGATCCGCTGGTCGGTGGCGGCAGCTGCAGGATTGCCCGGCCGGTGGTGGACTTTCCGCAGCCCGACTCACCGACCAGGCCGACGGTCTCCCGGACCCGGGCGTCGAGGCTGATCCCGGAGACCGCCTGTACGACGCGCCCCCGCCCGGCCGGGAATTGTACGGTCAGGTCCTCGACCCGCAGCACCACGTCGTCGGTGTCGCGCAGGTGCGCCTTGCCGGTGCCGGCCATCAGTTCACCGCCCCGTCGAGGGTGGACCGGTCGGTGGGAACCGGTGCGAGGTCCAGTCCAGCCCCGGTCCGGCCGTCGGCGAGGTTCTCGGCGAGCGCGCGGTCGCCGGCCTCGGTGCCGACCGGATAGAAGCAGGCGTACCGGTGCCCGGGTTCGTCGACCAGTGCCGGGTCCTCCTGCTGACACCGGGGCCGCGCCTGCCGGCAGCGGGGGGCGAAGCGGCAGCCGGGCGGAGGGTGCACCAGGTCGGGGGCGCCGCCGGCGATCACCTCCAGCGGGGTGTGGCTTGGCTGGTCGATCCGAGGGGTCGAGCGCAGCAGGGCCGCCGTGTACGGGTGCCGGGTGTGCCGGAACAGCTCGGCGGTCGGACCGATCTCGGCCACCCGTCCGGCGTACATCACCATGGTCCGGTCGGTACGGCCGGACACCACGGCCAGGTCGTGACTGATCAGGATCATCGCCATCCGCAGTTCGGTGCGCAGCCGGGCGAGCAGGTCGAGGATCTCCTTCTGTACGGTCACGTCCAGCGCGGTGGTCGGCTCGTCGGCGATGAGCAGCTTGGGCGAGCAGGACAGCGCGATGCCGATCATGACGCGTTGCCGCATGCCGCCGGACAGTTCGTGCGGGTACTGCCGCAGCCGTCGGACCGGCTCGCTGATGCCGACCTCGGCGAGCAGTTCGGCGGCGCGGGCATCGGCGGCCCGTCGGCTGAGCCCGAGGTGGTGACGCATCGGCTCGGTGAGTTGCCGCCCGATGGTGCGGACCGGGTTGAGTGACGTCATCGGGTCCTGGAACACCATGGCCACCTCGGCGCCCCAGAAGTGCCGGGCGGCGGCGCCTCGTCGGTCGCGTACCTCGTGGCCCTCGAACAGGATCCGACTTTCCGCCGCGACCTGCGCCTGCCGGGGCAGGATGTTCATGACGGTGCGGACCAGCACGGACTTGCCGGAGCCGGATTCGCCGACGACGCCGAGCGCCTCGCTGGGCGCGAGGGTGAAGGAGACCCCGTCGACGGCGCGCAGCACACCGCGCGGCGTCGAGAAGCTGGTGGCGAGGTTCTCGACGGCGAGCAACGGAGCCGGTTCAGCGGATCGCACGTTGCCACCCTAACAAGCGCTTGGTACTTTGAGCGAGACCCCGTTACCTGCCTGAAACGTGGAGACCCGATGACTGACGACGAACTCGACGAACTGATCGCCGTGGTCCAACTGCCCGAGCGGACCCCGGACACGGTCGAGCAGCGGGTGGCCCTCGCCGAGGACCACCGCCGGATCGCCGACCTGGTGATGCTCTACGGCTGGCTGTGCGACCGGCGCCGGTGGGACGACCTGCTGGAGTACTACACCGAGGACTTCGAGCGGCAGCTGCGCGGCACCCTGAACGAGACCGTCAAGGGCAAGGAGAAGCTCCGCGAGCTGTACTTTCGCCCGGTGCTGCCCCGCTCCGGCGACGCCGACGGGCCGCCGTCCGCCGACGTGATCAACACCTACGAACTGCGTCACCTCATCCACCCTCCGGTGATCCGGGTCGCCGACGACGGCCGGACCGCGTCGGTCGCCGCCGTGTACAGCCTCGTCGCGACCAGCGGCGACGGCCCGCAGTTTCGCCGGGGCGAGCACGAAGGTGCCTACCTGTTCGGTATGCGACGGGAGCCCGACGTCGGCTGGCGCTTCGCCACCATGGTCGTGATCAGCGAAAACGCCCGCAACCCCCTGTTCCAGAAGGGCTGACGCGATGCCCGGGAGGTTCACCGGAAAGGTCGCTCTGGTCACCGGTGCCGGCCGGGGGATCGGCCGGGCCACCGCGCTGCGGTTCGCCGCCGAGGGCGCGACGGTCGTCGTCAACGACATCAACCCCGACGGCATCGCCGAGACCCGGGCGGCCGCCGACGACCTGCCCGGCCGGGCGGTCGCCGGTCGGGCCGACGTCACCTCGGCCGACCAGGTGGCCGACCTGGTCGCCGAGGTGGCCGGTCGGCACGGCCCGGTCGACATCCTGGTCAACAACGCCGGTGGAGCGCTGCCCGGAGCCGCCTGGGCGGCGGTGGCCGACGCGAGCCTCGAGGACTGGAGCGGTTTCCTCGCCCTGAACCTCACCTCGGCGTTCCTCTGCGCCCGGGCCGTACTGCCCGGCATGCTGGCCGCCGGACGCGGGCACATCGTCGGCATCGGCTCGATCTCCGGCACCAACGGTCAGGTCAACGGTGCGGCCTACGCCGCCGCCAAAGCCGGAATGAGCGCCCTGGTCGCCTCGATCGCCAAGGAGTACGGGTCCCGGGGCGTCTCGTCGAACGGGATCGTCGTCGGCAACGCCCCGTTTCCCAACCGGACCCCGGACCGCCAGCAGCATCTGGACCGGGCGGTGCACCTGGGCCGGGTCGGCGGGTACGACGAGTTCGCCGCGGCCATCGCCTTTCTGTGTTCGGAGGACTCGTCGTACCTGTCCGGGGCGATGATCCCGGTAGATGGCGGGTTCCACCGGTCCAACTTGTTGTGACGAACTGGTCGATAACACCGGCGGCCTGGCTGCCGCTATCCACCAAACAGTCCACCAGGGACACCAAACGCTGGAGTGTCGGCACCCCGGGCCATGATCGTAGGCCGTAGTCTGGCGGACATGTCCGCTGGACGCCGCCGGCAGTGGTCGACCGCGCTGCGCTCCTGGGTGAAGGTCGGGGCGAACCAGCCGTTGCTGCCGGTGGTGCGCCGGGCCTTCCTGGCCTTTCTGCTGGCCTGCCTGGCCACCGTTATTCCACAGTGGCTGATCTCGCCGGTGGTCGAGCCGAGCCGGTCCTGGCCGGTGCTGCCGGCCGTCGCCGTCCTGGCGGTGCTCGCCGTGCGGCTGTACCGGCGGGAACGACCGACGATCGTCCACGATCTGGCGGCCGCCGCAGCTGTGGGCGTGGTGATCTGGGGGGTCGGGGCGCTACCGGCCGGCGGGGTGCTGTTCGTCGGCACCGCGCTGCGTGCGCTCTACGGTGGGCTGCCCGCGGCGTTGCTCTCGGTCGGGTTCACCCTCGCGGCGATGACCACCGGCGTGCTCGCCGCCGGCGGCACCCTGGCCGAGGTGCAGCTCGGCCAGTACGGCCCCGGCCTGCTGCTGTCGTCGTTGGCGCTGCGCCTGGTGCTGGTCGCGGTCCGCCGGTTCGAGGCGGGCACGGCTGCCCGGTTCGAGGCGGTCGTCCGGTCGTCGCGCGACGTGATCGTGTTGACCGACCGAGACACCACGGTCAGCTACCTGAGCCCGGCGGCAGCGGACGTGTTCCGGCTCGCCGGCGGGCTGCCCGGCGACCGGCTGCTGTCCTGGATCGTCCCGCCGGACCGGCCGGCGGCCGACGCCTGGCTCGCCCGGCTGCTCGGCGACGGCGGTGCGGCGGAGACGCTGCAGTGCCAGGTCCCGGCACCGGAGGCCGAGCAGCTGGCCACGGTCGAGATCAGCGGGCAGAACCTGCTGCACGATCCGAACGTCCGCGGGCTGTTGTTCGCCGTCCGTGACGTCACCGAGCGGGTACGGCTCACCGAGCGGCTGCGCCATCAGGCGTACCACGATCCGCTGACCGGCCTGGCCAACCGGGCCCTGCTGCGGGAACGGCTGGCCACGGCGCTCGGCAGCACCACCGACGTGGCGCTGCTGCTGCTCGACATCGATTCGTTCAAGGTGGTCAACGACGCCCTCGGCCACCAGGCCGGTGACGAGCTGCTGGTCGCGGTCGCCGGCCTGCTGCGGCACCAGCTGGCGGCCACCGACCTGCTGGCTGCCCTCGGCGGCGACGAGTTCGCCGTGCTGCTGACCGCCGAGCGGGCCGCCGCCCGTGACACCGAGCGGATCGCCGACGACCTGTTGGCGGTCTTCGACCGGCCGATCGAGGTGGCCGGCCACCTGCGGCTGGTCGCTGCCCGGGTCGGCATCGCGGTCAGCGACGGCGACGCCGACACCGATCGGCTGATGCGCGAGGCCGACATCGCGCTGCAGATCGCCAAGGCCGCGCCCCGGGCCCGCCGGGTGCGGTACCGCACCGAACTGCACCAGCCGGCGGTCGACCGGATGCGCCTGCAGGTGGAGGCCCAGGACGCGCTGCCGCGGCGCGAGTTCGTCCTGCACTACCAGCCGATCCACGCCCTGTCGGACGGTGCGGTACGCGGAGCGGAAGCGCTGGTCCGGTGGCGTCACCCGCAGCGCGGCATGGTCCGGCCGGACCAGTTCATCCCGCTGGTCGAGGGCAGTGGGCTGATCGTCCCACTCGGCCGCTGGATCCTCAGCGAGGCCTGTGTGACCGGTGCCGGATGGCAGCGGCTCAGTGGCCGACCGGTGCAGATCAACGTCAATGTCAGTGTGCGCCAGTTCATGCTGGGCGACGTGGTCGCGGACGTGCTCGCCGCATTGGAACGCTCCGGGCTGCCGCCGGCCACGCTGACCCTGGAGATGACCGAGAGCGTCCTGGCCACCGAGCACGACGCGGTCGAGTCGCAGCTGTCCGCGCTGCGTCGACTCGGCGTGCGGATCGCCTTGGACGACTTCGGCACCGGATTCAGCTCCCTCGGTCACCTGCACCGCTATCCGATCGACGAGTTGAAGATCGACAAGATGTTCGTGGCCCGAATAGGCGCCGACGACCCGGCCTGCCTGCCGATGGTCCGGGCGATCCTGGCGATGAGCCGGGGGTTGCGGCTCAGCACGGTCGCCGAGGGGATCGAGAACGACGAGCAGCGGGTCGAGCTGACCGAGATGGGCTGCGAGTTCGGTCAGGGATTCGGCCTGTCCCGGCCGGTGGAGGAGCCGGCCCTGCGGGCCCTGCTGCGCCGGTCCGCCGTGCCGTGACCGGTGCTGGGCCGCGGCGCAACGGACAGCTGCCGAATTGTGCCGGACCGGATCAGACCAGGGTGTCGGCGAGCGTCTCCGGGGCGAACAGCTCCGCCGGGTCCAGCCGTCGCCGGGCCAGGCCCTGCTCGTGCGAGTAGCGCAGGAACGTCTCCAGCACCGTCCGGTTGGGTTCGACGCCGTACGGCCAGAAGTCGTCGCCCAGCAGCGCCGCCGCTTCCTCGACGGCCGGCACCACCCACGGCAGGCTGACCTTCAACGCGGTCACCTCCCGCAGTTCGGCGTAGACCCGGTCCTTGGCCTCGGTGAACGCGTCCAGCAGCGCTCGGGCCAGCCACCGGTGCCGTTGGTAGACGTCGCGGCGTAGCACCACCGTGTGCATGATCGGGAAGATGCCGGTGGCCTGCAGGTACGCCCGTTCGGCGGCGGCTGGGTCGGCGAACAGCCGATGGACCCGGTCCGGGCCGGCGGCCGGCTCGAACGACCGGGGTGCCCGGGCGGTGTACAGGGCGTCGATCGCGCCGCCGCGCAGCAGCCCGTCGAGTGTCTCGCCCGCGCCGATCGGCCGTACGTCGAACCGGTCCGGCAGGTCCAGCCGCAGCTTCTCCTGCCGGCCGGCGTGGTGCAGACCGCCGGTGCGGTAGCTGACCCCGTCCACCGCCAGCCCGTGGTGTTCGGCCAGGATGCCGCGGATCCACACGGCGGCGGTCATCTGGTACTCGGGGATGCCGACGGTGCGGCCGGCCAGCTCGGCCGGTTCGCGGACCGTCGACGACGGCGCCAGGTAGATCGAGCTGTGCCGGAACACCCGCGACGGGAAGACCGGGATCGCCACGAACGGCGGCTCGTCGGCCAACAGCGACAGCACGTACGACGACAGGGACATCTCCGCGACGTCGAACTCCTGCCAGCGCAGCATCCGGAAGAAGGTCTCCTCGGGCGGCAGCGGCAGGTAGGTCAGGTCGACGCCGGTCGGCCGTACGGCGCCCTCCCGCAGCGCCCGGGTGCGGTCGTAGTCCCAGCAGGCCAGGCTGATCGGCAGCCGGTGCGCCATGGTGCCTCCAATCCTCGCAGCGGCCTGGATTCTCCTCAGTGGAACGCCGCGCCGCCGTCGACGTTGACCGTCTGTCCGGTGATGAAGTCGCTGTCCGGCCCGGCGAGGAAGGCGACCACGCCGACCAGGTCGGCCGGCACCTGCCGCCGTTTGATCGCCTGGCCGGCGACGATCGCCGCCTCCTGCTCCGGCGTGACGGTGGCCCGTGGGATCTCGGTCCGGGTGGCGCCCGGGGTGACCGCGTTGACCCGTACCCCGGCCGGGCCCAGCTCGGTGGCCAGTGCCCGGGTCATCCCGATCAGCGCCGCCTTGGAGGTGACGTAGTGCAGGTAGTGCGGCCGGCCGATCCACACCGTGGCCGACGAGATGTTGACCACCTTGCCGTAGCCGGCCCGCCGCATCACCGGTGCCACCGCCCGGGTGCACAGGAACGGTCCGCGGACGTTGACCGCCATTACCCGGTCCCACTCGGCCGGGTCGATCTGGTCGAACGGGCGCATCGCCAGGGTGGAGAAGATCGCCGCGTTGTTGACCAGGACGTCGATCCCGCCGTACGCGTCGGTGCCGCGCCGGACCATCGCCGCCACGCTGTCCGGGTCGGCGACGTCGACCTCGACGGCGAGCGCGCCGTCGCCGATCTCGGCGGCGACGGCACCGGCCGCCTCGGTGTTGCGGTCAGCGACCACCACCCGCGCCCCGTCGGCGGCCAGCCGGTGCGCGAAGGCCCGGCCGAGCCCTTGTCCGCCGCCGGTGACGATGGCCACCCGGCCGGCCAGCCGGTCAGCCATCGCCGAGCCGGGACAGTTCGGTACGGGCGTCCATCGGCTGCCACCACGGCTCGACGCCCAGATCGCGGGCGATCACCCCGGCGGCGATGTACCCGGCGCCGCCGCTGATCGCCCCGTTGGGATGGCAGGCCGAACCGGCCAGGTAGAGGTTAGGCAGCGGGGTGCGGTAGCCGAAATGGTTGTGCAGCACCTGGTCGGCGCTGAGCGCCCCCATGAAGATGTCGCCGTGCCGCATGTTGATCAGCTCCTGCGCGTACTCGTACGCGGTGTAGGTGTACGAGCCCAGCACGGTGGCGTCGGTCAGGTTGGGCGCGTACTCCCGCCACCTGTCCATGATCGACGCGGCCATGTCGCCCTGCATCCGGCGCAGGTTCTCGTGGTCGCCGTCGGGTGCCCAGGGCACCACGTGCCAGGCGTACGCGGTGTGTTTGCCCGGCGGCGCCTGGCTCGGGTCCAGCACGCTCAGCGCCCCGGCACCGAACTGGACGTTGCTCGGCACCCGACCGTTGTCCACGTCGTCGTGCGCGGCCATCAGACTGGCGATGGTCTCCGAGCCGATGTTGTACTTCAGCGCCCCGTTCACGTGCGGATCGAAGGCCGCCGAGGTGTACGCCGGGGCCTCGTCGAGCGCCAGGTGCAGGCCGAACAACGTCCAGCCGGTGTAGTGGAACTTGTCCAGCCGGGCCAGGTAGTCGGCGGGCAGCTGGTCGCGGCCGACCAGCGTCTCCAGGGTCTGGTGCAGGTCCAGGGTGCTGGCCACGAACTGCCGGGCCCGCATCGAGCGCCCGTCGGCGAGCTCGATGCCGGTGGCCCGGCCGCCCTCGACGACGATCCGCTCGACGTGCGCCTGGTTGACGAAGTGCCCGCCGGCGGCGATGAACTCCTCCATCAGCCCGCGGGCCAGGTTCCAGCTGCCGCCGGCGCACAGCTCGTAGCCGGTGGTCAGGTCGAAGGCGCGGATCAGCGAGCCGAGCGGGCTGTGCGTGCCGAGCGTCTCGTGCAGCACGGTGCCGAACAGCGACAGCTTGAACAGGAACAGCACCTTGACCCGCTCGTCGGTGAACAGTTCCTCGACCACCTCGCCGGGCTGCCGCCGGGTCAGCTCCAGGAAGTCGCGGCCCAGTGCGGTACGGCCGAGCAGCTCGTCGCGGTCGGCCGGGCTCAGCGGCTCACTGAACCGCTCCCGCAGGAAGATCCGCTGGGTCATCTCCTCCGCCTTGGCGTTCCACTCCCGGAACGTGTCGGCGTCGGCCTTGCTGAACCGGCCGATGCTGGCCAGCGTCTCGTCGAGGTCCCGGGAGAAGACCAGCGCGCTGCCGTCGCGGTGCGGCTGGGCGAACTCGTACCGTGGGGTCAGGTAGCGCACCCGGGCGGACAGCCCCAGGTCACGGAACCACGGCGTCGAGGTGACGCTGAAGTGGTTGATCGAGTGCAGGTTGTGCTGGAAGCCGGGCAGGGTGCGTTCCTCGGTGCTCAACCCGCCGCCGTGGCGCAGCCGCCGCTCGACCAGGAGCACCCGCAGGCCGGCCCGGGCCAGGTAGGTGCCGAGGATCAGGCCGTGCTGGCCGGCCCCGATGATGATGCCGTCATAGGTGTCGGCCGGGTGGTCAGTGGTCGCCACGGTCGCCTCCTCGTGGGTCGTTCGTCGGTCCCAGGTGGACGGTGACCGACTTGGGCTGGGTGAACGAGTGCAGTTCCTCGACGCTCTCCTCGCTGCCGAGGCCGGAGTCCTTGACCCCGCCGAACGGCAGGCCGGCGAAGTGCCGGGACGCGGTGTTGATCCACACGTAGCCGGCGTCGACCGCCCGGGCCCAGCGGTGCGCCCGACCGACGTCGCCGGTCCACACGCTGGCGGTCAAGCCGTACGGCGAGTCGTTGACCAGGCGCAGCGCCTCCCGCTCGTCGTCGAACGGGGTGACGCAGAGCACCGGCCCGAAGATCTCCTCGCGGGCCAGCGGGTTGTCCGGCGGCACGTCGACGAAGACGGTCGGCTCCACGTACGCGCCGGGCCCGTCCGGCAGGCCACCGCCGGTGGCCAGGGTCAGCCCGGTGTCGCGGCCCTGCCGCAGGAAGCCGGCGATCCGGTCCCGGTGGGCGGCCGACACCATGGTGCCCATCTCGGTGGCCGGGTCCAGCGGGTCTCCGACCCGGACGGCGCGGGTGCCGGCCACCACCCGCTCGACCACCTCGTCGACGAGCGAGCGGTGCACCAGCAGCCGGGAGGTGGAGCCGCAGGACTGCCCGCCGGTCCAGTGGAAGTTCATCCCGGCGACCGCGCCGGCGCTGGCGGCGGCCACGTCGGCGTCGGCCAGGATCACCATCGGGTTCTTGCCGCCGAGCTCCAGCGACACCTGTTTGACACCGTGCGCGGCGGCGGTACGCAGCACCGCCTGGCCGGTACCGGTGCTGCCGGTGAACGCGATCCGCCGGACCAGCGGGTGACCGACCAGCGCCGGCCCGACGGTGGCGCCGTCGCCGGCCAGCACCGCCAGCACCCCGGCCGGCAGCAGTTCGGCGACGAGTTCACCGAAGCGCAGCGCGGACAGCGGCGTCTGATCGGGGGCCTTGAGCACCACCGAGTTGCCGGCCAGCAGCGGTGCCGCGACCCGGGAGGCGGCGAACATGACCGGATGGTTGTACGGCACGATCCGGGCGACCACGCCGTACGGCCGTCGGGTGGTGTAGTGCAGATGGTCGTCGCCGCCGGGCAGGGTCCGGCCGCCCAACTGGTCGGCCCAGTCGGCGAACCGGTCCAGCAGTTCGGCGGCGAGGTCGACGTCGGCGGTCATCGCCGTCACCGGGTTGCCGCCGTCGGCCGCGTCGAGGTGACCGAGTTCGGCGCGGTGCGCGCGTAGCACGTCGGCCATCGCCCGCAGTACGGCGGCCCGTTGCCGGGGCGGGGTGGCCGCCCACTGCGGCTGCGCGGCGTGCCCGGCCCGTACGGCCCGGTCGACGTCGGCGACGGTGGCGGCGGGTGTCCGGCCGAGCACCGCACCGGTGGCCGGTGACCGGGTCGGGGCCACCGCGCCGTCGCCGGCCGGGACCAGCCGACCGTCGATCAGCAGTCGCCAGTCGCGTCCGGGGTCGGGGATCATGACGCCTCGTCTCGGCTCGTCGTCGGGCTGGGGCTGGCGGCGGGCGAGGAGTCCCGCTGCGCCCGGGTGTGGCCGAAGAGCCAGTCGGTGGACCGGTAGTCGGTGGGTCCACGGTGGGCCAGCGCGTCGTCGCGCAGCGCGGCGGCGACGCCGTCGAGGTGCCAGATGTCGCCCCAGGTACGGGCGTTGCGCTGCACCCGGGCGGTGCGGGGTGCCCGTTCGCGGACGAACTCCCGAAGTGCGAGGTGGACCGGGGCGTCGGCTCCGATCGGCCCGGCGGGCAGCCGCCGGGTGACGGCGGCGGCGAGCGCGGCGGCGTCCTCCAGCGCCTGGCAGGCGCCCTGGGCCAGGTACTGCAGCATCGGATGGGCGGCGTCGCCGAGCAGGGTGACCCGGCCGCCGATCACCCAGTCGTCGATCGGTGTCCGGTCGTACATCGGCCACCGCTGGTCGGTCCGGATCGCCTGGACGGCGGTCCGCACGTGCGGGCAGGCCCGGGAGAACGCCTTCTGTAGCTCGGCCGGGTCGCCCCAGTCCGGGTCGCCCTGCCGGTACCGTTCGCTGCGGAACACCGCGACCTGGTTGTAGTAGCTGCCGCCACGCAGGGCGTACTGCACGAAGTGCATCCCGGGGCCGATGAAGGCGATCACCTCGGACAGGTCGGCGGTCCGGCTGGCCTGCTCGATCGGGATGGCGCCCCGGTAGGCGACGTAGCCGCTGCACTCCGGCTCGTCGGCGCTGACCAGGGCGCGGAACCGGGAGTGCAGGCCGTCGGCGGCGACGACTGCTCGGGCCCGGTAGCGCTGCCCGCCGGCGCAGTCGATCTCGACGGCGTCCGGGCCGGGTCGGATCGCGGTCACCTCGCGGTCGGGTTCGAGTACCGCGCCGGCCTCGGCTGCCCCGGCGAGCAGCAGGTCGAGCAGGTCACGGCGGTGCGCGACGACGTACGGGGCCAGGTAACGCTCGGTGAACGGCCCGGTGAGGTCGAGTCGGTTCAGTTCCCGGCCGGTGCGGGCGTCGGCGAGGACCAGGTGCCGGGGTGCCAGCCCGGCGGCGATCAACCGGTCGAGCAGGCCCCATTCGCGCAGCAGCCGGGTGGCGTTGGGGGCGAGCTGGATGCCGGCACCGACCTCGCCGAAGGCGGCGGCCCGTTCCAGCACCCGGACCTGCCGCCCGGCGTGGGCCAGGGCGAGAGCGGTGCCGAGCCCGCCGATGCCGCCACCGACCACGATGAACTCGTCGGTCTGCCCGTCGCTGGCCGTCAACGTGCCTCCTGGTGGGTGTGGGCCGGGCCGGTCTGCGGACGCGGGGCCGGCCGAGGTCGCCCGACGCTAACCCCGCTTCTGTCCAGAAGAATCTGCGTCGACCGGCGTTTCTGGTGAGCAGAACGACCGCCGGTTGCCGGGCTGCCGGCCACGCCGACCGTGGCGTACCAAGCGCTTGTTAGGGTACGCTGCCCGCCATGTCGCCCCGAGACTCCGCCACCCCGCAGGCCGTGATCGTCGCCGCCGCCCGCTCGCCGATCGGCCGGGCGCGCAAGGGCTCACTCGCCACGCTGCGCCCCGACGACCTCGCCGTGGACATCACCCGGGCCGCGCTGGCGCAGGTGCCCGCCCTGGACCCGGCACAGGTGCAGGACGTTCTGCTCGGGTGCGCCCAGCCGGCCGGTGAACACGGCCACAACCTGGCCCGGATGGTCGCCGTAGGGCTGGGCCTGGACGGCACCCCCGGCACCACCGTGCAGCGCTACTGCGCCTCGTCGGTGCAGACCACCCGGATGGCCTTCCACGCGATCCGCGCCGGGGAGGGCGACGTCTTCATTTCCGCCGGGGTGGAGATGGTCTCCCGGTACGACGCCGGCAAGTCGGACAATCTGCCGGGCACCCGGAACGAGCGGTACGCGGCCGCCGGTGCCCGTAGCGCGGCGCGCGCCGCTGGCGACGGTGGGCGGTGGCAGGACCCCCGGGACACCGGGGCGTTGCCGGATCCGTACATCGCGATGGGGGAGACCGCCGAGAACGTCGCGCAGCTGTACGGCGTGAGCCGGGCCGACCAGGACGAGTTCGCGGTGCGCAGCCAGAACCTGGCCGAGCGGGCGATCGCCGACGGCTTCTACGCCCGCGACATCACCCCGGTGACGTTGCCGGACGGCATCGTCGTCGACCGCGACGACGGCCCCCGTCCCGGGGTGCGGTTGGCGTCGGTGGCCGCGCTCAATCCGGTGTTCCGCCCGGACGGCACGGTCACCGCCGGGAACTGCTGCCCGCTCAACGACGGTGCCGCCGCTCTGGTGGTGATGAGCGCCGCCCGGGCCGCCAAGTTGGATGTGACTCCGCTGGCCCGGATCGTGGCAACCGGTGTCTCCGCGCTCAGTCCGGAGATCATGGGCCTCGGCCCGGTGGAGGCGACCCGGCGGGCGTTGGGGCACGCCGGCCTGACCATCGGCGACATCGACCTGGTGGAGATCAACGAGGCCTTCGCCGCCCAGGTGCTGCCCTGCGTACGGCTGCTCGGCATCGATCCCGACCGGGTGAACGTCAACGGCGGGGCGATCGCGGTGGGGCACCCGTTCGGGATGACCGGTGCCCGGATCACCACCAGTCTGATCCGGGCGCTGCGCGAACGTGACCGACAGTTCGGTCTGGTCACCATGTGCGCGGCCGGTGGTCAGGGAATGGCGATGGTGATCGAGCGGGCGAGCTGAACCCGGGCTGGCTAACCAATCAAGCGCTTGATACATTGCGGGTGCGCCGGTTCCGGCGTACCCGCACCCGTGACCAGCCAGGATCGAGTAGGTGGCGATGACCGACAAACGGATGACCGCCGAGCAGGTGGTGAGCGAGCTGCGCTCCGGCATGACCATCGGCATCGGCGGCTGGGGCTCGCGCCGCAAGCCGATGTCCCTGGTCCGGGCGATCCTGCGGTCGGACCTCGCCGACCTGACCGTCGTCACCTACGGCGGCCCCGACGCCGGCCTGCTGCTCGCCGCCGGCAAGGTCCGCCGGCTGGTGTACGGCTTCGTCTCGCTCGACTCGATTCCGCTGGAGCCACACTTCCGGGCCGCCCGCCAGGCAGGCGCCGTCGAGGCCGTCGAGTACGACGAGGGCATGCTCTACCTCGGCCTGTACGCCGCCGCCTGCCGGCTGCCGTTCCTGCCCACCCGGGTCGGACTCGGCTCCGACCTGATGCGGATCAACCCGGACCTGCGGACCGTGCGTTCGCCGTACGACGACGAGGAACTGCTCGCCGTGCCGGCGCTGCGGCTGGACGCCGCACTGGTGCACCTGCACCGCGCCGACATCCACGGCAACGCACTCTGTCTCGGGCCCGACCCGTACTTCGACGACCTGTACTGCGCGGCCGCCGACCGCGCCTACGTCTCCTGCGAACAGGTCGTGCCGACCGAGCAGCTCACCCCGGCGTCGGCGGTGCTGGTCCGCCGCCACCAGGTCCGCGGTGTGGTCCCGGCCGCACGCGGTGCCCACTTCACCTCGTGCGACCCGGACTACCCGCGCGACGAACCCTTCCAGCGGGAGTACGCCGCGGCGGCCGGCACCGAGCGGTGGGCCACGTTCCGGGACCGCTACCTCGACACCGACGAGGCCGGCTACCAGCGGGCCGTCGCCGACCGCAACGAGTGGACGGAGGTGGCCCGGTGAGCACACCGGCCGAACCGACCCGCGCCGAGGTGTGCGTGGTCGCCTGCGCCGAGGCGTGGCGCGGCGACGGGGAGATCCTGGCCAGCCCGATCGGGCTGGTGCCGACGGTCGGTGCCCGGCTGGCCCGGGCCACCTTCTCCCCGGACCTGCTGCTCACCGACGGTGAGGCCGTGCTCGGCGTCGGCACCTGGCCGGTCGGCGGATCCCCGGCACAGACCGAGGGGGCCCTGCCGTTCCGGCAGATCTTCGAGCTGATCTGGTCCGGCCGCCGGCACGTGATGATGGGACCAGGTCAGATCGACCGGTACGGCAACGTCAACATCTCGGCGATCGGCGACTTCCACCGGCCCAAGGTGGCCCTGCTCGGAGTACGGGGCGCGCCGGGCAACACGGTCAGCCATCCGTGCAGCTACTGGGTGCCCCGGCACAGCCGCCGGACCTTCGTCGAACAGGTCGACCTGGTCTGCGGCATCGGCTACGACCGGGCAGCGGCGGCCGGGCCGTCCGCGGCCCGCTTCCACCAGCTGCGCCGGGTGGTGAGCGATCTCGGGGTCTTCGACTTCACCGGACCGGACCACCGGATGCGACTGGTGTCGACGCATCCCGGCGTCACCGTCGAACAGGTCCACGAGGCGACCGGGTTCGAGCTGTGGACCGGCGGGGAGGTGCCGCAGACCCGGCTGCCGACGGCGCAGGAGCTGACCCTCATCCGTACCGTCATCGACCCGGCCGGCCACCGCGACGCGGAGCTGCGGCGATGACCGACCGCCCGGAGCGGCCGGCCGCCGGCCCGGCCCGGACCCACCCGGCGCTGCGTACCCCCATCTGCGAGCTGTTCGGGGTGCGGTACCCGGTCGTGCAGACCGGCATGGGCTTCGTCTCCGGCCCCCGGCTGGTCGCCGCCACCGCCGAGGCCGGCGGACTGGGCATCCTCGCCGGCGCCACCCTCGATCTGCCCGAGCTGGCCGCCGCGATAGGCGAGATCCGGCGGAACACGGCGCAGCCGTTCGGGGTGAACGTGCGGGCCGACGCCGCCGACGCCGCACAGCGGATCGATCTACTGATTCGGGAGAACGTGCGGGTCGCCTCGTTCGCCCTGGCCCCGAAGCCGGAGCTGATCGCCCGGCTGCGCGACGCCGGGGTACGGGTGGTGCCCTCGGTCGGTGCCCGCCGGCACGCCGAGAAGGTGGCCGCCTGGGGCGCCGACGCGGTCATCGTGCAGGGCGCCGAGGGCGGCGGCCACACCGGAGCCGTCCCGACCAGTCTGCTGCTGCCGCAGGTGGCAGACGCCGTCGACATTCCGGTGATCGGCGCCGGCGGGTTCTTCGACGGCCGAGGCCTGGTCGCCGCCCTCGCCTACGGTGCCGCCGGCGTGGCGATGGGCACCCGGTTCCTGCTCACCCGCGACAGCGCGGTCGATCCGCGGGTACTGCGGCGCTACCTGGACGCCGGGCTGGACGGCACCGTGGTCACCCGGGCGCTCGACGGCGTACCGCAGCGGGTGCTGCGCACCGAACTCATCGACCGGCTGGAACGTGCCGGGCCGGCGCGCCGGCTGGTCCGGTCGGTACGCAGCGCCGCCCGGTTCCGGCGGCTCACCGGCACCCCGTGGCGGCACCTGCTGGCCGAAGGTCGGGCGATGCGCCGCAACCGGGAACTGACCTGGGGCCAGGTGCTGCTCGCCGCGAACACCCCGATGCTGCTGCGCGCCGCGATGATCGACGGGCGCGTCGACCTCGGCGTGATGGCGACCGGACAGGTGACCGGGCTGATCGACGACCTGCCCAGCTGCGCCGAGCTGATCGACCGGATCGTCGCCGAGGCGTCGGCGGTGCTGGACGGACTGCAGGAGGGACGAGCCGATGGCGACCGTTGAACCGCCGACCGGGCGCGGCACGCCCGCCGCGCCGCGCCCGCCCGCCCCGTCCGCCGGGCAAGGCCTGCTCGCCGGGCGGACCGTGCTGGTCACCGCCGCCGCCGGCACCGGCATCGGCGCGGCGACCGCCCGGCGCTGCGCCGAGGAGGGGGCCAGGGTGGCGATCAGCGACCGGCACGAAGCGCGGCTACGGGCGATCGCCGCCGAGCTCGCCGCCGCGACCGGTGTCGAACCCCTCGCCGTGGTCTGCGACGTGACCGTCGAGTCGCAGGTGCAGGCGATGATCGACCAGGTCGTCGCCGGCTACGGCCAGCTCGACGTGCTGGTCAACAACGCCGGCCTGGGCGGCACCGCCCGGATCACCGAGATGACCGACGACCAGTGGCACCGGGTGCTGGACGTCACCCTCACCGGAACCTTCCGGTGCACCCGTGCCGCGCTGCGGCACATGATGCCGCGCGGCAGCGGCGTGATCGTCAACAACGCCTCCGTGCTCGGTTGGCGGGCCCAGCAGGGCCAGGCGCACTACGCCGCCGCCAAGGCCGGGGTGATGGCGCTGACCCGGTGCAGCGCCGTCGAGGCCGCCGAGGCGGGGGTCCGGGTGAACGCCGTCGCGCCGAGCCTCGCCATGCACGCCAACCTGGCCAAGGTCACCGACGACGCCCTGCTGGCCGCGCTGGCCGACCGGGAGGCGTTCGGCCGGCCCGCCGAACCCTGGGAGGTAGCCAACGTGATCGTCTTCCTGGCCAGCGACTACGCCTCGTACCTGGTGGGCGAGGTGCTCTCGGTCAGCAGCCAACACCCGTGAGGACCCGACCATGACATCCACAGCGGACAGTACGATGGTCGTCGCGACCACCGGCGCCGACGGAGTGACCGAGATCGTGGTCGACCGGCCACCGGTCAACGCCCTGCCGGTCGCCGGCTGGTATCGCCTCGCCGAGGCGGTCACCGCCGCCGGTGCCGACCCGGCCACCCGGGCCGTGGTGCTGCGGGCGCAGGGCCGCGGCTTCAACGCCGGGGTCGACATCAAGCAGATCCAGGCGGATCCCGGCAACGACGCGCTGATCGGCGCCAACCGGGGCTGCTTCGCGGCGTTCGCCGCCGTCTACGACTGCCCGGTGCCGGTCGTCGCCGCCGTCCACGGTTTCTGCCTCGGCGGCGGCATCGGCCTGGTCGGCAACGCCGACATCATCGTGGCCAGCGACGACGCCACGTTCGGACTGCCCGAGGTTGACCGGGGCGCGCTCGGCGCCGCCACCCACCTGTCCCGGCTGGTGCCGCAGCACCGGGCCCGGGCGATGCTCTACACCTCCGCCACCGCCACCGCCGTCGAGCTGCACGCCTACGGCTCGGTGCTGCGTGTGGTCCCGGCCGCCGACCTGCGGTCCGCCGCGGTGGAGGTCGCCCGGCAGATCGCCGCCAAGGACCCGGCGGTGATCCGGGCGGCCAAGGAGTCGCTCAACGGCATCGACCCGTGGGACGTCAAACGCAGCTACCGCTACGAGCAGGGCTTCACCTTTGAGTTGAACCTGTCCGGTGTCGCCCACCGGGTCCGCGACGGCTTCGGCGACCGGCCCGACACCGGGCCGGCGCAGCAACATGGTGACCGGTCAGGGTCGGCCGAACCGGGCCGGGAGGGCTGACCGATGGACCTACGTCCGAATCCCGTCGACGAACAGTTCCGCGCCGAGGCCCGCGACTGGCTGCGCTCCCACCGGCCGGCCCGTCCACTGCCCTCCGGCGACACCCGCGCCGGCTTCGCCGCCCACCTGGAGTGGGAGCGCACGCTGCACGACGGGGGCTGGTCGGTGGTCTCCTGGCCCCGCCGCTACGGCGGCCGGGACGCCTCGCTCTGGCAGTGGCTGATCTTCGAGGAGGAGTACGCCGCCGCTGGCGCGCCGCAGCGGGTCACCCAGAACGGCATCTTCCTGCTCGCGCCGACGCTGTTCGAGTTCGGCACCGAGGAGCAGCGGGACCGGATCCTCCCGGCGATGGCCGCCGCCGAGCAGCTGTGGTGCCAGGGCTGGTCCGAGCCGGGCGCCGGCAGCGACCTGGCCGCGTTGACCAGCCGGGCGGTCCGCGACGACGCGGCCGGCGGGTGGCGGCTGACCGGGCACAAGACGTGGACCACCCGGGGCGCGTTCTGCACGCACCTGTTCGGCCTGTTCCGTACCGACCCGCGACAGCAGCGGCACCGGGGGTTGACCTACTTCCTGGTGCCGCTGGACGCCCCCGGGGTGACCGTGCGGGGATTCGGTCGGTTCGACGGCGACGAGGGGTTCGCCGACGTCTACCTCGACGACGTGTTCGTGCCCGAGATCGACGTGATCGGCGAGGTCGGGGCCGGCTGGCGGGTGGCGATGGCCACCACCGGCTCCGAACGGGGCCTCACCCTGCGCCCGCCGGGCCGGTTCACCGCGGCCGTCGCCCGGCTGATCGAGTTGGCCGGCGACCGGCCGGACCGGCTCACCGGCCGGCTGCGCGAGCAGGTGGTACGGGCCTGGCTCGGCGCCCGCGCCTACCACCTGTTCACCCTGGCCCAGGTGACCCGGATGCTCGACGACGACCCGCCGGGCGCGGCAGCCAGCCTCAACAAGATCCACTGGTCCGAGCTGGACATCGCGCTGCACCGTACCGCCCTCGAACTGCTCGGCCCGGACGCCGAGGTCGACGCCGACTGGACCCGCGGCTTCCAGTTCTCCCTGGCCGGCCCGATCTACGCCGGCACCAACGAGATCCAACGCGGCATCGTCGCCGAGCGACTGCTCGGCCTGCCCCGACGCTGAGGAGGAGACGGATGCGGTTCGCCCTCACCGACGAGCAGGCCACGCTGCGCGACGCGGTCGACGACCTGCTCACCGCCGAATGCCCACCGGCGGTGGTCCGCGCCGGCTGGCCCGGCGGTGACCCCGCCCCGCTGGACCGGCTCTGGACCGCGCTCGCCGAGATGGGCCTGCTCGCCGCAGCGGTGCCCGAGTCCGCTGGCGGGCTCGGACTGACCGAGGTGGACCTGGTGCCGCCGCTCACCGCCGCCGGGTACGCGGCGGTGCCGCTGCCGGTGGCCGAGACCGCCGCCGTCGCCGGCCCGCTGCTGGCCGCCGCCGGCGACCCCGGCGGGCAGCTGGCCGCGCTCACCGAGGGCCGCTGCCGGATCGCCGTCGCCGGGCCGGGCGGCCTGGTCCCGTACGGGCAGCGGGCCGACCTGCTGCTGCTCCTGACCCCGCCGGACGGACCTCGACTGGTCCGGCCGGACGAGATCGCGACCACGCCGGTGCCGACCATGGACGGCAGCCGGGCCGCGCTGCGGCTCACCGGCGTCGGGCCATCGGCCGGCACCCGGCTCGACGTGCCGGCCGACCTGCTGGCGCTGACCGCCGACCGGGCCACCCTGGCCGCCGCGGCCCAGCTCGTCGGACTCGGCCGCCGGATGCTCGACCTCACCGTCGCGCACGTCGGCACCCGCCGCCAGTTCGGCGCCCCGGTCGGCAGCTTCCAGGCGGTGCAGCATCAGCTCGCCGACGCCCTGCTCGGGCTGGAACTCGCCGCCCCGGCGGTGCTCGCCGCCGGCTGGGCGGCCGCCACCGGCGCCGACAGCCGCCCGGCCGACGTCTCGGCCGGCTACCTGCTCGCCGCCGACGCCGCCGAACGGACCGCCCGCGCCGCGCTGCAGTGCCACGGCGCGATCGGCTACACGACCGAGTACGACCTGCACCTGTACGCCAAGCGGGGGTGGGCGATCGTGGCCGCAGCCGGCGGCACCGACCACCACCTCGACCGGCTCGGCACCGCGATCGGACTGCCCGCCGCCACCGCCGAGCAAGGAGGACGACCGTGACCGCCGCCGCCGCCGCGAACCCGCCACCCGCCGACGACCGTGCGGCCTCCGTCGCCGACCGTCCGGCCCACGACGACGAGGCGGTGGTCCGGTACGCCACCGACGGGCCGGTGGCGGTGGTCACCATGAACCGCCCCCGGTACGCCAACGCGCAGAACTCCGCGATGACCTACGCCCTCGACGACGCCTTCTCCCGGGCCGCCGCCGACGACGACGTACGGGTGGTGGTGCTCGCCGGTGCCGGCAAGCACTTCTCGGCGGGGCACGACATCGGCACACCCGGGCGCGACGCCGACCGCAGCTTCCCGCGCCGGGCCGGGCTGTGGTGGGACCACGTCGGCAAGGCCGGCGCGGAGAGCCGGTTCGCCCGCGAGTCCGAGGTCTACCTCGGCATGTGCCGGCGCTGGCGGGAACTGCCCAAGCCGACCATCGCCATGGTGCAGGGCGCCTGCATCGCCGGCGGTCTGATGCTCGCCTGGTGCTGTGACCTGATCGTCGCCGCTGACGACGCCCGGTTCGCCGATCCGGTCGTACGGATGGGCATTCCCGGCGTCGAGTACTTCGCCCACCCGTGGGTGATGGGACCCCGGTTCGCCAAGGAGTTTCTCTTCCTCGGCGAGCGGGTCGACTCGGACCGGGCGCTGGCCCTCGGCATGGTCAACCGGGTGGTGCCCCGGGCCGAGCTGCAGCCGTACACGATGGAGCTCGCCGGCCGGATCGCCACCATGCCCCGGCTCGGCCTGGCGCTGACCAAGAAGGCGGTCAACCAGGCCGAGGACCTGATGGGTCTGCGCGCCGGGATGGACTCGGTGTTCGGCTTGCATCACGTGGCGCACGCGCACAACGCGGAGGTCGGTGACGATCCGCTGGCCGGCCACGACGCCCGCAGCATGCGCGAGCGGACGGACGGTGCCGGCTGATGCGTTTCGACCTGCAGCTGTTCGGTCTGCCGGCCACCGAGTACGCGCCGCTCGCTGTGCACGCCGAGCGGCTCGGCTTCCACACCGTCTGGCTCGCCGACCACGTGATCACCCCGGCACAGTACGCACCGACCTACCCGTACCGGTCCTCCGGTGACCCCGGCATCCGGCCGAGCACCCCGTTGGCCGACGTGACCGTGACGCTCGGCCACCTGGCCGCCCGGACCACCCGGATCCGGCTCGGTACCGGTGTGCTGATCGCCCCGCTGCGGGATCCGTTCCACATCGCCCGCGCCTGGACCAGCCTGCAGCAGCTGTCCGCTGGCCGGGCGGTGCTCGGCGTCGGGGTCGGCTGGATGGCCGAGGAGTTCGCCGCGCTCGGCGCCGACTTCGGCACCCGGGGCGCCCGCACCGACGAAATGCTGCGGGTGCTCGACCTGCTCTGGTCCGGCCGGCCGGTCGCCCACCACGGGCGGTTCTTCGACTTTCCGACCGTGCACTTCGGTGCCGCGCCGAGACCGCCGGTGCCGGTGGTGGTCGGCGGGCACAGCCGGGCCGCGCTGCGTCGGGCGGCCCGGCACGGCGCCGGCTGGTTCGGGCCGGACGTCGACCTGGCCACCTCCGCCCGGCTGTGCGGTCGGATAACCGCGCTGCGGGAGCAGCTCGGCCGGGGCGACGACGACTTCACCCACCACGTCCGGCTCTCCGGCGAGATCAGCGTCGCCGCCGTCGAGGCGTACCGCGACGCAGGACTCGATCACCTGGTCGTCGCGCCGTTCACCCGGCTGCCACCGGCGGCCACCCGGGCGGACCGGCTGGCCGCCCTCGACTCCGTCGCCGAGCGGCTGGCGCCGCTGTGGCCCGACCCGGCACCGACCGGCCACCACCCCGCAGGAGAGAGCGCATGATCTCAGCCACCGGCCCGGCCGTCTTCGACCGGGCGACCATCGACGAGTACACCCGGGCCGGGCACTGGGACGACGACACCATCGCGTCGATGGTCGCCCGGCATGCCGCCACCCGCCCCGACGACCCGGCCTTCTTCGCCACCGACGTCAACCTGACCTGGTCGGCGTACGACACGCTGAGCACCCGGCTGGCCGGCGGCTACGCGCTGGCCGGCCTGGGGCCGGGGGAGCGAATCGCCACCCTGCTCACCAACGGCGCGCTGGTGCACGTCGCCTACCTGGCGGCGCAGAAGGCCGGCCTGGTGACGGTCGGCATCGGCCCCCGGGCCGGCGCGGCCGAGGTACGGCACCTCATCCGGCGTACCCGGGCGACCGCGTTGCTGACCCGGCCGGTGCACCGGGGCCGCGCCGCCGCCGACCTGGCCGCCGAGCTGCGCGTCGGTGAACCCCCGGCGGACCGGCTGGCGCACCTGACCGTACGGCTCACCCCGGCCGGCGAGGTCAGCCTGCTGCGCGACGGCGAGCCGCTCGCGCTGCCCGACGTGGCCACGGCGGCCGCCGCCCTCGCCTGCCGCGGCCTCGGCGCCAACGACCTGTTCTTCCTCAACTCCACGTCGGGCACGACCGGGCTGCCCAAGTGCGTGATGCAGACGATGAACACCCGCAAGTACTTCGGGCCGCTCGCGGCCGAGGCGGCCCGGTTCGGCCCGGACGAGGTGTTCGCCAGCGTGCTTCCGGCCCCGTACGGCTTCGGGCAGTGGAGCGGGCACGTGGTGCCGGCCATGTACGGCTATCCGACGGTGCTCGCCGAGGAGTTCGACGCGGAGCAGACCTGGCAGCTGATCGAACAACACCGGGTCACCGTACTCGCCGCGGTGACCAGCCAGTTCGTGATGATGCTCAACGCCGGTGGGTACGCCGGGCGAGACGTGTCGTCGCTGCGGGTGCTGTTCACCGGCGGGGAGCGGGTGCCGGCCCAGCGGGCGGCGCGGTTCGAGGAGCAGACCGGCTGCGCCGTGCTGCAGTTCTACGGGTCCAACGAGGCCGGACCGATCAGCGTGACCCGGGTCGACGACTCCCGGGAGCACCGGCTGGGCACCGCCGGCCGGGTGATCCCGCAGATGCGGGTACGGCTGTTCGACGCCGACGGCGCCGATGTGACCGCCTCCGGCGGGCCCGGGCAGTGCGCCGCCCGAGGACCGGGGCTGACCCCCGGCTACTACGACGACCCGGACGCCAACCGGCAACTGGTCAACCCGCAGGGCTGGATGCTCACCGGTGACCTGGTGCGGATCGACCCGGCCGGCTACCTGACGGTCACCGGCCGGGTGGCGGACTTCATCATCCGGGGTGGACACAACATCAGCGTGCTGGCCGTCGAGGAGGCGGTCGGCGGCTGTGGACGGGTCGCCCAGGTCGCGGTGGTGCCGGCCGCCGACGAGGTGCTCGGCGAGCGGGCCTGCGCGTACGTGGTGACCACCGACGGAGCCGAACTGACCCTCGACGAGCTGCGGGGCGAGCTGGCCGCCCGGGGCGTCTCCAAGTACGAGTGGCCGGAACGGCTGGTCACCCTGTCCGAGCTGCCGCTGAG
Organism: Micromonospora sp. LOL_021; assembly: GCF_048060215.1. Taxonomy (NCBI): domain Bacteria; kingdom Bacillati; phylum Actinomycetota; class Actinomycetes; order Micromonosporales; family Micromonosporaceae; genus Micromonospora; species Micromonospora sp. LOL_021. Next base: position 119,675 of record NZ_JBHMIN010000009.1, on the reverse strand, counting down.
CGCGGGCGGCAAGGCGGACAAGGCCCGGCTGCGGGCCGACGCCGCGACCCGGTTCGGCTGACGGGCCGTCACCGGCCCGGGGTGCGAGATCGACGACGGTCCGTACGGCGGGGTCAGTGGCCGGACCAGACCGCGACGACCTGATCGCTGGTGGTCCAGTCCTCCGGGGCGAGCAGGGCCCGGAACGCCGGTTCGCAGGCGGCGGTGAGCTCGGCGTTGTTGTTGGCGACGCAGTCGGCCGGCACGACGGTGAAGTAGTCCCGTTCGATCGCGTCGCGGACGGTGGACTCGACGCATCCGGTGCCGGCGACACCGGTCACCACCAGGCTGCGGATGTCCCGGCTGCGGAGCAGGTTCTCCAGTTGGGTGCCGACGAACGCGCTGCGCCGCAGCTTCTCGAACACCACGTCGCCCGGCTGCGGGGCGAGCTCGTCCACGATCTCCCAACCCCAGGTGCCCCGCATGCAGTGCAGCGGTTCGAAGCCGTGCCGCAGGTTGTCGGCGAGCCAGACCGGTGAGGCCAGGGATCCGTCGGGATGCTGCACCACCCGGCAGTAGAGCACCGCGGCGCCGGCCGCGCGGGCCGCGGCGGCGAGCCGGGCGATCGGCGCGACCACGCTCTGGAAGCCGGCCACCATCGCCGTGCCGAAGGCCTTCGCGCAGTATCCGGCGTCGTGTACGAAGTCGTTCTGCATGTCCACGACGAGCAGTGCCGTACGGGTCGGTTCGATCTTGAGGTCGAGGCGGTCGGGCAGGACGTGACCGAGGTAGCTGCGGGCCATCGGAGCTCCCGGGGATCGGCGGGCGGGTGGGCGCCCGGTGTGGGACCCCGGACACCTGTCAAGCAAGTGCTTGGTTGACCTGATGTTATGCCCGCTCCGGTCGACCGGGCAATGCCCCCGCCCGGCACCCGCCCGCCGGTGGCACCAGGGGTGCGCCGACGACCCGTCGACGCACCCCGGGCGGCGGTCACCAGGTGGCGCAGTAACCGACGCTGAACGTCCGGGCACCCGCCTTCAACGTCCGGTTCCAGTCCACACCGGTGATCCGCCAGGTCCCGTCGCCAAACGACTCCCGCTCGAAGTTCCACGCGGTGTAGATGTCGCCGGGCAGCTCGACCGCCGCCCGCCAGTCGACCGGCTGATCGGTGGCGTTGCTGGCGACGATCTCCGTGCAGTACCCGCCGCCGCTGTCCGAGTCCCACTGCGTGATCGGCTCGAACGTCACGTCGACGTTGGTACCGTCGACCAGCCGGCCGACCCCCCACCGCGCGGTCGTCTGGTAGCCGACGCCGTCGGGCTCGGCCCAGTTGCGGATCGCCGTACGGGCACCGTCGGCGGCGTCGTTGACCTGGAAGTCCAGCCCGTGAAAGGTGTCCAGACCGCCGTACTCGAGCAGACTAATCGCCGCCTCGACGGTGTAGCCCGTGTCGGTGCGTACCACCGCGCTGGTCAACCGGCCGGCCTGGAACGCCTCGTCACCGGTGCCGAACGAGACGACGTTGTCGGCGTTGATCCGGATCTGCGTGTCGTCGTAGCGGTAGGGACCGTTCTTGGCGTTGCCGGCGTCGACGTAGATCTCCACCGAGTCCTGCGTCCACGGATCGGAGCCGGTGACGTCCACCACCGGATCGGCCACCTCGGCCAGCACGTACAACGTCTGGTCCTGCCACAGGGTCCGGACGGTGGCCACCGCCCCGTCGGTGCCGGACACCTGCTTGGCGGTGGTGACCTCGGTCGCGTGCGACCAAGCCGCGTCGACCGTACCGTCGATGACCGGTGCGCTCGGCGTCCGTACCACCTCCAGGTAGGACAGCTCCTCGACCAGGGTGAGGGTGCCGACGGTGCCGGCCGTGGCCCACCCGGTCGTGGTGTCGTCGTCGGTGATCCGCACGTCGAAGGAGACGGTGCCGCCCTCGGCCGGATCGGTCAGCGGCAACTGCGCGACGACGGCGTAACCGCCGTCCCGCTCGGTCGCCACCGCCGGTACGTCCGCCGATCCGTCCCGGGCCACCGGGTACGTCTCGCCGTCGAGCACGAACTCGACCCGGTCGTCCGACGATGCGGTGGCGTCGGTCACCGAGACGTACGCGGTCAGCCGGTCGGCCGACCAACGCAGCTGGAACCCTGCCGCCTCGTCCACCTGATGCGGGGGCAGCTTGCGCCAGGCGAGGTCCGAGGTGGCCCCGGCGGACAACGCGACGTCGCCGGCGAAGACGTTCGCGGTGCGCAGCCGGGCCGGCAGCTGCGCGTCGACCGCGCCGTAGTACGCCGGTTTGGCCTGGTACCCGTCGTCGAACAGCAGCGGGGCGCCGCTGTCGGCGCGCCACGACCGGCCGTCGGTCAGCCCCCACACCGTGACGACGGCCAGCTTCTCGGTGTACGCCCGGAAGATCCGGAACGCGTCCCGCAGGAAGTAGCCCTGCTCGATCAGGTTGGCCCGGGTCACCGGGGTTCCGATGGTGACGTCGAGCTCGGTGACCGCCTGGACCACCGGCAGAGCGGCGAACCTCTCCAGCGTGGTCTCGAGGCTGCCCACCGGTGTCGACAGCGACACGTGGAACTGGTGGCCCACGCCGTCCAACGGCACCCCGCGGTCGAGCAGCCGCTCCACGAGTGCGTGGTAGCGCGCCTGCTTGCCGCTCTGCTCGGTGTTGTAGTCGTTGATGTACAGGCTGACCGGATCGGTGTCGGCCACCGCGTACACGTCGTTGAACGCCTCGTCGGCATACTGGAACGACAGGTCGATGAACTCCTCGCCGAGGATCCGGTACCACTCGCTGCGGCGCAGGCCGTCGGCGTACTCGCCGCTGTCGCTGACCACCTCGTTGACCACGTCGAACGCGTTCAGCGGGTTGGTGTCGGAGCCGAACCGGCCGTACCGGTCGCTCAGCGACTCGGCCACCGCGAAGATGTGCCCGCGCAGCCGGTCGCGCAGCACCTGCTGGTCGGCGGCGGACGAGCTCAACGGCTCGCCGTCGGCGTCCTGGAACATCCACTCGGGGGTCTGGCTGTGCCAGACCAGCACGTGCCCGTACACGCCGAGGTCGTTGGCCTGCGCGAAGTCCATCATCGCGATTGCCTGCTCGTGCGGTCGGAAGTTGCGGTCCTCGTCGTACCACGCCTCCGGCTTCATGTGGTTCTCCGGCGTGATGTTGGTGAAGTGCCGGGTCAGCAGCTCGGCGGCGGAGCCGACGGTCTCCCGGCTGTCGATCGCGACGCCGACCGGGAAGTCGGTGGTCTCGTGGATCCCGGTGAGATCCTCGACGACCGGTGGCTCGGGCACCCGCACCACGACGTCGTCGAGCAGGAAGTCGCTGGTGTTGCCGGTGACGTCCGCGCCCTGCCAACTGGTCTCGAAGTAGAGGAACGCGCTGGTGAACGTCGGCGCGGTGAAGCTCGCCGTCACCTCGGTCCACCCGTCGTCGGTGACCGTGTCGAACTGGGCGAGGGTGCTGAACGACTCGCTGCCGTCGGCGGTGGTGGCGGCGATGCTCAACCAGATCGCGTCGGTCGGCTGCCCCTCGGCGAACCGCAGCCAGCCGGACAGTTCGTAGCCGACGCCCGGCTCGAACACGGTGGTGACGTCGCGCCCGATGCCGGCGCCCTGGTTGACCCGGTCGGTGACGAGCGTCGCCGCCTCGCCGCCGTGCGCGACGTCGGTCAACTCGACCGTCGGTGCTCCCGGGCCGCCGTCGCGCGGCCCCCAACCGTCGAGGCCGTCCTCAAAGTCACTGTCGATGACGACGGTGCCCGGCGGCGGCCCGCCCGGTCCGGTGTCCGGCGCGGTGATCAGGATGTCGTCGACCAGGTACGTGGCGGTGGCGTCGGCTGCCTCCAGGTAGACCTGGTACGTGGCCGGGTCGGCGTCGGCCGGCACGGTGAACTCGCCGGTCACCGTGGTCCAGTCGTCGGCGGTGACGGTGGTGTCGCCGATCCAGTCGTAGTCCGGCTTCATGACGAACCGGAATCCGGACGACGCCGGCCCGTCCGGGGCCAGCCGGACGCGGGCCGAGAACGTGTGGGTGACGCCGGCGGTGAAGATTCCGGCCGGGCTCTGCAGCCCGTCGAACCCTTCGACACGGTCGCTGACCCGCAGCGCCCGGCCGTCCTCGGTGTCCACGACGGTCAGCGTGGGGCCACCGCTGGCCGACCAGGTGCCGGTGGTGCCGTCCTCGAAGTCGACCGCGCTCACCGTGACCACGCCGGGAGTCTCGTCGGGGCCGGTGACGAGGACGTCGTCGAGCAGGAAGGGGGTGGTCCCGGCGGCTTCGACGTACAGCGTCGCCGAGGTCAGGTCCGCCGGCATGGTGTACGCACCGCCGATCCGTACCCATTCGTCGGCGGTGGTCTCGGCCTCGTCGCCGATCCAGGTGTACGTGTCGTCGCCGCCGTCGGCCGGGGTGGCGGCGACGGTGAAGTGGACGCCGGCCGCGCCGTCGGTGCCGGCCGGTAGCTTCACCCAGGCGGTGACCGAGTATGCGGCGCCGGGCGCGAACAGGTCGGTCGCGCTGGTCGCCGGGCCCTGCCAGTCGGCGGTACGGTCGGTGACCGACAGGCTGCTCGCGCTGTCGCGGCCTTCGTCGGCGATCGCCAACGTCACGTCACCGCGGGGGCCCCACGGTGCGTACGAGCCGGACTCGAAGTCGGTGGCGAGCACCGTGGTGTCCGCTGTCGCGGACGGGGCGGTCGCGATCGTGGCCACCAGCGCGGTCGCGCAGAACGCGGCCAGAGCGGCCAGGCGCGCAGGTGGACGGAGTGGGTGGTATCTGAGGCGCATGAAGGCTCCTGCACGGACGTACGTACGTGTGGTCGGTGCCTGGTGAATCGCGCCAGCAGATCCAGACGGCGGAAATGTTAGCCGGGCGGAGCGGATACGTCGAGGGACTCTGGCTCGCACAGCGGCGTGGGTCAACAGTTGTTGCTGGTCAGCCGTACGGTGTACTCGTAGTCGTCGTGGGTGATGCCGGATGGCAGGCCGTCGAAGTAGGTCTCCACCTTCTGCCAGCCGCGCCGCTGCTCGTAGTGCAGGTGTGGAGCGCCCGAGTTGCCGGTGCTGCCGAGCAGCCCGATCTGTTCGCCGCGCGCCACCCGCTGACCCTCCCGGACCATCGGCGGTTCGAGTAGATGCAGGTACTGCGTCTCCCACCGACCGCCATGGTCGATCTTCACCCAGTAGCCGCCACCGCGCCCCCGGGGTCCGTCCGGGTTGTCCGGGTTCCGGCCGCCCACCGAGCCGTTGATCCCGGCCACGGTGACGACGCCGTCGTAGGAGGCGAGCACCGGTCGACCCCACGGTTCGCCCTCGGTCGGGAACAGGTCGACGTCGTAGTCGTCATGGCCAGGGTAGGTACCCAGCTGCCAGGTCTCGCCGCAGGCGACCGGGAGCTGGAACATCGGTCGCGGCCCGGGCTCGCGCAGCCACGGCACCACGACCAGGCCCAGCGCGACGACGGCCGGCACGGTCGCGACGGCGACGAGGATCATCAGGGTACGCAGTGTCCGGTGGCGGCGCCGGTCGGGGTGGCGGCTGGAGGGGAGCCCGGTGGTCACTCTGCGAGCATGGCAGACGCCGGCCCGGCTGGACACCACCGGCTACCGTGCCGGGCGTCGGGGACCCGAGGGCTGGAGGAACCTACGATGGGCCGCTTCGTCAAACGTCTCCTATTGTCGATGCTCGCGTCGAAGCTGAGTAGGCACGCCCGGCGGCGGGGGCACGGCTCGCCGGTCGACAGCCTGCTCCGTGAGGTCGACCACCGGCTCAACCGTCGGCACCGGGGCGGCCACTACGGCCATTACGGCAGCGGCCACCACGGCTACCACGGCCACTACCGGCGTAAGCGCTGGTGACCGCGCCGGTGCGGCGCCCCGGCTTGTCAGACCGGCGGGTCACCACCGGCGATCGCCGACCGCAGCTGAGCGCAGGCCTGGTCCGCCGTACGCGCGAGTCGCTCGCGCGCGTCGGGGCTCAACCCGCGTTCGATGGCGGTCCAGCCGACCCAGGCGGCGGCGACGTCGGGAAGCACCGGCCCGGCCACCGGGTCGGCACCGGCTTCGGCGGCGAGCGCCGGCAGGCCGAGTACGGCGAGCACCCGGCGTGGACCCAGCTGCAGCGGATGACAGGCGGCCTGCTCGACGAACTGCTCGACGAGCAGGTCGACCGCGCGGCTGGCGGTGCCGTCGGGCGGGAACCCGGCCGCCGCCTCGGAGGCCAGGAACGCCCGCTTCAGCAGCTCGATCTCCACGGTGGTCGGAAACGGATCCGGCGGGGCCGCGACATCACTGAGCGCGCGGGCCCGAGCCAGCGTCAACGCCCGCATCTTCCGGTACGCATCGGGCATCGGCCGCAGCTTGTACTCCGGATTCTCCATCAGTTCGTCCGACGTGGCGACGGCGTCCTCGAGCAGACGTCGGGCCAGCGCCGGGTCGAGCGGTTCGGTCACGAAACCGTCCTCACCTCCGTGCGTCCGGTCGAGCAGTTGCCGTAGCGAGTCAACCCGGGTGCCGAGCAGGATCTCCCGGATCCGTCCACCGCCGATCGCCTGGTCGATCACGGTGAGGATGCCGTGTTCGTCGGTGCCGCCGTAGGAGAAGCCGCAGAGCAGTACCGCCGTCTCGCCGTACGGGTCGTGCGTCCACCGGCAGCAGTCGACGTCGACCCGGCCGATGGTGCCGGCCCAGGGCGGTTCCGGCAGCCCGTGCCCGACGAGCCGGTCGGCGTTGAGCCGGGCGAGTTCCCGTTGGGTGTCGATGGTGCTCATCGCCTGGAAACCGCGTAGCGCGGCGACCGCGGTCGGGGTCCGCCGCCGGCCCAGTTCGTGAATGACCGCCGCGTCGGCCGGTACGGCGTCGGCGAGTGGCAGGCCAATCCCTTCGGCGCTCTCGTGGGCGAGCAACTGGGTCATGCTCTGCTCCACCGACCACGGGGAACTCTCTCCTTTCAGCGAGAAGCTCCACTCCAGGAAGTCCGCGCTCGCCGAGGCGCGGTCAACGCTCTCATCGCTGTCACCCATGGCGCGATTGTCGCAGTCGACGGGCCGTGGTGCGACGAAGGCCGTCCGTGGGTCGAGTACCTGTTGTTTCCGCCGATTCCTCTGCCCGGGCGGACTCGTTGGATGGACGATGCTGAGTACACCGGGCGGTGCGATAGAATCCGCGGTCAGCGTGCTGATCCTGGGTACGGCCGAATGGGATTCGGCCGTCGCCACCAACCAGCACTACGTCACCCGTGAGTTGGCGGTCGGTGCGCAGGTAACCTTCGTGGAGTCGCTCGGTCTGCGTCGGCCGACACTGCGCCCTGACGACATCGTCCGGATGGTCGGCCGCGCCCGGCGGGCCTTCGGCGCCTCGGCCGGTCCGTCGCCTCGTCAGCCGGCCAGAGCGAGGCCGGCGAACACCAGGATCGTCTCGCCGCTGGTGGTACCGGTGCACCGGGCACCGACGCGACCACTGAACCGGGCCGTCCTGCGCCGGGCGACGGCGGACTGGCTCACCGGTGACCTGCCGCGGGTGCTGTGGACGTTCACCCCGGTGACCTACGGGCTCGAAGACGCGGCGGACGTGGTCGTCTACCACTGTGTCGACCTACTGGCCAGGTTCCCCGGCGTCGACTCGGTGGCCGTGACCAACGGCGAGCGCGACCTCGCCGCCCGGCCCGGCGTGGTGGCGATCGCGACCAGTGATGCGGTACGCGAACACCTGGCCTCGTCCGGTTTCTCCCGGATTGAGCTGTTGGAGAACGTCGCGGACGGCACGGTGTTCCAGCGGGGCAGCCGGCCGGCGGCCGAGCGTCGACCGGCGGCGATCTTTTCCGGCAACCTCACCACAGCCAAGCTCGACGTCGCGCTGCTGGAGCGGGTCGCGGTCACCGTCGGCGAGCTGGGCGGTGAGCTGATCCTGGCCGGCCCGCTCGCCGCCGGCGGCGGCGGCAGTTTCACCGCCGAGCTGCGCCGGCTCGAAAAGGTGGGTGCCCGCCACATCGGTCTGCTCACCCCGTCGCAGCTCGCCGAGGTGGCCGGCAGCTGCGCGGTCGGCCTGGTCCCGTACGCGCTGAACGAGTACACCGTCGGCGTCAGCCCGTTGAAGTGCTTCGAGTATCTGTCGTCCGGCCTCGCGGTGCTCAGCACCCCGCTTCCGTCGATGCGCCGGACGGCGGAGTCGAACCCGTACGTCGTCACCGCCGGGGACGACGAATTCGCCGACCATCTGGGCCGGTTGCTGACCCCGGTCACCGACGAGGTGATCGCCGGACGGATCGACAGTGCCGGGCGGCACGGCTGGGTCGAGCGCGGTCAGCTGCTGCGTCGGTTGCTGGCCGCCCGGCTGTCCGCCGCCGGATGACCGAATTCACTGGCTCCACCGACCCCCCGATCGAGGCCCGAGATGCTGAACCGGATCGTGGTTGCTGCGGCGCGGATGCCGCAACGGATCGGCGTCATGATCGTCATGGCGCTCGCGGTACCGCAGCTGTATCTCCTGCCGGCCGGCACGATCGACGTCCCGCTGTCTACGGTCGCCGCGCTGGCGCTGGCGCCGGCCGTCGCCGCCCGGACGTGGAGCACCCCGGGTGCCCGGCTGTTGCGCAGCGCCCTGGCGTACAGCCTGCTCGTGCTGCTGCTGGCCCGGTTGGCGGCGTTCGCCTGGTCGCCGGATTCGGGGGACGGGCGGCTGCCGACCATGCTGCTGGTGCAGTTCCTGGTCACGCTGGTGCTGTTGGACAACGCGGCCCGGGAGGACCCGCGACTGCTCTACCGGGCCCACTACCTGCTGTGGCCGTTCGTCGTCGCGCAGTCCGTGCTGGTCGCGGTCTTCCAGCTCTTCCCCGATGTGGAGGACGCCTACCTCCGCTCCGTGGCGGGATACTTCGCCGGGCAGAACACCGTCAACGGGCTGTTCGACGTGAACCGGAACAACGTTCTCGACCCGGGGAAGGCCGGTGGCGTGTTCGTCAACGGCAACGTCGCCGGTCTGTTCCTCGGTGTCTGTGCGATGGCGGCGTTCGCCATCTGGTCGGTCACCCGGCAGCGGATCGTGTTGATCTGTGGGCTCGTCGCCTACCTGGGCGTCTGGTTCACCGGCTCCAAGGCGTGCCGGGTGCTCGCGGTGGTGCTGCCGCTGGCCGTGGTCGCCACGTACTACTGGCAGATCCGGATGGGGGTCCGGGCCCGCCGCCTCCTGCTGATCGCGGTGGGTGCCACGGCGGTGCTGGCGGTGCTGCTGGTGACCCTCGGCGACGGCGGCGGCTTTCTCGGCGCGGTCCGCACGGCGTTCGGCCAGCGGACCGATATCTGGGGGTACGCCGCACAGGCGTTCCGGGACGGTCCGGTGCTGGGGCTCGGCTGGGGTGGCTGGTTCGAAGGCTTCGCCGACTACGCGCGCCGCTACGGCATCTACGACGACGCTTTCCCACCGCACAACATCCTGCTGGCGGCCTGGGCCTCCACCGGCCTGCTGGGTCTTGCCGCGACCATCGGGTTCTTCGTCGTCGAATTCCGACTCGTCGCCCGGGCCGTGGCCGGTGGCACCCCGGGCAACGCGATGTTCGTGGCCTGGACGGGTGCGGCCGTCGCCTGGGTCTGCATCCAGGCGATGGGGGAGAACACCGATGTCTTCGGCGACATCCATACCATCCCGGTCCTCGCCCTGCTCCTGTGCTACCTGGTCCATCTGCTCCCGGAGGAGGTCCGACGTGTCCGGCAGACCGAGCGTCGGGATAGTGCGCCACCAGCTGTTCCAGCCGTCCGAGACGTTCATCCCGGCGCAGGCGCTGGCGATGCGCGCGTACCAGCCGCTCTTTGTCGCCCGGGATCCGGTGAAGACGACGCCGCTGGGCGCTGACGTCGTCAGTCTCTCGACCTTTGGGCGGTCGGCGACGACGTCGTACCTACTGACCCGGCGGTCCGAACATCTGGTGCGGACACTGCGGGACCGCGAGGTGCGGGTCCTGCACGCGCACTTCGGCGTCGAGGGGGTGTACGCCGTCCCCACCGCCCGGGCGCTCGGGATGCCGCTCGTGACGACCCTGCACGGCTTCGACGTGACCGTCACCAAGAGGCAACTGCTGGCATCGCGGAAGCCGTCCTGGATCAACTATGTGACCTGGCGGGACTCACTGTTCGACACCGGCGTGAAGTTCCTTTGCGTATCCGGGCACATCCAGCGGTGCGCGATCGAGTGGGGCTACCCGGCTGAGCGGACCCTGATGCTCCCGATCGGGGTGGACACCGAGGTCGTCAAACCGGTGCCGCTGCCGGAGACACCCCGGATCGTGCACGTCGCCCGGCTGGTCGAGAAGAAGGGCACCGCTGATCTGCTGCACGCCTTCGCCGTCGTGCATCGAGCGGTGCCGACGGCAGAACTCGTCATCATTGGCGACGGCCCGCTGCATGGGCAGTTGGGTGCACTCGCCACCGAGCTGGGCGTAGCGGCGACGGTGCGATTCCTCGGGGTCCGTCCGCACGCCGAGGTACTGGCCACGGTGGCGCGGTCTCGAGTGCTGTGCCTGCCGAGCGTGACGGCGGCCAACGGGGACCAGGAAGGGCTCGGCATGGCGCTGTTGGAGGCGGCCGCCACCGGTCGACCCGTCGTCGGCACGCGACACGGCGGCATCCCCGAGGCCGTCATGGATGATGTCACCGGCTACCTGGTGCCGGAGCGCGATCCCGCCGCGCTCGCTGATCGTCTGGTCGCGCTGCTCGGTGATCAGGACCTGTGCCAGCGGCTCGGGACCGGCGGACGGAAATTGGTCGAGGACCGCTTCGACCTGAGCAGACAGACCGCAAAGCTCGAGTCACTCTACGGGGAACTGGTGTGACCGGGCTGGCGAAAAGCTGTGGCTAGCACTTTTCTCCGTCTCGTACTTGGTGGTATCGCCGGGAAGCTCCTCGGCGTCGTCCGCGAGGTGCTACTGGCGGCCCTGTTCGGCGCCGGCCGGGCGGTGGGGGCGAACCGGGTCGCGCAGACCGCGACCATGGTGCCGGTCAACTTCTTCACCGCCGATGCCCTGTCGGCCGGATTCCTACCGCTCTACGTGCGGTACCGGCAGGACAGCCCGGCGCTGGCGCTGGCGCTCTACCGCGCGGGCCGGACGATCCTCGGCGGGCTTTCGATGCTGCTGGTGATCGCGTTGCTGCTGCTACGGAAGTTGTGGATCGCACTGCTCGGGCCCGGTCTCGACGCCGCCGCCGCCACGCTCGCCGTCGCGATGCTGACCATCGCGGCGTTCTCGGTGCCGTTCTACGTGCAGTACGCGCTGTACACGCTGGTTGCCCTGGCCCGCGACGACGTCAGCCTGGTCAACCTGCGCGCCTCCGTACAGAGCGTCGGCCTGATCGGCGCGACACTGCTCGCCTATCTCACCGGCGACGTGGTCCTGCTCGCCTGGGGGTTCACCGCGCCGTACGTGGTGCTCTTCCTCTGGGGGGCGTACTGGGTCCGGCGCAAGGGGTATCTGCGGGCCGACGGCGGTGACGGGTCGCTGCCGCCCACGTCGCGGGCGCAGTACGCGGTGGCGTTGACCATGTTCTGGCGTCGGCTCCGCCCGTTACTGCTGCTCCCGGTGCTGCTGCAGGGGTCGATCGCCGTCGAGCGGGCGGTGGGTTCGCTGCTCGGCATCGAGGTGGTCGCCGCGACCGAGTACTCCCGGTTCGTCGTCGACTCGTTGATGGCGTTGATCGCCGCCCCGCTCGGCCTGGCCAGCCTCGCCGCCTTCGCCAGGATGCGCGGCGACGAGGTCGTCGCGGGGCTGGAGCGGCTGATCGCCCCGGTCCTGCTGGTGACGATCCCGCTGTCCGTGGCGTTGACGGTGAACGCCCGTGGCATCACCTCGCTGCTCTACGCCCGCGGTGCGTTCGACGACCGGGCGGTGGACGTGACGTCGGTCATGCTGCTCGGCTTCTCTCTCGGCATCTGGGCGCACGTGCTCGGATACACCTTCGTGAAGGTGCTCAACGCCCGGGGCCGAAACCGGCGGGTGGCGGTGGTCAACGGGCTGGCTTTCGGCGCCGCCGCCGTGGTCAACCTCGTCATGTGGCGCTACTGGGGTCCGGTCACCATCGGTGTCGCCGCGACGGTCGCCAGCCTCGTGATGCTGGTCGGCTCGGCGTTGTCGCTGCACCTGCTGCGCCAACTGGTCCGGCTGCTGTCGCTGCTGGCCCCGGCGGTGGCGGTGGCGGCCCTCGTCGGTTGGGCACTGGCCGGTGACGGACTGCTCCACACGGCCGCCTCCTGCGCCGCGATCGGCCTGGTCTGGTCGGGCTACACGGTGCTGGTGCCGTCGTTGCGGCGGGTCGTCGTCACCGAAGTCTGGACGAAGTCCGCCGGCCGGACGACCTGACGTGCCGGGCCCGGACGATGCGTCCGGACCCGGCACGTCACCGGTCAGAGAGTCCGCAGTCGTACGTCGCGGAACTCCATCACGTCGCTGTTACCGTGGTTCTGCAGACCGATGAATCCGCTGACGAACTGGCGCAGATCGGTGGGCGGGTCACCGGCCCGGGACGACTGCTTGCCCGGCACGTTGTCGAACTCGCTGATCGTCACCCCGTTACGGATGATCGTGTAGTGCTGCCCGACCACCCGAATCTCGTAGTCGTTCCACTCGCCCTTCGGCGCGGGCAGTGCCTGGTCCAGGTTGTTGGGCTGGAAGTTGTAGATCGACCCAGTCTTCTGCGGTTCCCCGCTTGCCCCGTCGTAGAGCTGGATCTCGTGGCCGCAGAAGATTGCCACCCAGGCCTGGGAGCTGCGGGCGGAGCCGACCGTGCCGCAGCTGCCCTCCGGACGCTCGTCCACCGGCACCCGGGGATCCGGGAACCGGACGAACACCCCGCTGTTGGCCCGGGTGTCACCCGGCGAGACGTCCTTGAACCGCAGCCGCAGCGAGTAGTCGGCGAACTCCTCGTCGCCGTACCAGAGCATGCCCAGCCCGCCGGAGCTGCTGATCGACCCGTCCGGTAGCAGCCGGAACGTGCCTCCGGGGGCCTGCCGCCAGCCGGACAGCGAATGGCTGGTGCCGTCGAACAACGTCCGGTAGCCGTCGGTCCGGCCGACGGGGGAGTCGGCACCGGCGGCCCGCAGCGTCGCCGCCTCCTGCTCGTCGAGCACCTCGGCGTCGGTGAGCTGCGCCAGCACCTCATCCAGATGGCTGGTGAACGAGCCCTGGTTCGGCCACTGCCGCTCGTCGTCGATGAGATCGTTGACCGTGCACCCGGCACCGGCGTCGTGGTTCGGCACCCCGGTGTCGGTGTCCAGCAGCCAGACCGTCTCCCGGGCATCCGGCGCGTCGCAGCCGGTGTCGACCACGACGGTGTGCTCGGCCACCTCGCCGTCGGCGTAGGTCACCTTCACCGTCGCCTCGAACCGCCCGTGCTTGCGGTAGGTGTGGGTCGGGTGCGGCAGGTGCGACACCCGGTTGCCCTCACCGAAGGTCCACTCCCAGGCCACCCCGCCCACCCGGTGGCTGGAGAAGGTCACCGTACGCGGGTCGCTAGGCTCCGGGACGCGGGCCGAGGCGTACTCCGGTCCCGGGGTCGGCGCGCCGCCGTCGTAGACGATCCGGATCAGCTTCTGGTTGCCGTGCAGGGTGAAGAAGCCGCCGCCGTAGTCCAACAGGTAGAGCGCGCCGTCCGGGCCGAACTTGGCGTCCATCCAGTGCTGCAACTGGGTGCCGCCGTTGCCACCGGGAATGATCGCCCGAAGGTCCTCCGCGTAGGCGGGGGCGCCCTGGTCGGGCACCACCGCCGGGTCGACGGTGACCGCCACCCGGTTGTCCGCGTTGGACTGGTCACCGATGAACCACTTGCCGTCCCAGTACGCCGGCCAGGCCACACCGCTGTCGGTGTCGACCCGTGAGCGGTGGTACGTCGGGCCGTTCATCACGGCCTGGCCGCCACCACGCAGGTACGGCCGGGTGAAGGTCTCCTCACCGGGCTCGTAGGTCGGCAGTCCGCTGCCGTCGGTGCGGGTCGGGAAGACCGGGCCGCCGCCCTGCGGTGAGTACCAGATCATGTTGTCGCGCACCGGCGGCAGCTCCACCAGCCCGGTGTTGCGCGGCGAGGTGTTACGCGGGTTGTCGCAGTCGTACCAGCCGGTCAGTACCGACGCGTCGGTGTTGCTGCGGTCCCGGTACGGCTGGCGGTTGCCCATGCAGTACGGCCAGCCCTGGTTACCGGCGGAGGTGATGATCGTGGCGTGCTCGTATTTCGCCGGCCCGAGTTCGGGGTCCGGGTTGGTGGCGTCCGGGCCGACCCAGGCGGCGGTCAGCCAGTCGTTGACCGGGTCCCAGGCGATCCGCGACGGGTTGCGTACCCCCATCACGTAGATCTCCGGGCGGGTCTTGCCGCCGCCTTCCTCCTCGCCGGTGAACAGGTTGCCGTCCGGGATGCTGTACGTGCCGTCCGGCTCCGGCGTGATCCGCAGGATCTTGCCGTTGAGGTTGTTGGTGTTGCCGGCGGTACGGCGGGCGTCCTGGAACGACGTGCCGGCGTACTCCTGGGTCCAGTTGTTGCCGGAGTAGCCGCTGGAGCCACCGGACGAGTTGGCGTCACCGGTGCTGACGTACAGGTTGCCCGCGTCGTCGAAGGTCATCCCGCCGCCGGCGTGGCAGCAGCTGTGGATCTGGGTGTCCCAGCTGAGCAGGTCTCTCCGGGTGGCCTGGTCGATGCTGGCGTTGTCGTGGTCGTAGGTGAACCGGGACACGGTCCGCTGGCCGATCCGGTTCTCCCGGTCGATCGACTCGTGCGGCATCCAGTACACGTAGAACCAGCCGTTGTCGGTGAACGCCGGGTCCAGGGTCATGCCCAGTAGACCCTCCTCGCTTTTGACCAGCTCGCTGCCGCTGCCCCGGTTGCCCATCACCTTCAGAGTGGTGAGCAGCCTCACCTGCCGAGTCTGCGGATCCCACTGGTGGATGGTGCCGCAGCCCTTGCCGATGTCCGGGTTCGACCACTCGGGGATCGCCCCGGAGGGGCAGGCGGCGCGTCCGATGTAGAAGACCGTGCCGTCCGGCGCGATGGTCAGGCCGTGCGGTTCACCGACCTGATCCAGTTCGCCCTGCTGGTTGGTGCCGGTGAGCCGCTCGATCCGGTAGTTGGCGGCTATCGTCGCCTGGCAGTCACCGCGTACCGTGCCGGCGGTCCACTGGATCGCGCCGAGGATGTGGTCGCGGAACTGGAGGTCCCTGGCCCAGCTTGCCTCGGTGCGGCCCATTCCGGTGTAGAACGACCGGCCACCGTCGTAGTCGTGGCACCAGGCGACCGGGTGGAACGGTCCGTTGCCGCTGAGCCCTGCGTCGTAGCTGGTCTCGTCGACCTGGGCGACGACGTGCACCCGACCGACCGGGTTCGGGTCCCAGCTGATCCACTGGTCGTCGCGGGTCCAGTTCATCGGCAGGTCGCGGGTCGCCGGGTGGTTGCGGTCGGTGACGTCGACCTCTGCCTGCTGGACCTGGGTCTCCGGTGCCGCACCGGCGTCGGCACCGATCAGCCAGAGCTCGGCGAGCTGGGTCAGCGGCTCGCCGCTGTTCGCGGTGATGTCCAGCCGGTAGTGCCGGTAGGCCTCGGTGTTGTCGAACGCGAACTGCCGGGTGAGGAACCGCTGTGGGAAGCTCTGCCCGGTCCGGCGGTCCAGATCGGTCCAGTTCTCGCCGTCGTTGGACCCCTGCAGCGTCCAGTCCCGCGGGTCGCGGCCGGGGAAGTCGTTGGCCGAGGTCAGCGCGTACCGGTTGATCACGGTCGGCTCAGCCAGCTCACCGGCCAGCCAGCCGGTCGGGGAGCGGGTCAGCCACTTGGTGCCGGTGGCGCGGTCGAACGCGTGGCTGGCGGTCTCGTTCGGCGGGTTGTTGCCGCTGGCGCTCGCCTCGACCACCGTCTCCGCCGGTGGCAGGGTCGGTGCCGGCCGGGTGCCGAGCAGACCGGTGAACCATTCCGATCCGGGCTGGGCGTACGCCGCGTCGTGCACGCCGACGAAGCCGCCGCCGCCCTTGACGTACGCCTGGAACGCAGCCTCCTGCGCGTCGTCGAGGGTGACGCCGGCGGTGGAGAGGAAGACCACGCTGCGGTAGCGGGCCAGGTTGTCGGGGTTGAACACGCTCGGATCGTCGGACGAGTGCACGTAGAAGCCGTGCTCGTTGCCGAGCCGTCGGATGACGTTGGTGGCCCGTCGGACCGGATCGGCCTGTTCGGCCTCGGGGCCGTGGAAGACCAGCACGTTGACGACCCGGTTGCCCCAGGTGGGTGGCGTGGGATCGGCCTGGGCGGGGGAGACCGGCGCGGTCAGCAGACCGGCCAGCAGGGTGACGGCCGCAGCTGCGGCGGCTGATCGGTGACGCAGTCGGGGGAATCTGAAATGGCGTCTGTCGGCCATTCCTGCTCCTTACAGCGGCCGGCGCGGAGCGCGCCGGGGTGGGGGTGGCTGGGACGGGTCAGTTCTGGTGGCCGTCGTGTCCGGCACCGGCCTGGATGTCGATGGCCGGCTCGCCGCCGACGTCGACACCCGACTGGGCGAGCACCGCCCGGTGCTGGTGACCGCCGGGCGGCATCTGTCCGTTCTCGTCGAGGACGTGCAGGGTGGTGGCCATGCCCAGGTCGGAGTGGAACTGCATGTGGCAGTGCAGCATCCAGTGGCCCGGTCCGACCGAGTCGCCGGCGACGATGGTCACGCCGAACGAGTCGCCGGGACCGAGGGTCTTGTTGTCGATCACCGGGATGGAGTCGACGATCGCCTTGTTGTCGCCGGCGACCACGCCGGTGCGGGTGTCCGCCCAGGAGTGCCCGTGGACGTGCCAGGTGTGCATGTCGTCCCCGGTGCCGACCACGATGAACTCGACCCGCTCGCCGACCTTCGCGACGAAGCAGGCCGGGCCGGGCACCGGGTTGTCCAGGTCGCAGTCGTCGGTCGCGGCCCCGCGGCGCAGGTTGATCGACTGGCGGTCGCCGAAGACGGTCACGTAGGTCCGGTCCGGGCGGGGGTCGCCCTGCCGGCGTACCACCAGGCCGCCGAACAGGCCCGAGCCGATCCCCTGGGTGCCGTGCGGGCCGCCGACCACATGGTCGTGGTACCACCAGTAGCCGGCGGTGCCCGGCGACCCGGTCCGGGAGCTGCGCGGCTTCGCGTACCAGGTGTAGGTCCGCGACTCGCCCGGCCCGACATAGGACCCGCTGTGTACGGTGCCGTCGGAGTCCTGGGTGTACTTCACCCCGTGCGCGTGCAGCGAGACGCCGAGCGGGTGCTCCGGATCGGTCCGCAGCTGTCCCAGCGTTTCGGCGGTCACCTGGTTGTGCAGGGTGATCGCCAGACACTCGCCTTCGATCATCTCCATCGTCGGGCCCGGGTAGGAAGCGGTCTGCGGGGTCAGGCCGTAGCCCAGCCGGATCTGGTTGGTCACCGGGTCGCGGGGCAGCTCCACGGCGTACAGCTGCAGCTCCCGGTCGGGCGCCACGCAGCCCTCGGGCACCACGCCGTCGGCCGGCTCGACCGCCGCGACCTGGTCCGTGGCACGGTGGTTGACGGCGTACGCGGCGCCGGCGCTGGCGAAGGTGACCGCCAGGACCGCCAGGACCACCAGGGCCCGGCCCACGCCGTTGCCGAGCGGGCCGCCCGGTCTGGCCGGTTCGTCGGTCGGGCCGGTGCTCAGATCTGTCGTATCGTTCAACGTCCGTTCCTGTTCGTCGGGCCGGTCATCGCCGGTCGGGGGTGTGGTGGTGTGTCCGTCGTGGCCCCGGTCGCTCACGGCGTCAGCGGGGCGACCCGGACGTTGCGGAAGCTGACGATGTCGTCGGCGCCGTGCACCTGCAGGCCGAGGTAGCCTTCGGCGCGCTGCCGGCCGGCGCCGCCCGGGTCGTCGGCCCGGGGCGGGTCGAACACCAGGTCGGGGGTGTTGACGAATTCGTTGACCAGCTCCCCGTTACGGAAGATTGAGTAGTGCTGGCCGACCACCCGGATCTCGTAGTCGTTCCAGGTGCCCTTCGGGGTGACCCCGGCGGCGTCGACGTCGACGCCGCCGAACCCGTACACCGAACCGGTCTTGTAGCGGTCGCCGTCCGGACTGTCGAAGATCTGCACCTCGTGGCCGTACTTGATGGCCACCCATTCCGGCCGGGGCTCCTGCGGATGCTGATGCACGGCGGGGAACCGGACGAAGACGCCGCTGTTGGCCCGGGCGTCGCCCGGTGCGTCGTCGCGCCACTGCAGCTTCATCGAGAAGTCGCCGTAGGTGCGGATCGGGAACCAGAGCAGGCCGAGCCCGGCGACCGGCCGGCTGGTGATCGAGCCGTCGGCGTTGCGGGTGAAACCGCCCGCGCCGACCTGCTCCCACTGCTGGAACGACGTGCCCGACCGGTTGAGGATCGACTGGTAGCCGGTGTGCGCGTCCGACTTGCCGACTGCGGACAGTTTGGCCGTGTCGATCAGGGTGACCCGTTCGGCCTGACTGATGACACCCTGTTCGCGCAGATTCTTGACCACCGCGCGGACGTGTTGCATGAACTCGTTGTGGTTACGCCAGATCCGTTCGCTGGCGATCAGGTTGTTGATGGTGCAACCGGGACCCACCTGCCGGTTGGGCACCGCACTGTTGCGGGTGCCCAGCCAGACCGTCGGGCGGGTGTCCAGCACCGGGCACTGCGGATCGCCGCCGCCGGCGACCACGGTGAAGGTGACCGACCCGGGGTCGGAGGTGTTGCCGGCTTCGTCGGTGGCGCGGTAGCTGACCGTGTGTGTACCCGGGCTGTTCACCGTCACCGGGGCGGTGTAGTCGGTGTAGGCACCGCTGTCGATTGAGTACTCGACGCTGGCGACCCCGGAGTCGTCGTCGGTCGCGACCAGGGTGACCGTTGCGGTGTCGAGGTAGGAGCCGTCCGCGCTCTGCGCGCCGGACACGGACGAGGTCACCGTGGGTGCGGTGGTGTCCGGGTCCGGCGGCGGGGCGACGGTGAAGGTGACCGACCCGGGGTCCGAGGTGTTGCCGGCGATGTCCGTCGCCCGGTAGGCCACCGTGTGCTGGCCCGGCTCGTTGACGGTGACCGGTGCGGTGTACTCGCTGAACTCGCCGCCGTCGAGGGAGTGTTCGATGGTGTCGACACCGGACATGTCGTCGGTGGCGGTGAGGGTGACGGTGGCGGCGCCGAGGTAGGCTCCGTCGTCGTCGCGCGGCCCGGACAGCGCCGCGGTCACCTCGGGTGCGGTGGTGTCGTCGGTGCTGTCGTCGCTGACCACCAGCAGTCCGTTCATCAGACCGTGGCCGGGGATGGCGCAGAAGTACCGGTACGTCCCCGGGGTGAGTACCACGTCGACCGTCCACAGGCCGCCGTTGGCGTCGTACGGGTCGGCCAGGATGTTGACGTTCACGTCCTGGTTGTAGGTCGGGTCCCCGGTCTCGAAGGTGAGCGTGTGCTGCATGCCGCTGGTGTTGCCGGTCGCGGCACTGTTCTCGAAGACCAGTGTCGCCGGGCCGGGCTCGGCGGTGGTCGGCGCCGAGGTGTACGCGGTGACGTCGTTGCCGGCGGTCCAGGTCAGCACCTGGGCGGCCCGGTACTCGGGCGGACCGCCGTGGGTCGGGCGGGCGTTGACCGGAGCTGCGGCCAAGGTACTGGCGAGGACCATGCCGACCACGGCCGCCAGCGCGGTCAGCGACCGTCTCGGTCGGGTCGGTGCTCTGCTCGGGCGGACAGCTCCGCCGTGTTGGTCAGGGTTGACTGTCATCTGCGTACCTTTCATCACAGACCGGTCCGTTTCGGACGGACTCGGCGCATGGTCGGCCACAGGCCGGGGTGATCCGGGCGCGTGGCGACTGCACCAGTGGGGGTACGGGTGCGGCCACGCTTCACCGGCACCCGGGGTAGGCGGCCGACGCCGGGTGGGTGCGGTGGTGATACCGGGTGTGCGGGTGGTGGGGTGACGGGAAACGTCCGGGCGGGTCCGACAGGTGACGACTGTCCTGGCTGGCCAGGGATGAGTAGGGCGACGGGGGTGCAGGCGCGCGCCGCCGCGCCGATCGGATGCGTCCAGTGTTTCCGGGGGGTGCCACGGCCCCGGCGAGGTTGTCGCCGTCGGGCGGGTGCCGTGCCCGCCCGACGGCGTCCGGTCGGGGCAGCCAAACTGTTTGGTTACCTAACCGAATGCCTCGGTGATTTGGAGGCTAGCGGACTTGGGATCGAGGTGTCTACATCTTTCGGTGGTTTATTCCAGACTTTTGCCAGTGTTGACAGAAGGTGGTGGAAGGACGTGGGTGACCAGCCGTGACCACAGTGGCGGCTGAACCTGTCCGGGTCCGCCGGGATCAGGCCCGGGACCGGGCCAGCAGGTAGACGATGTACGGGGCACCGATCAGCGCCACGGCCAGTCCGGCCGGCAGTTGCGCCGGCGCGACGACGGTACGGCCCACGGTGCCGGCCAGTCCGAGCAGGACCGCACCGAGCAGCACCGCGACCGGGACGATCCGGGGCGTGTCCTCGTCGATGGCGAGCAGGTCCAGTTCCCGGCGGGCGGCCAGCGCCACCAGCAGGGCGAGCACCACCGGGACCACCTGGGTCCAGCTGCGGCCGTACGTCGTGCCGGACAGCCACGTGTAGATCTTCGGCGTGTCCCACGGATTCGACCGCACCAGCAGATAGGTCGTCAGGGCGGTCGCCGCGTACCAGACGCCGACGCCGACCAGGACCAGCCGGTCGGTGTGCAGCCCACCCCGCCAGGCCACCGAGTAGACCAGGCCGAAGGCGGCCAGCACGCCGCCGGTGGCGGCCGCGATCATCGTCGCGTTACCGCCGGTCACCACGACCACTGCGGCCAGCCCGGCGCCGCCGGTGATGCCCAGGATGCCCGGCTCGGCGAGCGGATTGCGGCAGGTCGCCTGGACCAGGGAACCGGACAGCGCGAGGGCAGCCCCGGCGGCCAGCGCCGCCGCCACCCGTGGCGCCCGTTCGTCCAGCGCGAAGCGGACCACCGGCGACCCTTCGCTGGTCAGCCAGAGCACGATGTCGCCGGTGAGCAGCCAGGTGTTGCCGGCGAGCAGCCCGAGCAGGCCGGTGCCGACGGCGGTCGCGCCGACGACCGCCAGCACCGTCCAGTACCGGCGACGCCCCTGCGGCCCCATCCGGCTCCCGGTGGTCGTCGGGTCGGGCCGCTATCGCGCACGCGGGCCAGCACGATGAGCAGGACGGCCCCGACCAGGGTGGTGGCCACCCCGGTCGGCACCTGGCCCGCCCGGTCCGCGCCGAGTAGGGCGCGGATCACCCGTCGGCCAGGATGACCGTCAGCGCGCCGACCAGACCCGCCGCCGGCACCAGTACGGCGTGCCGGTGCTCCATGGCGTGGTCGACCATCGCCTGGTCGGTGTCGGTGAACGGGCTGAACCGGCGCCGGTGCGGGTGGCACCCAAAGGCGACGACGTCGCGGACCCGCAGGTCAGACGGGTGCAAGGGTAGCCTCACCTAACGGCGACCTCGAGGACGCGGCGCCGCTGTCCGCCCGCGACTTCGCCCGCCGGGTGACCCTGCTGTCCCAGTCCCGACCAAATGTTGATCGAGGGAAAGTCGCCGGTCACCGGCCGCTCGACGTACCGGCGGTGACGCCGGATCCCCGGCCCGCCGGACGCCGCTCGGGCATCTCGCGGACCGGGGATCCGACACCGGTCAGGGCAGCGTGTTCAGCACCAGCGTGCCGATCTCGGAGCCGAGCACGCCGGCCCGATTCTCGCCGGCGACCCCGTCGGCCCGGTTCATCAGCACCGCCACCACGATCCCGTCGTCCGGGTACATCTGCAGGTACGCGGTGGAGCCGTTGGCGCCACCGGTCTTGCCGATCCGCCGGTGCCCGTCCTCGGTGCTGATCGACCACCCGTACGCGTAGCTCCACCCGGTGTCGACCCACATCGCGTCGAGCGAGTCCGGGCCGACGATCTCGCCGTCGATCAGCTTGTCGCCGAACCGGGCCAGGTCGGCGACCGAGGACTCCATCCCGCCGCCGAGGACCTTCCAGCTCACCTCGTCGCCGCCGTACTCGTCGTTGGCGCCGTCGTAGAAGGTGCTCCGCCGTACCGAGGTGTCCGACAGGTCCTCGGGCCGCAGGGTGCCCAGGTTGAACGCGCCGGTCAACTCCGACTCGGTCAGCTCCGCCACCGGGGTGCCGGTCGCGCTCTCCAACGCCGCGCCCAGGATGGTGTAGCCGTGGGTGCTGTAGTGCGGGTCGCCGACCGGGCAGACCAGGCCGGAGTCCCAGAACTCGGCCGCGGCCGCGGTGGCGTTGGCGTACCAGGTGGTGCTGAGATCGGTGTCCTCGGCCTGCCACTGCGCGACGTCGGCCGGGTCGGCGCCGTCGTCGGCCTCCGTGCCCGCGTAGTGCCGCACACAGGCCCGGTTGCTGGCCACCTGCTCCACCGTGTACGCGTGGTGAGTGGGTAGCCCGGGGATGTGATCGCGTACGTCGTCGGCCGGGTCGATCTGCCCGTCCTCTACCGCCCGCATGGTGAGCACCCCGCCGATTCCCTTGGACACCGACGCGATCCGCAGCACGTGCCCGGAGTCCAGCCACACATCGTCGTCGATGTTGGCGTGCCCGAACCCGCGCAGGTAGCTGAACTCACCGTCCTGCATCACCGCCACGGCGATGCCCGGCATGTTCAGACTGTTCGCCTCGCCCTGGACCAGATTGTCCACTGACCGGCGCAGCTTCCAGCCCGGCCGGTCGGAGTTCTGCCGCCAGACGCCGGCGTACCGGGTTCCCTTGGCGGTCTCGTACCGCTCGAAGTTGATCACCCGGTATCCCTCGTCGGCGTACCGGTGCCACCAGTTGACGTACTCCTGTCGGGTCAGATCGCTGCGTACCCACCAGCGGCGGTGGTTGGCGTTCTCCACCCAGATCCCGGCGTACCGCTGCCCGACGGTGGTGAGCGCCGAATCGACCACCAGCGACCGGTAGACGATCTGGTAGGCGTCGACCGCGTCCTGGTACTCGGTGCGGGTGATGCCGCCGAGCAGCCGCCAGTCCAGGTTCTCGGCGTTGTCCACCCAGACGAGTGCGTACCTGGTGCCGGCACCCGTCGGGTAGATGTCGACGTCGACCGGCATCCGGGTGCGTCGCTGCTCCGTGTAGTACGCGGTGAACTCCGCGGCGGTCAGGTTGTACTTCATCGACCAGCCGTAGCCCTCCAAGTTGCGCACCCAGGCGCCGGCGTAGTAGCGGGCACCGCCTTCGACGTAGGTCTCGAAGTCGACCAGCCGCATCCCGTCGTCCGCCGCCGAGACGAACAGGTCGTCGAACTCGGTCCTGGTCAGCCTGGTGCGTACCAGCCAGCCCCGTCCGTCGAGGTTGCGCTGGAAGGCGGCGCCGATGCGCCGCCCGTCGTCGGTTACGTCCACGTCCAGGTCGACGACCAGGTAGCCGGCGGCGGCGTACTCGTCGAAGCGCACCTGGAAGTCGGCCGGGGTCATGTCCCGTACCGACGCCCAGCCCACCTCGTCGGGGTCGAAGACGGTCGAGGGCAGGCCCGGGTGGGCCGCCGCTGGGGTCGTCGCCCCACCGGCGAGCGTGGCCGCCGTCGCCACGATCACCAGTGCGGTGAGTACGCGGCTCAGCGTGCCGCGTACGGATTCGGATCTCATGGTCCGCTGCTCCTCTCGATGTGCCCGACGGTTGTCGGACAACAACTGGGAGAGCGGCGGTCCGCTCCGACCAACAGGTTCTGCTGTCAGGTGGGCGACAGTACGAACGGGCCAGGGTGCCACGGTTCGGATTCGGCCGGCCCGTCACCGATGCCTCGATGTTCCGCTATGGTGTGCGGAGATTGCCCGTTTTCGTGCTGGTAGTAGGTGTACGCCCCGAGTCGGCAAATGAATGGAGCCGGTCATGACCCGCGTGATGACGGTCGTCGGCACCCGGCCGGAGATCATCCGGCTGTCCCGGGTGATGGACCGGCTGGACCGCACCGTCGACCATGTCCTGGTACACACCGGGCAGAACTGGGATCCGTTCCTCTCCGAGGTCTTCTTCACCGAGCTGCGGCTGCGCCCGCCGGACCGGTCGTTGGGGGTGGACACCACCTCGCTCGGCCGGGTGCTCGGCGGCGTGCTGGTCGGTATCGAGGCAGCACTCGACGACTGCCGGCCGGACGCCCTGCTGGTGCTCGGGGACACCAACAGCGCCATCGCCGCCCTGATGGCCCGCCGGATGCGGGTGCCGGTCTACCACATGGAGGCCGGCAACCGGTGCTTCGACCTGAACGTGCCCGAGGAGACGAACCGCCGCCTGGTCGACCACGTCTCCGACTTCAATCTGGTCTACAGCGAGCACGCCCGCCGCAACCTGATCGCCGAAGGACTGCATCCGCGCCGCATCCTGCACACCGGCTCACCGATGCGGGAGGTGCTGGAGCACTACCGGCAGGACATCGCCCGGTCCACCGTGCTCGACCAGCTCGGGCTGGCCGCCGGCGGGTACTTCGTGGTCAGCGCCCATCGTGAGGAGAACGTCGACCGGCCGGACCGGTTGCGCCGGCTGCTCGACTGTCTGCGGGCGATACGCGACGAGTGGGCGCTGCCGGTGCTGGTCTCCACCCATCCGCGTACCCGCAAACGGTTGGAGGCCCTGGCCACCGACCCAACCAGCCTCGACCGGATCACCTTCCACGAGCCGTTCGGGCTGTTCGATTACGTACGCCTGCAGTGCGCTGCCCGCTGCACGCTGTCCGACAGCGGCACGATCAGCGAGGAAGCGGCGATCCTGGGCTTTCCGGCGGTGACGCTGCGGGAGTCGATCGAACGTCCGGAGGCGTTGGACGCCGGTGGCATCATCATGACCGGGCTGGACCCGGCCGGCGCGGTCGAGGCGGTCCGGGCGACCATCGAGCAGGTCGCCTCGGCCGGGGTGCCCTGCCCGGCGGACTACCAGGTGCCCGACACTTCACGGCGGGTCGTCGACTTCATCCTGTCCACCGTGCGGCGCCACCACGAGTGGGCCGGGCTGCGTCGCTGAGTGCGGCAGCCGTACGAATCGAAGGCCGAGCCGACAGTGCGTGAAACGACGACCCGGGACCGCCCCGCCGCCGGTGGGCCGGCGACCCGGCAGAGCGCCGCCGACGTGGCGACGACCACCACTTTCCGGATCCTCGCCACCGCTGCGGTGTTCGAGCCGGGGTTCCGGGGCGGTGGCCCGATCCGGTCGCTGCGCTTCATCCTGGACACCCTGCCCGACGACCTCGACGTCACCCTGGTCACCCGGGACCGGGACCTGCACGCGACCGACCGGTACCCGGGGCTGTCCGGCGAACTGGTCCACCGCGGCGCCCGGTCCGCGGTGTTCTATCTCGACCCGGTGCGCCCTCGGCAGTGGTTGCGGCTGCTGCGGCAGATCCGGTCGCGGCCGGCCGATCTGCTGTACGTCAACAGCCTCTGGTCGGTGTTCTCGGTGGTCCCGATCCTTGCGGTGGCCCTGCGACTGCTGCGGGTACCGGCGATCATGATCGCCCCGCGCGGCGAACTGGCCCCTGCCGCGCTGGCCATCAAAGCCGGCAAGAAGCGGCTCTTCCTGGCGGTTTGGGCACCATTGCTGCGTCGGCTCGGCGTGCGGTGGCAGGCGTGCAGCCAACTGGAGGCGGATCAGATCGCGGCGGTGCTGCCCTGGGCCCGGGTGATGGTCAACGGCAACGAGTGCCCGATTCCGGACCGTCCGCCGCCACCGGTCGTGGCGCACGACGGTCCGTTGCGGCTGGTCTTCATCGGCCGGATCTCACCGATGAAGAACCTGGTCACGGCGTTGGCGGCGGTGGCTCGGGCGACCCGGTCGGTCGATTTCGACATTTTCGGGCCCGACGAGGACGAGCCGTACTGGGCGCGGTGCGAACAACTCATCGCGACGATGCCCAACCACGTCCGGGTGCGGTACCACGGCGAGCTGCCGGCCGACGAGGTGCTGTCGACCTTCGCCCGGTACGACGCATTCCTGTTCCCGACCCTGGGCGAGAACTTCGGACACGTCATCCTGGAGAGCCTGGCGGCCGGCTGTCCGGTCGTATGTTCGGACCGGACCCCGTTCAGTGAGTTGATCTCCAGCGCCGGCGGGGCGGTGGTCCGGCCGATGACGGTGTCGGCGCTTGCCGAGGTGGTAAACGAGCTGGCCGGTCGGCCGGCGGGTGAGCGGGCCGCGGCGAAGGTGACGGCGGGGCAGCGGTACCGGCTCTGGCGGCGGCAGGTGCGCGAACTCAACGTCCTCGACCACGCCCGCCACTTCTGCCGGTGACCCACCGTCACCGGTGTGGCGCCAGGCTCGTTGCACCGGGTGTGTCCAGTCGTGTTCGTACCATCGTCCGGCGGGTGCGAGACCATCTGGCGGCCAGCCGTGACCCTGAGGCGTTCGTCAGATCGTTGGGGGTCAACCTGACCGGCCGGGTGCGGTTCTACGGCGTGAACCGGGCGATGTTCGGCTCGGAGCCATGGCTGATCACGATCGGCGACAACGTCTACATCACCTCCGGGGTGCAGTTCGTCACCCATGACGGGGGCACCCTGATCCTCCGCAAGGAGCATCCCGAGCTGGACTGGACGGCTCCGATCGTCATCGGTGACGACGTCTACATCGGGATGCGGTCGATGATCCTGGCCGGGGTGACCATCGGCAACCGGTGCGTCATCGGCGCGGGTTCGGTCGTCACCCGCGACATCCCGGACAACACGGTGGCGGCGGGGGTGCCGGCCCGACCGCTGCGTACCACCGACGACTATCTGCGCCGGCTGCAGGCCAAGTCGCTGGGCATCGGGCACCTTCCGGTGGCCGCCAAGCATGCGGAGATGAAGCGGATATACGGCGTGCCGGCGCGGTGATCAGGCCCGCCGGTAGGCGATCCGCGGCGGCGGGATCTGGTGTACGTCGGCGACGGTGACCGGCCCGAGCAGACCAGCCACACCGGACATCTGGTAGCCGAACCGGTCAGCGGTCATCGCCGCCGGGCTGGTGCCGATGTTCAACGCCGTGGCACCGCCGACCTGACTGGTCCGCAGGGTGGGCGGGGTGGTGGCGGAGCCCTGCCACACGACGGCGTACCAGTGCCAGCCGGCGGGCAGCGTCACCGGTGTGATCAGCACGTACTCCCGGATCCCGGCGGTTGCCACGCCGAGCGCGCCGAAGTCGGCGATCGGCCCCTGGGACGCCGGTCGGCCGGTCGTCGGGTCGTGGGCGTACACCCCGTGCCGCAACCAGCCGCTGCCGGCCGCCGTCACCTCCACACACACCCGGTCGACCCGGGCGGCCTCGGCCAGGTACATCGGGTGCAGCAGCAGCCGCTGGAACACGCCGGTGCAGGTGGTGGTCCCGGTCGGACCGGCCAACGGCAGGAAGTAGCTGCCGATCCCGGAGGTGGCTCCGGGCAGCGGCTGCGGGCTGGCCTGATCGGGATCCGCCCGCCACATGCCGTACCCGGGGGAGACCGGCACCTGGTAGGCGATGCCGTCGGCCGGGACCCGCTCCGCGACGGCGAGGTTCGTCGGTCCGACCGGGACCAGCCGGCGGTGGAACAGCTCCGGCGCGGACATCCGGGCGGCGGCGACGGCACCCACCCGTTCGATGATCACGAAGTCACGGCTACCGTCCGAGACGACCAGCTCGGTGGCGGCCGACGGCGGTGCCAGATAGCGGCGGTACGCGGTACCGGTGACCGTCTGTCCCGGCCAGAGCTCGCGACCCCACACCAGCTGCGGGTAGTTCTTCTTCAGACTGGACGAGACGAACCAGCTCTTCGCCGTGGTGTACCGCACCCTGGTCGCCGGCTGTCCGTCGTCGACCGGCAGCAGCCCGGCGGCGATTCCCCACAGCTGGGCCCGACCGCCGCTGATCGCCCACTGAATCATGCTGGCCGCCGGCATCGTCGGGTCCCGCAGACTCGCCGGGGTGATGTCGGTGATCGCGGTGATCGTGTCGATCCGTGCCCAGGTCGACCAGTTGAGTGTCCCGGCCACCTCGACGTTCGGCATGAACTGCCGGCGGCTGCCGCCCGCCGGCACGGTCAGCGCCGAGCACTGGGTGACCCCGGTGCTCAGGATGAACCGGTCCATGGCGGTCACCCGCTGGGTGACCAGCAGGCCCCCCGGCGACCAGCGGTAGTCGTTGTCGATCCGACACATCGGCGGGATCCGGGTCATGATCGTGGCGAGCGGTGTGCCGATGTTGGCCTGGGCGGTGTCGATCATGCCCCGGTACGAGGGGATGACGTAGGACTCCCGGATCCGTAGCTGGTCACCGGTGGACCGGCCGTCGGGCAGTGGCCGGCCGTCGAGGTCGACGACCACGGTGTGGGAGTGGGTGGCCGGGCGGATCTGGACGTCCGGGGTCAACCAGGTGATCGGTACCGTGGTCCGGTTCGTCGCCCCGGCGACGTGGGTGAGCGCCGCCGCCGGCCGCACCCGCACTCCTTGGGCGACCCCGTCGACGATCGTGTACGGGTTGCCGAACAGCAGGCTGTTGCGGTTCGGCACGCCGAGCAGGGTGAAGGTCCGGATTCCGTCGGTCCACCGGGAGCCCAGGTCGGCGGTGGTCTTGCCGTGGTTGGTGACCGCGACCTGGGTGCCGATGTTGTAGCCGTGGTTGCCGCCGATGTACGACCAGCCGGTGTGGATTGGGCAGTTGTCGTCCGAGGTGTCGTGGATCCGGGTGCCCACCGCCGACATGACCGGCCAGACCTGGGCGTCGGTGGCGGTCGACGGTACGAGGGTGACCTGGGGCAGGCCCGCGTGCCACATGCCGACCATGGACTCGGGGTAGGCCAGGTTGGCCGGCATCACCAGGTCCCGGGTGCCGTCGAACCTCGACCTGATCGACATCAGGGCGTTCGACCGGTAGACCGTCAGTCCGGGCATCTCGGCACCTCCATGGCGAGCCGCGCGATCTGCTGTCACTGTGCGCCTTTTCGCAGTTCAGGACGGTTTCTCGGTCGGTGACGTGACAGCGCTGCCGGCCGTTCGGCGGGGGTGCTCGCCGCCGATCGGCGGTCCTCACGGGGGCGACACGGCTGATCTGAGGCGATATTTCCGACAAAAAGCGTTACGGACCCGTTACCCGATCCTCGGCCGGCTCGATGTACAGATGACCGGGCGGCACTGCGAGGAGTTGTCCCATGCGCGTTCTGATCACCGGCGGTGCCGGCTTCATCGGCTCCAACCTGGCCCGTGCCGCGCTGGTCGAGCCGGCGGTCAAGGAAATCACCGTCCTGGACGACCTGTCGGTCGGACTGCGCGACAACCTCACCGGGTTGGACGTCGAGGTCGTCGAGGGGTCGATCCTCGATCCGGCCGCACTGGACGCCGTGATGGCCGGCCGGGAGGCCGTGGTCCACCTGGCCGCCCTGCCCAGTGTGCCCCGGTCGCTACGCGACCCGGTGACCTCCCACCATGCGAACGCGACCGGGACTCTGCTGGTGCTGGAGGCGGCCCGTCGGCACGATGTGGCCCACCTGCTGGTCGCCTCCTCCTCGTCGGTGTACGGCATGAACCCGACACTGCCGAAGACCGAGCTGACCTGGGCCCGGCCGATGAGCCCGTACGCGGCCAGCAAGCTCGCCACCGAGGCGTACGCCCTGGCCCATCAGGCGTCGTTCGGGCTGCCGACGCTGGCGTTGCGCTTCTTCAACGTCTACGGCCCCGGGCAGCGGCACGACCATGCCTACGCCGCGGTCATCCCCCGGTTCGTCCACGCCGCCCTGCGGGGCGAGCCGGCCCTGGTGCACGGCGACGGCACCCAGTCCCGGGACTTCACCTACGTCGGTACGGTGTGCGCGGTCATCCTGGACGCGCTGCGGCGCCGGGTGCACCACCCGCACCCGGTCAACCTTGCCTTCGGTGCCCGGGCCAGCCTGCTGGATGTCCTCGACGACCTCGCCGGACTGCTCGGCCGGCGTATCGACCGCGAGCACGCGCCGCCGCGTCCCGGCGACGTCGCGCACTCCCTCGCCGACACCGCCAGGTTGCGGGCGCTCTTCCCCGGCATCAGCCCGGTCGACCGTCGGGACGGCCTGCGGGCGACCGTCGAGTGGATGGCCCGTCGGCTGGCCGTCGAGCCCGTCGCGAGTCGGTGACCGGGGCCGCCGACCGGACCGGACCGGACGGCCGTGACCGGGATCGTGACCGTGCCGTCCGGTCCGGCATCGCCGCGGCCATGGCGGCGAAGGCGACCGGCATGGCGGCCCCGCTGGTCATCACCCCGGCCTGCTTCCAATACCTCGGCGACCAGCGGTACGGGCTGTGGATGGCGGTCACCGCGCTCACCGGGATGGCCTGGTTCGCCGATCTGGGCCTGGGCAACGGACTGCTCACCCGGCTCAGCCGGCTCGGTACCGACGTTGGACAGCAGGCCAGGGAGATCTCCAGCGCGTTCGCCACCGTCGGTACGGTCGCCCTCGCCCTGCTCGGCGGCCTGTTCGTGGTCAATCCGCTGGTGCCCTGGGACCGGCTTCTCGGGGTGACCGATCCGGGCATCGCCGCCGAGGCGTCGACGGTGGTCCTGCTGTCGTTCGGGGCGTTCGCCGTCAACATTCCGCTGTCGCTGATCCAACGGATCCAGTACGCCGACGGTCAGGTCGTGCAGAGCAGCGTCTGGCAGTCGGCCGGCTCGTTGGCGGCCATGGTGGCTGTGCTGTGCGCCATCGGCGGTGGATGGGATCCGCTGGCGGTGATCGCCTGCGCGGTGCTGGCGGTGCCCGCCGTCAACCTGGTCAACTCCGTGGTCTACTTCGGCGTCCAGCAGCCGGCCAAGCGCCCCGGCCCCCGGCTGGTCGACCGGGCGACCGCGGCCGGCCTGCTCCGGCTCGGCCTGCGGTTCTTCGCGCTCACCACGATGTCGTCGATCGCCATCAACGTCGACAGCCCGCTGGTGGCGAACATCCTCGGACTCGCCGTGGCGGCGCACTACGCCGTCGTGGTGAAGCTCTTCGGCGTGCTGTCCATCTTCGTCGGCCTGGTCGGCATGACGGTCTGGCCGGTGAACGGCGCGGCGTTGGCCCGTGGCGAGGTGGCCTGGGTACGCCGGCACACCCGACGGATGGTGTTGCTCTACGGGACGGTGGTCGGGGTGGCGGGCGCGGCGCTGGTCGGCTGGGGGCACCCGTTGATCGAGTTGTGGGTCGGCGGCGTCGACCGTGCCGCGGTGCCGGTCCCGGTCCTCGCCGGACTCGCCTGCTGGTGCTTCCTGGTCGCGGTCAGCTCGCCGCTGATCCTGGTGCAGAACAGCGCCGGTCTGCTCCGGCCGCAGGCCGTCGGCTGGGCCGCGTTCCTGGTCCTGGCGACCGGCCTGAAGATCTGGGGACTGCACCAGCTCGGTCTGGTGGCCGTGCCGCTGGCGGCCTGCGTGGCGTACCTGCTCACCATCTGGCCAGCCGCGGTGATCGGCTATTGGCGGGTGGTCGACCGGGCCGACCAGGGCACCGGCCCGCCTTCCGCCGCGCCCGACCCCGCCCCGCCCGACCGGGGCGCTGGCGGTGGCACGGCGGTCCGGCCGACAGTCGACGAAAGGGGAACCGATGTCCGAGTTGGTGGTTGACCACGACGATGTCCGTGACCGTCCGGACCCGCACGGCGGTGGGGCGGCCGTCCCCCCGCCGGCCGTCCCGCCACCGGGTGCGGCCCGCCGCCGCGTCCTGCGGGTGGTGGGCGAACTGAACTTCGGCGGCACCGAGACCCGTACCGCGGAACTGCTGCCACGGCTCGTCCGTGGCGGAACGGAGATGCATCTGGTCACGCTCAGCGACCACATCGGCCCGGGGCCGCTTGCCGCGACGGTCCAGCGGTACGGTGGCTCGGTGACCGCCGTACCGCTCGGTACGCGGTTCCCGGTCCGGTTCCACCGTCTGCTGCGCCAGCTGCGGCCCGACGTGGTGCACGTCGACTGCGCCAACTTCTCCGGCGTGCTGCTCGCCCTCGCCGCGGTCGCCGGGGTGCCCGGCCGCGTCGCGCACTTCCGTGGGGACGACAACGCGCCGAGGAGCCGGCGCCGTCGGATCCTACGGTGGCTCGGCGGGCGGCTGCTGCGGACCTTCGCCACCGACGTGCTGGGCGTGTCGCCCGGCTCGCTCACCTTCGGCTTCCACCGGGCCTGGCGCGACGATCCGCGCTGCCAGGTGGTGCTCAACGGTCTCGACCTGGACCGGCTGCGTCAACCGTCCGTCGACGACCTGCGGGCGACGATCGGAGCTGGCGTCGCCGACGTCGTCTGCGTGAGCGTGGGACGGGCCTCGCCGGAGAAGCGCCGGTGGCTGCTGCCGCCGATCCTGGCCGCGCTGGGTGACCGGGGGGTGACCGCGCACGCCGTACTCGTCGGGCCTGGTGATCCTGCCGACGACGCGCGGGTGCGGGCCGCTGCGGACGCCGCCGGGGTGACCGACCGGGTGCATCTGCTCGGCCCCCGCGACGACGTGGGCGGCCTGCTCGCACAGGCCGACCTGGTCATCCACCCGTCCAGCCTGGAAGGGCTGCCCGGCGGGGTGCTGGAACCGGTCGCGCTGGGTATCGGCACGGTCGCCTGCGACCTGCCCGGCGTGCGGTTCATCGACGAGCGGCTGCCCGGCGTCGTGATCGTCGATCCCGGGGCGTCGGCGACGGACTGGGCGGAGGCGGCGCTCGTCGCGGCCGCGTACACCGCTGCGACCACCCCCTCGACCGCCGGCGAGCGCTTCGCCCACAGCGCGTTCGCGATCGACGCTGCGGCCGAAACCCACCTGGCGCTCTACCGACGGCGTCCGGCCCGCGTCCGGCCCCGAACCGAAGGAGTCCGATGACCGAGCAGACCAGGACAGTCGAGCATGGACCACGACCCGGTGACCGGCCGGCAGACCGGCGGCGTCGGCCACGACCGCTGCTGATCGGGGCATACGCGTTTCCGTACGGCGACGCCACCTCGAACCGGTTGCTGCAACTCGCCCGCTGCGCCGCCGGCGAGGGCGGGCCGACGCTGGTGGTCAACGACTGGCCTTGCGAACTGCGGTTCCCGCCGGACGGGCCACGGGCCAGCGGCGTCGAACTGATCACCTTGCGGATCAGGGGAGCCAACCACTTGAGCCGGATGTCGGCCCGCCTGGCCCGTCCGGTCCGTGTCCTGCGGGCGTTGTGGCGCCGTGGCGTCGGCCGCGGCGACGTCTCCGTGGTCCTGCTGCCGATGGCCATGATGACGCTCGGCAATTGGGCGGTGCTGCGTCTCGGGCTGCGCTGCCCGATCGTGGTCGACGCCAGTGAACGCCACGACCGGCGACAGTTCCGGCGCGGCTGGTCCGATCCCTACTTCGTACGCCACCGGTGGTCGACGTTTCTGGCGACCAGGCTCGTCGACCGGTTCACCGCGGTGTCCACCACCCTGGCCGGGCACTTCGAGCGGCGCGGCGGGGCCGTGCTGGTAGTGCCACCGCAGGTGGACTGCGACGAGTTCGCGCCGCCACGGCCGCCGTCGCTCGACGCCGGCCTGCGTCTGCTGTACGCGGGTACGCCGGGTCGCAAGGACATGCTCCACGTGATCGTCGCGGGGATCGGCCGACTGGCACCGCAGGACCAGCGGCGGGTCCGGCTGACCATCGCCGGGATCACCCGCGACGACGCGGCGAACCTGTCCGACCTGGATCCGGTGGTGCTCGATGCGGTCCACGCCGAGGTGGTGTTCCTCGGCCGGGTACCCCGGGCGACCGTGTTGGACCTGCTTGCCGAGTCGCATTTCGCCATGCTGGTGCGGCCCACCGGCGGCTATGCGGCGAACGGCTTCCCGTCCAAGGTGCCGGAGAGTCTCGCCGCAGGGTGCCCGGTGCTGCTCAACCACACGAGTGACCTGGCCGACTATGTGCGTGACGGTGTCGAAGGGCTGGTGCTCGACGGCAACGGCCCGGACGACGTCCGGCTGGCGGTGCAGCGTGCGTTGCGGCTGCGCGACGAGCAGTGGACGGCGATGAGCCAGGCGGCGCGGTCACGGGCCCGCCGTTCGTTCGACCACCGGGCCTGGTCGGAGCAGGTCAGTACGTTCGTTGTACCGGTCCAGGGCCGGGACTGACGACTACCGCAGGACCGGGGTCCGCCCCCGGCTGGGCGACCTGTCCGGTTCAGCCGACGGTGCTGGCTGCGGCGACGGGGTTGGGACATCCGCCGCCGCCCGGTGGTGTCCGGCCCGTCGCCGGGCGGGCAGGTGCAGCAGGACGGCGACCACGGCGAGCCAGAACACGTACGGGTAGGTCTGCCCGGTACCGAACATCGCCGATTCGGTGACCTGGATCAGCAGGCCGGTGACGATGAGCCAGACCAGACCCGAGTTCGCCCGGTGTACCGGAGCCCGGACGGCGGCCCACCCGGCGGCGAGCACGGTGAGCAGCAGCGGCACCGCGGCCACCAGGCCGAGCTCCAGCATCATCTGCAGGTAGCTGTTGTGCACCAGCCCGACGTTGAAGCCGCGCAGTTCGTCGTAGCTGGCCAGCTCGTAGAGATGGTTGCGCGACGCGTACCCGTAGCCGAGTGCCGGATGGTTCTCCCACCACAGGTCGACCGTCATGTGCCACAGCCGGATCCGGCCGTTGGACAGGTCGCTCTGGGTGAACCGGCTGACGAACTGCTGCATCCAGGACGCGGCGAAGACGGACGGCAACAGACCGGACAGGTACCCGGCCAGCAGGGCCGCGGTCGCGCCGACGGCGACCCGGGTCAGGGTACCGATCCCATGCCGTAGCACCACCCAGAGCGCGCCGACGAGCACGGCGACCAGTCCGGTGCGGGACTGGGACAACACGAGAGCGCCGGCCGCCGGCACGATGCCGAGCAGTTCGGCACGTCGCCCGGTCTCCCGGTAGACGGCCCAGCCGAGCGGCACGGCCAACGCGCAGACCATCCCGAGCATGTTGGGATTGCTGAACAGCCCCTGGAACCGAGAACTGCCGGACAACGCGGTGGTCAGCGTGCCGTCGGTCGCTCCGTAGCCGATGCTGACCACGACGGACACGGCCAGCACCAGGTAGACCACCCGCAGGTCGGCCATCATGACCGCCCGGTCCGGCCACCGCCGTTGAGCCAACAGGTGGACCAGCCCGGCCAGCAGCAGCAGGGCCAGGCCGCGCTGGAAGGACTCAAACGGAGCGATCGACCAGACCGCGCTGAGCGTGGCGAGACCGCCGAGTACCCAGAGCGAGCCGATGAGGACACCGGCCCACGGTTTCGTCGGCACGGCAGCGGCGGGTCGGCGGCTGCACAGCGCCCAGACGACCAGGCCGCCGACGGCCACGTACCGCGGGTAGAAGCTGGCGTCGGCCAGTTCCTCGACATCGGACGACGCGCCGACCAGCAGCGCCATCGTCAGCGCCAACAGCCACCGCCAGCCGTCCATCTGGGATGCGCAGATCAGCATGACGAGCAGCGCGACGGCGGCCGAGGCGACCAGCGGGTTCCGTACCGCAAGGATGGTCGTGACCCCAAGCAGGGCTGCCGCGCCGACCAGTACGGTCAGCCGGCTCATTCGGTCTACCACGTGTCGTCCTTCGGCTTGCGGTCGGCCGGGGTCACCCCGAGCGGTCTGTCTGTCGGTCCGGCGCGTCAGACCATGAGGCGCTGCCGGTCCGCCTCGGTCACGGCACCGGCCCAGCGGGCCCGGGCGGCGTGCATCGACCGGACCATGTCCGGCCAGGAGGGCGGACGGTAGCCGGTGGCGTCGGCCAGCCGGTCGGCGCGCATCGACCGGTCACAGACGAACCCGTCGTCCGGCACGATGTCACCCGGCCACCGGTACACCTCGGCGATCAACCGGAGCAGCTCGTACTTCGCGATCGGCTCGGCGGCCAGGTGGTACAGGCCGGTGAGATCGGTCCGGGGCAGCACCACGGTCCGCAGCAGCCGAGCGAACTCGATGGTCGTCACGCCGGTGTAGATCGCCCCGGTCCAGCCCCGGACGCCGCCGGGGCGGGACAGGAACCAGTCCACCAGCGACCGGTTGCTGGTCAGCTCGTGACCGATGATCGAGGTACGTAGCGTGAGCGTTCCCTCGCCGGTGACCTCGCCCAGCAGCTTGGACCGTCCGTAGAGGTCCGGTGGGTCGGGCAGGTCGTCCTCGACGTAGCCGCCCCGGCGTCCGGAGAAGACGCAGTCGGTGCTGACGTGGATCAGCCGGCTGCCGAACTGACCGCAGGTCTGCGCCAGCAGGTGGGGGAAGAGAGCGTTCAGGGTGACGGTGTGCGTGGCGTCCTGCACGTCGGGGCGTTGCTTGATCACCCCGACACAGTTGACGACCACGTCCGGCCGGAGTTCGTCGACGATCCGGTGTACCTGGTCGAACCGGGTGGCGTCGATGTCGCCGGTGATCCGGTCGACCAGTGGCGCCGGGAAGTGGTGTGCGCGGTCGGCCAGGTCGCGGGCGGTGCCGTGGACGTCGAGCGCCGGGTCGGCGCTGAGCTCCCGCAACAGGGCGTGGCCGAGCATTCCGGTGGCACCGGTGATGAGGACCCGCCCTCGAGCGGCAACCGGTCCGTCGGTCCGCCGCCGCGGCACCCGCTCCAGGTGCCCGCCACCGCCGGCCGGGGCGCTCATGCCGCGCCGACCGGGGGCGCGGCGGCATCGAGGTGCGCCCGCACCTCCGGCAGGGTGAGCAGCAGCGACTCGACCTCCGGCACGGTCAGCCGCCGGGCATTGTGCGAGTTGAAGTCGGTGAGCCCGCCGCTGTCGACGTCGCCCTCGTCGACGTAGAGGGCGTAGTTGAGATCGCGGCTGTCCACCGGGACCCGGAGGAACTCGCCCAGATCTTCGGCGTGGGACAGTTCCTCGCGGCTGGCCAACGTCTCGTACATCTTTTCGCCGTGCCGGATGCCGAGCACGTCGAACTTGGCCGGTACGCCGAACAGGTTGCACAATGCGGTGGCCAGGTCGCCGATGGTGCAGGCGTCGGCTTTGCGGATGAAGACGTCGCCCTGTCGGCCGTGGTGGAACGCGTGTTCCACCAAGTCGACCGACTGGGCCAGCGACATCAGGAACCGGGTCATCGACGGCTCGGTGACGGTCGGCAGGCTGCCGTGGCGGATCTGGTCGATGAACAGCGGGATGACCGAGCCGCGCGAGTACATGACGTTGCCGTACCGCACGCAGCAGACGCGGGTCCGGGCCGTCAGGTTGTCCCGGGCGTGTGCCTGTGCAACCTTCTCCATCAGACCCTTGGTCATGCCCATCGCGTTGACCGGATAGACGGCCTTGTCGGTGCTCAGCAGTACCAGCGCCTCGACCCCGACCCGTTCACACGCGTCCACCAGGTGGGCGCTGCCGAGTACGTTGGTCCGGACCGCCTCGAGTGGGAAGAACTCGCACGACGGCACCTGCTTGAGTGCGGCGGCGTGGAAGACGAAGTCCATGCCCCGTACGGCTTTGAGCACACTGTCGTAGTCCCGGATGTCGCCGACGTAGTAGCGGACGCGCTCGTCGGCGAGCCGGTGCCGCATGGCATCCTGTTTGGACTCGTCGCGGCTGAAGACCCGGACCTCATCGGCGCCGGCGTCCAGCAACCGGGAAACCATCGTCTGGCCGAAGGACCCGGTACCACCGGTGATCAGGAAGCGTCGGTCCGATAGCGAGGAAACCACATCTGCCCCTGTCTTGCTTCTCCCATCGGGCCACCCCGGGGGGACGGTGGATGTCGTCGCACGTGACGATATAGCCACATAACCGGCGTAGAGGTCATTTCCGGCAAGGTGAGGAAGGCTCGGATG
The DNA here is from genome assembly GCF_048060215.1 of Micromonospora sp. LOL_021. Classification (NCBI taxonomy): domain Bacteria; kingdom Bacillati; phylum Actinomycetota; class Actinomycetes; order Micromonosporales; family Micromonosporaceae; genus Micromonospora; species Micromonospora sp. LOL_021. The sequence continues at coordinate 82,007 of NZ_JBHMIN010000009.1, read as the reverse complement.
CCCCGGCGGGCCGCGATCGCGGACCGAGTCATTATTAACGCAAAAAGGGCAAAACATTTCGTAGTGCTTGGTAGGTGTATTGCATGCTGATCGGTCTGCTCACCCAGTGGTTCGATCCCGAGCCTGGGCCGGCCGCGCTGCCCGGCCGGCTCGCTCACGCCCTCGCCCGACGGGGACACGAGGTACGGGTGGTCACCGGCTTCCCGAACTATCCGACCGGCCGGCTCGCACCCGGCTACCGGATGGCGCGCCGGCTCGACGAGATGGACGGCGACGTGCGGATCCGTCGGGTGGCGCTCTATCCCAGCCATGACCGGTCCGCCGCAAGGCGACTGATCAACTACGGCTCGTTCGCCGGTTCGGCGCTGATCTCCGGCGCCGACGCGTTGCGCGGACTCGACGCACTCTGGGTCGGCAACTCGCCGATCTCGGTGGCGATTCCGATGTGGTACGCCCGGTACGTGCACCGGGTACCGGTCCTGCTGCACGTCCTGGACATCTGGCCGGACAGCGCGGTGGCCAGCGGATTCCTCGGCAGCGGTCCATCGTCACGGACTCTCGCGCGGGGGATGGCCGGTTGGTGTGAGGCGATGTACCGCAGCGCGGAGCGGGTGGCCTACGTCTCGCCGGGCGCGGGCGGGCTGCTCGCCGGGCGGGGCGTACCGCCGGAGAAGCTGGTTCACATTCCGATGTGGGCCGACGAGGCGACGCCGGTCCGCCGTCCCGATCTGCGCGCCGAGCTCGGGATCCGTCCCGATCAGGTGGTGCTGTCGTACGCCGGGGCGCTCGGTGAGGCACAGGGCCTCGACCCACTGATCGACGCGTGCGTCCGGGTCGACGATCCGAGGCTGGTCTGCCTCATCGCCGGGTCGGGCACCACCGAGGACCGGCTGCGTGCCCGGGCGGCGCGGGCAGGTGCCACCAACGTCCGGTTTCTCGGCCGGCTGCCCCGCGACCGGATGCCCGCACTGTTGGCCGCCGGCGACGTGCACTACGTGAGCCTGCGCCCCGGTGGAATGTCGGCGTACACGATGCCCAGCAAGGTGCAGGCGATCCTCGCCGCCGGTCGGGCGCTGCTCGTCGCGGCCGAGGGCGACGCCGCAACGGTCGCCCGGGACAGTGGCGCCGGCTTCGTCGCCCGGGCGGGGGACCAGGACTCGATCGGAACCGCCCTGCGCGAAGTGTGCGACCTGGGCCGCGAGAAGCTCGAGCTGCTCGGGCAGGCTGGCCGGTCCTACTACGACAAGGAGTTTTCGGTCGCGGTCGGTGCCGAACGGATCGAGCAGGCGCTGCGGGCGACGGTGGAAGGCCGCCGGACGCGGCCGCGACGACGGTCGGGCCTGGGCCGAGCGGGAGTGGACCGACCAGCGGCCGAGTAGCGTCGCCGGGCTGCGTGGACCGGGCACGGGCTGAGCAGCGGTCCGCGGCTCGGCCTGCCACCTGACGCGACGCGGGAGGTCAGCCCTCGGCGTCGGCGAGCAACGGCTCCAGCACCAGGTCGGGGTCGCGGTTGCGGACGGTGGACAGCCGCCACTTGTCGGGGAACAGGGCGAGCAGTTCGCCGTCGCGCACCCGGGTCATCACCTCGACCCCGGGGGCCGCGTTCAACCCGGCTACGCTCGCCGCGTCCGTGCGCCGAGCCAGGGTGTATGGCAGGTGGTCGATCGCGGTCGGTACCCCGAACTCGGCGGCCAGCCGGTGGGTGGCGACCTCGAACTGCATTGGCCCGACCGCGGCGAGCACCGGGGACTGCTCGCCCCGGCGGTCCGATCGCAGTACCTGGACCACGCCTTCGCCGTCGAGTTGTTCGATGCCGCGGCGGAACCGTTTGAACTTCGACGCGTCGGTGGCCCGGATCGCGACGAAGTGTTCGGGGGCGAACGAGGGTAGCGGCGGGAACGTCACCGCCGGCCCGGGCGCGTAGAGGCTGTCGCCGATGCTCAGCGCGGTGGCGTTGACCAGGCCGACCACGTCGCCCGGGTACGCCTCGTCAATGGTGTCCCGGTCGCGGCCGAAGACCTGCTGGGCGTACTTGGTGGCGAACGGGCGGCCGGTGCCGGCGTGGGTGACGACCATGCCGCGTTCGAACCGGCCGGAGCAGACCCGCACGAACGCCACCTGGTCGCGGTGGGCCGGGTTCATGTTCGCCTGGGTCTTGAAGACGAATCCGGCGAACGGTGCGTCCAGTTCGCGGGGGGCGCCGGTGCTGTCCGGTCGGGCCGTCGGCGCGGGGGCGGTGTCCACCAGCACGTCGAGGAGTTGGCGTACGCCGGCGTTGGTGACCGCGGCGCCGAACAGCACGGGTGTGGTGGTCGCGGCGACGAACGCGGCCCGGTCGTGTTCGGCGCCGGTGGCGGCGAGCAGGTCCAGCTCCTCCACCGCCCGGGTCCAGTCGGCGCCGTACCGTCGGGTGGCCTCGGCGGCGGTGAGGGTCTCCTCGATGACGGCGGTCGCCCCGCCCGGCGTGCGAGTGAACGCGACCATGCCGCCGCTGCGCCGGTCGGCCACCCCATGGAACTGCCCCGCGACACCGACCGGCCAGGTCAGTGGGGTGCAGCGCAGCCCGATCCGTTGCTCGATCTCGTCGAGCAGTTCGAGCGGCTCCAGCCCGGGGCGGTCCCACTTGTTGATGAAGGTGATCACCGGCACCCGGCGGTGGCGGCACACCTCGAACAGTTTCAGCGTCTGCGGCTCCAGCCCTTTGGCGGCGTCGAGCAGCATCACCGCGCAGTCGACCGCGGTCAGCACCCGGTAGGTGTCCTCGGAGAAGTCCGCGTGCCCGGGCGTGTCGAGCAGGTTCACCACCGTGTCGCGGTAGGTGAACTGCAGCGCCGCCGAGGTGATCGAGATGCCGCGCTGCTGCTCCAGGGCCATCCAGTCGGAGACCACGCCACGGCGGTCGCCCTTGCCGTGCACGGCGCCGGCGGAGTTGATCGCCCGGGCGTGCAACGCTAGGGCCTCGGTGATGGTGGACTTGCCGGCGTCCGGGTGGGAGATCACCGCAAAGGTACGCCGCCGGGCCGCCTCCGTGGTGACCTGTTGTACGGTTTCCACTGCTCCTGACACCCGAGGTCCTCCTCTCGCCGCCCGCTGCGTAGCACCAGGCCGACGACCAAACTCTAACGTAAGAGGCGATTTGCCGGTCGGTGGCGGGTCAGCCGGCAACCGCGCGACGGCCTGCCCCGGTCGGCACGTCGTCCAGGTGGAGGGACAGGTCGTCGGCGAATTCCCTGATCATGCGCAGCTGGGTCGCCAGCACGGCTTCGCGGGCACGGGCGATCGCCTGGAACTCCCGCAGCTTCGTCTGCAGAGTCACCCGCTCGGTCCGTCCAAGGGACTCTCCGGCAGCGGCCAGCCGGTCGAGGATCTCAAGCAGCTCACGGATCTGGTCGAGGGTGAGTTCCACCGGCTTCATCCGCTTGACCACCAGGAGCCGGTCGACGTCGGCCTGGGTGTAGAGCCGGAAACCGCCCTGGCTGCGGGCGGACGGCACGACGATGCCGACCTCCTCGTAGTAGCGGATCGTCCGCAGGCTCAACCCGGTGCGTTCCGCCACCTCACCGATCTGCATCAGCTCACGGGAACCCATGTCCGCAGGCCCGCCTCCTCTGCCACTGCCGTGCGTGATCCGGTAAGGCTATCCTGCCTGGCGTCGCCCGTTCCGGCGTCTCCACAGCAGCCGGCCGTGTTGTCCCGTGCCGCCAGCGGCACGGGACAACACGGCCGGGTCACCGGTGCCGTCCGACGTGACGGATCAGCAGGACGGGACCATGCTCTTGACGTCGTAGGTCGTGTTGATCCAGGTATCCGCGGCGAATCCGATGGCACCGGTGGCCGGATCGGTGATCCGGTCCCACGTCGATGACGGCCAGTACCCGCCGCCGACGTACCCACCGAAGGTGTAGCAGGAGATGTTCACCGTACTGCCGTAGTAGGTGTACCCGGTCACGGCGTACGAGGTGCCCGGACCGGCCCGGACGTTGAGCCACGGGCTGGCCAGGATCGTCCCGGTCACGCCGCCCGGCGTGCCGCCGCCACCGAGCCGGTCCACCGCCGCCTGCGCGGCGGACAGGTGGTTGGCGTACACGCCGCTGTTGTAGGTCGACCACGGCTGCCAGTTGCTGCCGCCGCTGGAGATGTTGTACGCGGCGTTCGCGTTGCACTGGGCGTCGTAGGCGCAGGTGTCGGTCACGGTCGGGTGGTAGCAGTTGTTGATCTGCCAGAGCCCGCGGTCCAGTGATCCGTTCGGGCATCCATAGGTGGGGCCGTTGCTGCCGACCGCCGACGGGTTGCACGAGGACTCCGCCATGGCCACCGCGACCGCAGTGACCAGCGGGCTGCCCCGAAACCCGGCGGCGTACCCTACCTGGGCGCACAGGTCGATACCGACGGCGTTGACGCTGACGGCGTCCGGTGCCGGCGTGGCGGCCGGCTCGCCGACGCTGGCCGGGACGGCACCGTCGACGGCGCCGCTGTCCGGTGCGGCGCTGGCCGTGCCCGGCACCGCGAAAGCGACCGTGCCGACGACGCAAAGCAGGGCGAGGCCGAGCCCCAGCCGATGACGGCGCCTGCGGCCCGCGGTGGAGGCAGGTGGGAGACGATCGGGATCCATCACGTTCCTTCCTGGTAGCGACGAGCGGTGACTGAGTTCCGACGGGTGAACCGGCGGTCGGGTGAAGCGGTGGTCAACGTCCCGGCCACTCCGGGTCCGCGTACGACCAGCCGAGGTACGGCGCGCCGGGCCAACTGAGCGAGACCTGCCGGATGGTGGGGGCGGTGGTGATGTAACTGCCGTTGCCTTCGGAGAGCATCACGTGACCGGCGTAGCCGTTGATCTGCGCTCCGGCGAAGAAGACCAGGGCGCCGGGCGGCGGCGTGCCGGTGGTGTGGATGAGGCCGCGCTGGGACAGCGCGTTGTAGTGGACCAGCGCGGTGGCGTACCCGCTGGCGGCAAGTCCGTACGCGTGCCCGACGAAGTTGTCGCACCAGCCGTCCCACGGATGGTTGGTGTCGCCGAGGTCGCCGTTGGTGTGCGTGTGTCCGAGGACCGACCGGGCCCAGGCGAGGGCACGCTGCTCCCGGGTGCCGGTCGGTGGGGGGGTGCCGGAGCCGCACTCCGGCTCGCCCGGCAGGTACTGGTTGAAGCCGGGCGTGGTGGTGTAGTAGTCGCTGATCCAGCCGTTCACCGGTGCGCTGATCTGGTGCCAGACGTTGTTGCCGTAGATGTTGCGGCCACGTACCGCGCATTCGGCGGTGAAGTACGTGCCGTCGGCGAGGACGGCGACCGCCGGCGCGGAGGCGTCGTGCGGGTTGGTCCGCACGATCAGCCCGGCACCACCGGTGCCGGTCACCCGGTAGCCGGTGATCCCGGCGATCGCCGGAGCGGCGGCTCCGACCAGCACCATCACCAGTGCGGCGAGGGACGCCAGGCCGCCCCGCAGGAGCCGGGGGAGGGTTCTGGACGCCGGTCGGCGGGCGGGTTCGGTTTGCTTGCGGTGGTGCACGCGGTCCTCCTGTCGTAGAGCGGACTGCCCGTCCACCCGGTACCGCGTCCATGCCGGACGACGTCGCGGGCGGCTCGTCGTCCGGGTACGCCGGCCGGTCCGGATCCGGATGCGTACGTGGTCCAGTACGGACTGTGAGACGCTGTTCACTGGCGTCTATCCAACGGGCAGCTGCGTCGAGGCTGATACTGGCGTGGGCCTGCTCGTAAAGCACTGGCTTGACCGCTGTTGACACCAGGTTTACGCGTTCAGGAGAGGCCATGACGAATCAAAACGGACACGCCGGCACTCGTGGTTCCGCCGCCGGCCCGCTCGGTGCCTTCGTCGCCGATCTCGAACAGCTTCGACGCGACGCCGGGCAGCCCTCGTTGCGCAAGATGGCGGAGAGGGCCCACTACTCGCACACCGCGCTGTCCAGTGTGCTGTCCGGGAGCCGGCTGCCCTCGCTGGAGCTGACATTGGCGTTCGTCCGTGCCTGCGACGGCGACGAGGACGCCTGGCGGCAGCGGTGGAGCCAGGTCGACGCACTCGTCAACGGTGCCGTGCCACCGGCCGACCGGCCCGCCGTACGGGAGCCGCAGGTCTCCCGCCGCGCGCTGGCGGCGACCGGGGGGATCGCGGCCGTCGTCGCCGCGGTGATCCTGGTGCCGGCGTCGGTACTCGACCGGCTCGGCGGGGCGGCGCAGGAACCCGTGGCGACCTCAGCCGCCGTGTCACCGGCGGCGGACGGCGCGGACCCGCAGCAGGAACAGTGCCACCTCGACGCGGTGAGCACGCACACCGTGCAGGTTCTCGACCGCGATCCGGCCCAGCCGCCCTACGGCAGCCTCACCCTGCGCTACTCCCAGCGATGCCAGGCGGCCTGGCCGCTGTTCGTCTCCACCGAGCGGGTGCCGACCGGGGTCACCATCCGGCTGTCCATCCGCCGCCCGTCCGACAGGGCCGTCAGCCGGTTCGACTATCCCTATCTGGTGCCGAGTCAGGTGTACAGCGTGTACGGCAACGTCCTGCGGACCACCGCGGGGTGCGTCGAGGTCGCCGTCGAGATCAGCAGCGCGGACGACCGCGCCGCGTTGGCCACCGCGGCGACCCCGTGCGCCCGTCCCGACCCGGACGGTACGCCGACTGCCCTGCAGGTCCGCGACCTGCACGTTCCGGTGGCGGTTCAGCCGACCGCCGGCTGACCCGAGTCGCCCGGCGGCTGTGCCTGGGTCCGCGCCAAGTAGACGGTGTTGGCCGAGTCGCTGCCGAGCAGTGGGTTGCGGAACGTGACCACTTCAGTGCGGACCTGCGGGAACACCCGTCCGAGCGCTTCGGTGAACCCGGCTTCCGGCGGATCGTCGGACCACAGCGCGAACACGCCGCCGGGCCGCAGGTGGCCAGCCAGGTGCCGCAGACCCTCCGGCTGGTAGAAGGCGGCGTGTGACGGGTGCAGGACATGCCCGGGGGAGTGGTCGATGTCGACGAGGACGGCGTCGAACCGTCGTCCAGGTGCGGCCGGGTCGGGGCCGGCCGCCGCGGTCAGGGCGAAGAAGTCCCCGGCCACCAACCGGCACCGGGGATCCGCGACCAGCGCCTCTCCACCCGGCACCAGACCATGCCGGTGCCACCGGATGACGTCGGCCAGCGCTTCGACGACGATCAACGACCGGACCCGTTGGTCCCGCAGTACGGCGTGGGCGGTGTAGCCGAGGCCGAGCCCACCGACGACGACGTCGAGGTCCTCGTCGGCCAGGTCCGCCAGGGCGAGCCGCGCCAGCTCGACCTCGGCGACGGTGAACAGGCTCGACATCAGGTACTCGTCGCCCAGTTTGACCTCGTACACGTCTCGGTCGACGACCGGGTCCCGCCGCCGCCGCAGGCTGATCTCGCCCATCGGGGTCCGCCGCCAGTCAAGTTCCTCGAAACGTGCGGCCATCTGCACTCCTTCTTGGTGGGCGCAGGTCGGCCCGGGCCGACTCTACCGTCTCGTGAGGGTGTGCCGGCGGACGATGCTGTCCGCCGATCGTATCGACCTGCAGGGCTCGGCTGGAACATCCCGGCCGCCCGGAACAGCCGGTCATAGATCTCCCGAATTACCTGTTGCTCGCGCCGTTGTAGCTCGTCACGTTGCCGCCTCCGGGCACCGCCGCCCGTTTCGCGTCCGCGTAGCGCGCGGTCGTCGGGGTGCGCACGCAGCCAGTTCGCGGAACATCCGGTGTCGGATGACCTCCGGGCAGTTTTGGCCCAGAACGTGCAGGTTGACAACCCAGGGGTCGGTCAACTTCCGGCACCGGTGTTCGTGAAAGGACGGTTCCCGGACGGTGAGGACGTATCCGAGACTTTCGAGCGTGGGCAGGTAGGCGTCCTCGTCGCTCGCAGTCCCGATGGCGATTGATCTCCTCGAAGCTGGACGCCCACCGTACGACAGCGGGCCTCCGCGGATCTTTCGCTTGAGATGAGCAAAAGTTCGACATCATCGCTCAGAAGATCTTGCTACTTCAGCGAATGTGACTCATGATGTGCCGCAGCCGTGCTTCGAGATCATCTCGTCCACCGGGCAGGCACCCCCTCGGCGATGGTTGCGACCGCGGCGTTCATCAGCACTCTCGAAGGGGGAGGAATGTCTCCACGCCCGCCAAGAACACGTGGCCCGGCCATGTTCGTTATCACCGCCATGCTCGCCTCGCTGACCGCTGTCGGTGCGTCACCGGCCGTCGCCCAGGTCGCCGACCTGCCGCCGCAGGAGCCGGGCGTCACCCTGCGTACGTACGACGTCGGTGTGCCGCTGACCGAGATCTGCACCCTCAAGCCCGGACAGACCCCGAACGTCGACAAGTTGATGCCGGTCATCGACTGGTCCGCTGCGGACGACTTCGGGCAGGAGGACAACTTCGTCACGCACGCCCTCGCCAACCTGCACGTCGACACCGCGGGGACGTACACGTTCCGGCTGGTCAGCGACGACGGCTCTCGTCTCTATATCGACGACGCGGTGGTGGTCGACCACGACGGACTGCACGGGGCGACCCCGATGGACGGCGCGGTGACCTTGACCGAGGGTTACCACGCGTTGCGGGTCGAGTACTTCGAGGCCGGCGGTGGGCAGGAGCTCACCCTGTCCTGGCAGCCGCCGGGCGCCGAGGAGTTCGCCGTCGTGCCCAACTCCGTACTGAGCACCGACGCCGGCGTGGTCCGGGTGACCGCGCCCGGCCGCAAGGCGTGCCAGGGTGTCACCGACACCCCCGGCGACGGGCTTCCGCTGGACGCGGTGCACCCCGACTACACCCTGACCGACCTGCGGCCGGACGGGTTCGAGCCGCAGGTCTCGGGCATGGACTGGACCGAGGACGGTCGACTGGTCATCGCCACCTGGGGCGGCAGTGAGGAGCTCCTCGGCGAGGTCTACATCGTCGAGAACGTCACCGGGACGACCAGCGCCGAGCAGGTCACGTACAAGAAGGTCGCCAGTGGCCTGCGGGAGCCGATGGGCCTGGCGGTGGTCGACGGCACCATCTACGTCTCGCAGAAACACGAGCTGACCGAGCTGCGCGACACCGACGGTGACGAGGTCGCCGACGAGTACCGGACGGTGGCCAGTTGGCCGTACGGAGGCAACTTTCACGAGTTCGCCTTCGGCCTGCTCTACCGGGGTGGCCACTTCTACCTCAACCTCTCGGTGGCGATCGACTACGGCGGCGCCACCACCGACCCGCAGCCGATCGGCAACCGGGGCACCAGCATCAAGGTGAACCGGCGCACCGGCGAGGTCAGCTACATCGCCGGTGGTCTGCGCACCCCGAACGGCATCGGTTGGGGCCGGGACAAGGAGCTCTTCGTCACCGACAACCAGGGTGGCTGGCTGCCCGCCTCCAAGCTGGTGCACATCGAGCAGGACCGGTTCTTCAACCACTACACCAACCCGGACGGGCCGTTCGACGCCAACCCGGTGAGCCAGCCGGCGCTCTGGTTGCCGCAGAACGAGATCGCCAACTCGCCGAGCACCCCGGTGCGGATCAAGAAGGGCCCGTACCGGGATCAGTTCCTGATCGGCGACGTCACCTACGGCGGCCTGCAGCGCGCGTACCTCGAGGAGGTGCACGGCGAGTACCAGGGCGCGGTGTTCCGGCACACCCAGGGGCTGGAGGCCGGCGTCAACGAAGTCTCGATCGGCCCGGACGGGGCGATCTACGTGGGTGGGCTCGGTGCCGACGGCAACTGGGGCCAGGCCGGCAAGCTGCGGTACGGGCTGCAGAAGCTGACCCCGAACGGCAACCGGACGTTCGACATGAAGTCGATGAGCGCCACCCCGAACGGCTTCAAGATCGAATACACCCGGCCGCTGTCCACCGAGACGATCCAGGACATCGCCGGTCGTTACCAGATCAAGCAGTGGCGCTACGCGCCGACCCCCACGTACGGCGGACCGAAGGTCGACGAGGAGACGCTGACCGTCCGCGAGGTCATCGTCTCCAACGACCGTCGGACGGTCCGGGTGATGGTCGACGGCCTGCAGCAGGGCCGGGTGGTGCACCTGCGCTCGCCGCGTTCGTTCACCGCCTCCAACGGCGAGGAGCTGTGGAGCACCGAGGCCTGGTACACGCTCAACGCCATCCCGGGGGCGCAGCCGGACCGAATCTTCTACGAGGCCGAGGAGGGCTACCAGCAGGGCAGTGCCCGGTACGACACCGAGCACGCCGGCCACTCGGGCGTCGGCTTCGTGGCCGGGTTCGGCGAGTTGAACGCCGCCAACACCGTGCACGTCGAGGTCAAGCGCAACGGCGAGTACGAGGTGGGGCTGCGTTACAGCAACGGCCCGAACCCGTTCCAGGGCGACAAGACAGTCAGCATCTACGTGAACGGCGAGAAGGTACGGCAGACCGTCCTGCCGACCACCGTCACCTGGAAGGAGTGGGCCACCAAGACGGAACTGCTCACCCTGCGTCGGGGCATCAACGCGATCCAGTACCGGGTGGACGCGACCGACACCGGTCACGTCAACCTGGATCTGATCACCGTCCGTAAGCCGGGTGAACGGATCGTGTTGTTCGACGGCGGCAACCTGTCGGAGTGGCAGCACACCGACGGGCGCTCGGCGAGCTGGCCGCTGGTCGGTGACGGGGCGATGGAGGTCTGCTGCGGCGATCTGCGCACCCGGCAGGCGTTCGGCGACTTCCGGCTGCACGTCGAGTTCAAAGTGCCGCAACTGCCGCCGGAGGTCACCGGGCAGAACCGCGGTAACAGCGGCGTCTACCTGCAGGAGCGCTACGAGATCCAGATTCTCGACTCGTACGGGGACCCGACCCTGGACAACAACGAGGCGGGTGCCATCTACCTGCAGAAGCCGCCGGACGTCAACGCCGCGAGGCCGCCGGAGACGTGGCAGACGTACGACATCACCTACCGTGCGGCCCGCTACGACAGCGCCGGTGAGAAGACCTCCGACGCCCGGGTCACCCTGGTCTGGAACGGTGTGACCGTGCACGACGACGTCGCCATCACCGGCCCGACCGGTGGCAACATTCCCGAGGGGCCGGCGACCGGGTCGATCCGGTTGCAGGACCACCAGAACGCTGTGCAGTACCGCAACATCTGGGTCGAGCCGCTGAGCTGACCCGGGGCGACGGCCGCGCCGGACCGGAATCGCCGGTCCGGCGCGGCCGCGTAGCGCGACCGCCAGGCAGCGATATTCAACTTTTCCGTGACGGTCGTCAGATTTTGTTGACATCTAGCGGCCTCGTGGTCGAGCATGGCCACCACGGCAGGGTGACTCCGCTCACATTGATACGTATCTGCGCGGGGTGGGCCTACTGCCGGGATTGACGCACCCCACGACCTCCGTCCCGGAAGGCCTCGTCAGTGAAGAAGACACTTACCTTCGGGCTGATCGCCACCATGGCGTTCGCCCTTACCGCCTGCACCGACTCGGACTCGACCTCGACCGACGACCAGACGGACGGCGAGCTGCGTCAAATCCGGGTCGCGGCGCTGCCGATCACGGAAACCGCCGCGCTGTGGGGCGGCATCGAAGCCGGCATCTTCGCCGAGCGGGGGATCGAGGTCGAGGTGCTGCCCGCGCAGGGTGGCGCCCAGGCGATCCCCGCCCTGATCAACGGGGACATCGACTTCGCCATCGGCCAGCCGTTCGGCCCGTTCCGCGCCGATGTGCAGGACCTCGGCGTCGTGCTCATCGGCAACTACGCCTCCTCGTACGCGGAGGGCGACGACATCAACGCCGTGGTGGCGTCCGCGGCGTCCGGCATCACCCGTCCCGCCGAGCTCGCCGGGCGTCGGGTCGCGGTGAACAGCCTCGGCGCGGCCGGCGACGTGACGATCATGGCGGCGGTGGAGCAGGACGGGGGTGACCCGACGACGATCGAGTTCGTCGAGGTCGCCTTCCCCGACGTCCCGGCCCAGCTCGAAGCCGGCAACATCGAGGCGGCGTGGGTGCCGGAGCCGTTCGTCACCCAGCTGCGCGACCGCGGCGACGCCGTCGTCGTCGAGCCCTACCAGGCGGTCATCCCCGGGCTGGCGACCCTGACCACGATCACTCTCGCGGACAGCCTCGAGTCCGACGCTGAGCTGATCGGCGACTTCTCGGCGGCGATGCAGGAGACGCTCGAGTGGGCGCAGGACCCTGCCAACGAGGCGGACGTCCGGCAGGCGATCAAGGACAACCTCGAGCTCCCCGAGGCGGTCGCCGATTCGGTCCGGCTGCCGGAGTTCGGCTGGGACCTGGACCGGGCGAGCCTGGAGACGCTCGCGTCGCTCGCCGGCGAGTACGGCGTACTGGACGAGCAGCCGGACTTCGACCGCCTCATCCAGCAGCAGTAGCCGTACGGTCCCACCCGCTCCGGCACCCACCGCGAGCGGGCGGGACCGCCCACCACGGGAGCGACATGCACGTGTTGTCCATCCGGCGTCCCCGTTCGCCGCGCAAGGTTCTGCTGGGCGGCGTCGGCCTGCTCGGGTTCCTCCTCGTCTGGCAGCTGGTCCCGACCCTGGGACTGGTCAATTCGCAGTACCTGCCGTACGTCACCGATGTGCTCGTCCGGCTGGTCGAGGAGTTCCGGGACCTCGCCTTCTGGCGTCGGCTCGGGCTCACCATGACGTCGTGGGGGATCGGCCTGTCGGTGGCGACGGCCGCGGCGGTCGCGTTGGGCGCGGTCGTCGGGCTGGTGCCCTTCCTGCGCCGCGCCACCCACACGATGGTCGAATTCCTGCGCCCGATCCCGTCGGTCGCCCTCATCCCGCTCGCCGTCCTGATGTTCGGCATCCAGATGCGGGCCGCCCTCGTCATCATCATCTACGCGTCGTTCTGGCAGGTGTTCGTTCAGATGATCTACGGCGTCGCCGACGTCGACGCGGTCGCCCGGGACACCGCTCGCAGCTTCGACCTGACCCGTCGGGAACGTCTGTGGTACCTCGTCCTGCCGACCGCGCTGCCGTACCTCATGACCGGCGTCCGGCTGGCCGCCGCGGTCGCGCTCATCCTCGCCATCACCGCCGAGATGGTGATCGGCAACCCGGGCCTGGGCCAACTGATCGAACTGTCCCGGTCCGCCGGTGACGCCACCGGGCTGTACGCCTTCGTCGTGGTCACCGGGCTGCTCGGGCTCGGCGTCAACCTGGTCTTCCGGTACATCGAGCGCCGATCGTTGTCGTGGCACCAGTCGGTACGAGGGGAGCAGGTCCAGTGAGCACCCGGACCGTCCCGATGACCGCCCGGACCGTCCCGGGCACCGGCCGACCGGGTAGGCGTCGTGGCGTCGGGCGCCGTGTCGTCGGCGGGTTCCTCTACTCGCTCGGTCTGCCGTTCCTGCTGCTGGTGCTCTGGGGCGTGCTGTCCACCTCGTCGACGAACAGGTTCTTCCCCGGACCGGTCGCGATCGCCGAATCCTTCATCGACACCTGGGTCGGCGCGGCGTTCGTCGAGGACGTGCTGCCGAGCCTGTACCGGCTCGCCCTGGGGATCCTCGCCTCGATCGTGCTCGGTGTCGCCGCCGGCACCCTCATCGGTCTGTTCGGCTGGCTGCGTGAGCTGCTCGAACCACTGCTGGAGTTCTTCCGGGCCATCCCGCCGCCAGTGCTGATCCCCGTCGTTATGCTGCTGCTCGGGATCACCGACACCATGAAGGTGGTGGTGATCGTCTCCGGCGCACTGTGGCCCGTCCTGCTGAACACGATCGACGGGGTCCGGGCGATCGACAGCGTCATGTCGGAGACCGCGGAGTCGTTCCAGGTCACCTGGTGGGAGCGGCTCTGGTTCCTGGTACTGCCCGCGGCGAGCCCACGCATCATGGCCGGCGTGCGGCAGAGCCTGTCGGTGGCGCTCATCCTGATGGTCATCTCGGAGATGTTCGCCTCGTCCGCTGGTCTCGGGTACCGGATCGCCTACTTCCAACGGAACTACCTCATCGCCGAGATGTGGAGCGGCATCCTGCTGCTCGGTCTCGTCGGTGTCCTGCTCGCCGTGACGTTCGGCGTCGTGGAGCGGCGGGTGCTGCGCTGGTACCACGGAATCAGGGAGGTCAACCGTGCCTGACCGCGATGTCCTGCTGCAGGTGGAGCACCTGCGCAAGGTCTACGAATCGGCCACCGGCGACGTCGAAGCGATCGGTGACATCAGTTTCACCATGGACGCCGGTGAGCTGCTCTGCGTCGTGGGGCCGTCGGGTTGTGGCAAGACGACCCTGCTGAAGTGTCTCGCCGGTCTGCTACGGCCGACGAGCGGCCGGGTCGAGATGCACGGGGCCCCGGTGACCGGCCCGAGCCCGGCGATGGCCGTGGTCTTCCAGGAGTACGGCCGCAGCCTCTATCCATGGCTGACGGTCCGCGGCAATGTCGAGTTGCCGTTGCGCCACAAGCGGCTGTCCAGCGCGGCACGGGGGAAGCTGGTCGCCGACGCCCTCGAAGCGGTGGGCCTGGGTCACGCCGCCCGTAGCCATCCGTGGCAACTGTCCGGTGGGATGCAGCAGCGGGTGGCGATCGCGCGCGCCGTCGCGTACCAACCGGAGGTGCTGATCATGGACGAGCCGTTCGCCGCAGTGGACGCCCAGACCCGGGCCGACCTGGAGGATCTCGTACGTGAGCTGCACACCTCGCGCAACATGTCGATCGTCTTCGTCACCCACGACATCGACGAGTCGATCTACCTGGGTGAACGGGTGCTCGTGCTGTCCAGCTCGCCCACCTGGGTGCAGGAGGATCTGACCGTCGACCTCCCATCGGGCCGCGACCAGATCAATACCCGGGCGCTGCCCCGCTTCACCCAGTTGCGGACGCACGTGTACGACCAGATCCAACGGGCCAAACGGGGGCAGGCCGTGGCGCCATGATCGTACCGTCGATCGATCCGTCCGGGGGATGACCGTGCGCAGCCGTCAGCCGAAGCAGTTGCTGCTCGCCTTTTTCGGTGAGTACGTCGTCGACGACGATCCAGGTCCGATCCGGGCCAGCGCGTTGATCGGGGTGCTCGAAGGAGCCGGCGTCGCCGCCCCGGCGACCCGGGCCACCCTGGACCGGCTCGTACACAGCGGCATCCTCGCGCGGAGCAGAAGCGGTCGGGAGATCTCCTTCGCCCTGACCGGACACGGCTCAGCGGTCCTGCGCGAGGCGACGGACCGGGTCCGCGGCCCGCACCCGTTCGATCCGCAGGGCACCGGATGGACGCTGGTCACCTTCACCATCCCGGAGGGCCAGCGGACGTTCCGTCACCGGCTACGGTCGACCCTCACCTGGGAGGGCTTCGCGCCACTGCGCGACGGGTTGTGGCTGGCGCCCGGCGAGGTCGACCTCGCCGGCTCCCTGGAACCGCTGCGCCAGGACCTGCCGCCGAACACGGTGATCGCCTTCCACGCGCGGGAGTTCACGGATTTCCCGATCGCCGACAGCGTCCGGTCGGCGTGGGACATCGAGGCGATCCGGCGCGAGCACCTGGCGTTCATCGAGGTCTGGGACGACCCGGGTGCGGTGACGCAGGCGCCGAGTGCCCTGACGGTGCGGACGATGCTCGTCGCGGACTGGCTCGCGTTGCTGCGTGTCGACCCGCGGCTACCCCGCGAGTTCATGCCCGACGACTGGCCGGCGACGAAATCGACGCAGGTGTACCGGCAGGTGCACGAGCGGCTGGCCGCCGAGTCCGACGCGGAGTTCGCCGCGCTCGCCACCCGCTCCGGGCCTAGCCGCCGAACCGGGCCCGCAGGTCGGCCTTCCGCACCTTCCCCGACGCGGTCCGGGGCAGCTCGGTCACGATGACGAC
The DNA here is from genome assembly GCF_048060215.1 of Micromonospora sp. LOL_021. NCBI lineage: Bacteria > Bacillati > Actinomycetota > Actinomycetes > Micromonosporales > Micromonosporaceae > Micromonospora > Micromonospora sp. LOL_021. The sequence continues at coordinate 66,263 of NZ_JBHMIN010000009.1, read as the reverse complement.
GTTCTTGGGCAGCTTGTAGCGGGCGACCTTGCCGTCCAGGTGGTCGCGTACCATGTCGAGGTTGACGACGGTGCCTTCCCGGACCGTCATGATCGCCCACGGCACCTCGCCCCACTGCGGGTCGGGCACCCCGATGACCGCGACCCCGGTCACCCCGTCCAGTTCACCGAGCAGGAGTTCGATCTCGGGCGGGTAGATGTTTTCGCCGCCGGAGATGATCATGTCCTTGAGCCGGCCGACGATGTAGAGGTAGCCGTCGGCGTCCAGGTAGCCGAGGTCGCCGCTGCGGAACCAACCGTCCGCGGTGAACGACCGGGCCGTCTCCTCGGGCAACCCGTGATAGCCGGCGAAGACGTTCGGGCCGGTGATCTCGATCTCGCCGACGGTGCCCGCCGTAGCCGGCTCACCACGTTCGTCGGTGACCCGGACATCGGTGAAGAAGTGGGGCAGGCCGACGCTGCCCTGCTTCGCCCGGGTCATCGCCGCTGACAGCGCGGTGGCGCCCGGTGACGTCTCGGTCATCCCGTACCCCTGTGAGAAGGACAGGCCGCGTTCCTCGTAGGCGTTGAGAATGCGGGTCGGGACGGCCGACCCGCCACAGGTGAGCTTGGTCAGGGTCGACAGGTCGGTCGACGGCCACTGCGGGTGGTCGGCCATCATCTGGTAGGTGGTCGGCACCCCACTGAGCATGGTCACCCGGTGCCGCTCGATCTGGGCGAGCGCCCGCCCCGGTTCGAACCGTTTCTCCAGCACCAGGGTGGCGCCCTTGAGCACGACCGGTAGCGCGCCCATGCCCAGCGACGCGACGTGGAACAGCGGCGAGATCATCAGCGCGACGTCGGTGGACACGACATCGTAGTCGACGATGGTATTGATCGCAACCCAGGTCAGGTTGCCGTGGGTCAGCACCGCGCCCTTGGCCCGGCCGGTCGTGCCCGAGGTGTAGATGATCGCGGCGGGGTCGTCCGGGGTGACGTCTGCGGCGTCGCCCGGTGCGGCGTCGCCCGGCAACGAGTCGAGGCCGGGACGCTGCGCGGTGCCGGCCCCGGTGACGACGACGTGCCGGGTCGGTACGGTGCCGACGACCGAGGCCAGCCGGGGCGCGAACTCGGGATCGTGCAGCAGCACCGCGGCACCGCTGTCGGTGAGGACGTGAGCGAACTCGGGTGGCGCGAGCCGGGTGTTGACGGGTACGAACACGGCACCCAGTTGGGCGGTGCCGAACATCGTCTCAAGGAACTCGGGACTGTTCTCGCCGAGGTAGGCGACGGAGTCCCCCTTGCCGATGCCGAGGTTTCGCAGTACTGCGGCGATCCGGTCCGCCCCGTCGGCGAACTGCCGGTAGGTGATGGCCGGCTGTTCGCCGTACACGAGGGCGATCCGGTCCGGTGCGGTCCGGCGGCGCCTGGACAGCCAGGTGCCGATTCCGTGCTGATGCATCGGCGGCCTCCTGGTGTGGGGGAGCGGACTACTGGTGGGAGCGGACGGCGGGGCTCAGGCGTAAAAGCGGTACAGGCCCCGGGCGACGACCGCGGGTTTGGCCCCACCCTCGATCTCGATCGTCTGGTCGACAGTGAGCTGGTACCCGCCGGTGACCTGGGTGACCTCGGCGATGACGGCCCGCATCCGTACCCGTGACCCGACCACCACCGGCGCGGGGAAACGCACCTTGTCAAGACCGTAGTTCACCTTCGTCGACACGCCCGTCACGTCGAGCAGTTCCGTCCAGAACGGAACGGCGAGGGAGAGAGTCAGGAAGCCGTGGGCGATCGGTGCGCCGAAAGGCCCCGCCTTCGCCCGCTCAGGGTCGACGTGGATCCACTGGTGGTCGTCGGTGGCGTCGGCGAACAGGTTCACCTGGTCCTGGGTGACCGTCCGGTAGGCGGTGTATCCGAGGTCGGTGCCGGTGAGTTCACCGAGCCGCTGGAACTCGACAGTCGTCGTCACGGGATTCCTCTCGTCCTCGTCATTCGGTCAGGCGCAGCAGCCGGGCGGCGTTGTCCTTCAGGATGCCGGGGAGCACGTCGGGTTTGAGGTCGATGTTCGCGGCGTCCCGGAGCCACCGGTCGGGGGTGAGCAGCGGATAGTCGGTGCCGAACAGCACCCGGCGCTTCAGGACCGAGTTGGCGTGGCGCACCAGCTCCGCCGGAAAGTACTTCGGGCTCCACCCGGACAGGTCGATCCAGGTGTTGGGTTTGTGCGTCGCGACCGACAGCGCCTCGTCCTGCCAGGGCACCGACGGGTGCGCCATGATGATCTGCAGATCCGGGAACTCGGCGGCCACCGCGTCGAGCAGGATCGGGTTGGACAGCCCGAGCCGCAGGCCGTATCCACCGGGCAGGCCGGCGCCGATGCCGGTCTGCCCGGTGTGGAACAACGCCGGTACGCCCGCCTTCTCGATGAGGCTCCACAGCGGCGCGTACTCGTCCTGGCTCGGATCGAAACCCTGCACGGTCGGGTGGAACTTGAAACCGCGTACCCCCTCGTCCTCAACGAGACGGGCGGCGAGCTCGAGGGCGGCGTCGCCGGCGCGCGGATCGACCGAGCCGAACGGGATGAGCACGTCCGCGTGGTCGGCGGCGGCCCGGGCGATCTCGATGCTGGACAGCGGTCGATGGGCCAGCTGGGTGCCGGCGTCGACGGTGAAGACCACCGCGGCCATCTGGCGCTCCCGGTAGTACTGCGCCACGGCCTCGACGGCCGGCCGTGGGCCGTCGGTCCGGAAGTACTTCGACGCCGCCTCGACGAGCGGTTCGGGCAGCGAGGCGTGGCCGTGGCCGTCCACCTCGATGTGCACGTGCACGTCGATCGCGGTGATCGCGGCAAGGTCGATCGCGGGTTGGTACATGCTCGCTACCCTCCGTCCGGCCGCAGGTCAGGAGGCGTCGGTCCGGAACTCCTCGGGGAGCTCCGGGAAGCGTTCGCCGACGCCCTGCAGCGCGTCGGCGAACTGCGTCGGCCACGCGGCGGTCAGCGCGTCGTAGGACCAGCCACCTTCGTGGTACGCGGTCAGCGCGGCCTCCGGGTGGGTCCAGATCTGGATGCGGTCGCCACCCACCCCGATGACCTGGCCGGTCACGCCGCCAGCGGCGTCGGAGCCGAGGAAGGCGATGAGTCCGGCCACGTCGTCGGCGGTACCGAAGCCGAGATCGTGCCGGAAGAACTTGGGCATCGGCTCGCCTTGGTCGGCGGCCCGCACCGCGGCGGCGAAGTAGGGGACGGTGGCGGTCATCGCGGTCGCGGCCACCGGCACGACCGCGTTGACGGTGATGCCGGCCCGCTTGAGTTCCAGCGCCCAGGTCCGCACCATGCCGACGATGCCGGCCTTGGCCGCGGCGTAGTTGGTCTGCCCGAAGTTGCCGCGCTGGCCGGTCGGGGAGCCGATGCAGATGATGCGCCCGCCCTCGCCGGCCTGCCGCAGGTGCCGGACGGTCTCCCGGACGGTGGTGAAGGTGCCGCGCAGGTGCACGTTGACGACGGTGTCGAAGTCCTCGTCGCTCATCTTCCACAGCACGGTGTCCCGCAGGATTCCCGCGTTGGTGACCAGAATGTCGAGTCGACCGAAGTGCTCGACCGCGGTGGCGACGAGGGCCTCGGCGGTCTCGGTGGGACCGACCGGTGCGACCAGCGCGACGGCGTGTCCGCCGGCCGCCTCGATCGCCGAGACTGCCTGGTTCGCGGCGTCGGCATCGACGTCGTTGACCACCACTGCGGCACCCTGTCGGGCCAGCTGCTGGGCGTAGGCCAGGCCGAGACCCTTGCCGGAACCGGTGACGATGGCGACTTTGCCGTCCAGGGACATCGGGAACTCCTTCGCGTCGCACCCGATCGAATCACGAACCGTTGAGGAAGTCAATTATTGTCGAAGCTTGCTACCATGGTCGCCATGACCGCGAGCGAGAAGCCCCGGCCGGCGGGAACCGCCGGCCTACGGCACAGTCTTCTCGGCGAAGACCTCAGCTTCCTGCTCGCCCGAGCCAACGCCCTCAGCCTGACGGCGGCGAACTCGGCCCTCGCCGTACACGGTCTGAAGGCCCGATCCTTCTCCGTCCTCGCGCTGGCCGTCCACGACACCCGCCCTACCCAGCGGGAGCTGGCCGAGTTCCTCCGTCTCGACCCGAGTCAGGTGGTCGCTCTCATCGACGACCTGGAGAAGCGTCACCTGGTCGAGCGGCGCACCGACCCCGCCGACCGGCGGGCCAACGTCCTGGTCGCCACCGACGCCGGCCGGGCGCTCTTCACCCGGGCCCAGGAGTCCGCGCGGGCGGCCGAGGCCGACCTGCTGGCCGGCGTCACCCCCGAGGACCGGCAGTGGCTGGCGCGGATCCTGCGGCTGGTGGCGTTTCCCGACTGACCGCGGCCGGGTCCGTCGCGGCTACCGGGCATTAGGCCCGGCGACCGCCCGGGAGATCGCCCGTCCCGCCGCCTGTACCAGTGGTGCCAGGGCCACCGGGTCGGCCCGGTCGTAGGCCACTACCAGCGAGATCGCCGCGAGTACCCCCTCGGGCCCGGTGATCGGCGCGGCGACCGACAGGGCGTCCATCGTCACCTGCCGGTCGCTCACCGCGTAACCGGCCCGCCGCACCTCGGCGAGTTGCCGGCGCAACGCTGCCGGGTCGGTGATGGTCCGTTCGGTGTACCGCTCCAGCGGAGCGTCGAGCACCTGCTCCTGCACCGGCACCGGCGCGTGCGCGAGCAGCACCAGCCCGACCCCGGTGGCGTGCAGGGCGAAGCGGCCGCCGACGCGGGTCAGCACCGGCACCGCGTGTCGGCCGGCGATCCGTTCGACGAAGACGAGCTCCAGGTCCTGGCGTACGGCGAGCTGGACGTTCTCCCGGGTCACCTCGTACAGGTCCTCCATCACCGGCAGGGCGAGCTCCCGCAGACCCAGTCCACGTGGCGCGAGTGAGCCCACCTCCCACAGCCGCAGCCCGATCCGGTAACGGCCGTCCGCGCCGCGTTCCAGCGCGCCCCAGTCGACCAGCTCCGCGACCCGCCGGTGCGCGGTGGGTACCGGCAGTCCGGCCCGTCTGGCCAGCTCGCTCAGCGTCAGCGCCGGGTCGGCCGGGCTGAACGCGGCGAGCAGCGCCAGCACCTTGCTGGTGACCGACCGGCCGGGCTGCGTCCCCATCCCGCCATCATCGCCGTCGGCCGGTCACAGCTCACAGCTCCAGTACGAGTCGGGGGGTACGCGACCGGGAGACACAGATCAGCATCGTGTCACCGGCGGCCCGTTCCTCCTCGGTGAGCAGACTGTCGCGGTGCTCGGGCACCCCGGCCAGCACCGTGGCCTCGCAGGTGCCGCAGGTGCCCTCGCGGCACGAGGAGAGCACCGCGACACCTGCCTGCTCCACCGCCGCCAGGATCGACGTCCCGGGCGGCACGGACACCGTTCGACCGGACAGCGCCAATTCCACCTCGACCTCGCCGTCGGTGCCCGGCCCGTCGCGGTCGTCTGCCCGGTCGCCGTCATGCCGGTCGACGCCGCCGTCGTGGTCGACGATGGCGCCGCCCGACGGCGTGAACCGCTCCACCCGCAGGCTGCCCGCCGGCCACGCCCGGCACCGCTGCCCCACCGCTGCGATCAGCGCCTCCGGCCCGCAGCAGTAGACCAGCCCGTCACCCGGGGCGTCGAGCAGTTCGGCCAGGTCGAGCAGGCCCGCCTCGTCCTGTGGGCACAGGCGTACCCGGTCGCCGTAGCGCTGCCGCAACTCGTCGGCGAACGCCATCGTGGCGCGGCTGCGCCCGCCGTACACCAGTCGCCAGTCGGCTCCGGCGGCGTCGGCGGCGGCGACCATCGGCCGGATCGGGGTGATGCCGATGCCGCCGGCGATGAACAGGTACCGCTCCGCCGTGACCAGCGGGAAGTTGTTCCGCGGCCCGCGGACCAGCACCTGCGTGCCGGGGAGGAGCCGCTCGTGGACGTGCCGGGAGCCGCCCCGTCCGCCGGGTTCGAGCTGCACCGCGAGCTGCAGCGTGGCGCGGTCGCCCGGCTGACCGCAGAGCGAGTACGGGCGGGTAATACCCGGATTCAGCACCAGGTCGACGTGCGCGCCGGGGGACCAGCCGGGCAGCTCACCACCGGTCGGGTGGCACAGGGTCAGCACGACGACGCCGGCCGCCACCTGCTCCCGGCCGGCGACCACCAGCTGCGTCGTGGTCGGACTGTCAGCGCTCATGCCGGCACCGAGGTACGACGGGCGGCACCCGCCGGGGCGCGCCGCGCCGCCGGCACCGCCGGCGGCGCGAGGTGGTCACGCGGGTGGTCGAGCAGCCACTGCCACAACTCCACCGGATCGTCGGCGGTCCGTTCGGCACCGCAGTGGCAGGTGCCCTGCAGGGTGTCGGTGCCGGGCAGCCAGTGGATCCGGTACAGCCGGTCGCCGGTGGGCAGGCCGTCGGAGACGGTCACCGGGACGCCCCTACCGTCGGTGCCCCGATCATCCGTTCGATGAGACGGCGGGCGGCGAGGCCGCCGGTGTCGATGTTGATGCTCAGCTCCTGGTACCGCTCCGGTTCGGCGGCGATCACCTGCTCTAGGGCGTTCAGCGCGGTGACGTCCTGCATGACCACCGTGTGGTTGCTCTGGTACAGGTACTCACTGACCGACTCGTCGTCGATGGCGAAGTCCCGCGCCACCGCCCAGAAGTCGTAGGTGGTGTGCTCGGTCGACGGGGTGATCGCATAGACGATCTCGGCGTGGAACGCGGCACTGTCCGGGCCGTCAGCCGGTGGGTACAGCCCCTGCGGGGCGATCCGGCTGTGCAGCAGGTAGAGACACGGCGGGTGGTACTCGATGTCCTGCCACCGGGTGATCCGGCCCTGGATGCCGGTCGACCGGGCGTAGAAGGGCGGGCACTCCGCGTCGTCCATGTGCCGACTGACGTGGACGACGCCCTTCTCCTCGTCCACCGTCGTGGTGATCGGCGTGTTCGCCACCTCGGGTGTGCCGATGTAGCCGCCGTGCAGGTAGGTCTCGTGGGACAGGTCCATCAGGTTGTCAACCAGCAGGCCGTACCGCGCGTTGAGCGGTGCCATACCGCGCACCACCGTGTATCCGGGGTCGTCCAGCCACGGCGCGCGGGGGATCGTCGCCGGGTCGGGCTCGGCGTCGCCGATCCACACCCACACCAGGGTGTCCTGTTCGACCACGGGGTACCCGGCGACCCGCGCGGTGCGGGGGATGCGCTGCTGGCCCGGCACGAAGACACAGCTGCCGGTCTCGTCATAGGTGAAGCCGTGGTAGCCGCAGACGATCCGGTCGCCGTCTAGGCGGCTCTGCGAGAGCGGGAAGCGCCGGTGCACACACCGGTCGGCGAGCGCCACCGCCGTGCCGGCGGTGGTGCGGTACAGCACCAACGGCTCACCCAGGACGGTGCGGGCGAGCAGCTCCCGTCCGACCTCGTTACTGTACGCGGCCACGTACCACTGATTGCGGGCGAACGGCATGTGACTGACCTCCCTGGCTCACGACGGCGGTACGGTCGTATGGTCCTGGTGGCTCAACCCACCCGGGACCCCCGCTTTCACCCAGTGGAAGCTCAGCTCGCCGACAGATGGATGGTCAGCGCACCTCGGAGGCCGTCCACCGGGGCGACGCGTTGGTGACCGGCACGGTCGGCCCGACCAGGTCGGTCCGCCCCTGCGCCAGCCGCTGCGCGCTGGTGCCCACCCAGATCTCGACCTCGCCGGGCTCGACCACCCGGGTCAGGGTGCGGTCGGCGAACGCCAGCCGGGCGGTGGGCACGGTCAGCTCGACCGTGACCGTCCGACCCGGTTCGAGATGGACCCTGCGGTAGCCGAGCAGCTGCGCCACCGGCCGGGTCACCGAGGCCACCACGTCGTGGCCGTAGAGCTGGACCACCTCGTCGCCGGCGACCGCCCCGGTGTTCGTCACCTGTACCGTCACCACCAGCGCCCCGTCGGTGGGCGCGGTCGCCGGCACGGTCAGCTCCGAGTAGGCGAACGTGGTGTAGGACAGCCCGTGGCCGAACACCGCCGGTGGGGTGACCGACAGGTTGGTCACCTCGTTGCCCTCACCGAGCGCCGGGTGCAGGTACGAGTACGGCTGCGCCCCCGCCGACCGGGGCAGGCTGACCGGCAGCCGGCCGGACGGGTTGACCCGCCCGGAGAGCACCCCGGCGACCGCCGCCGCGCCCTCCTCCCCGGGGAAGAACGCCTGCACCACCGCGGCGCACCGGTCCAGTGCCCAACCGATCGCGTACGGCCGCCCGGTGAGCAGCACCAGGACCACCGGGGTGCCGGTGGCCAGCACGGCCTCGACCAGGTCGCGCTGCACCCCGGGCAGTTCCAGGTCGTCGGTGTCGCAGCCCTCGCCGACCGTACCGCGCCCGAACAGCCCGGCCCGGTCCCCGACGACCAGTACGGCGACGTCGGCGGCGGCAGCTGCGTCGACGGCCGGCGCGAAGCCGGACCGGTCGGCGTCGTCGACGTCGCAGCCGTGCGCCCAGCTGACCAGCTCGGCGCCGAACTCGGCCCGCATCGCGTCGAGAACCGTCGGCACCTCGATCCCGGCCGCCACCCCGGGATGCTGCGGCAGCACGTGATTGACGAACGAGTAGCACCCGAACAGGGCACTGGCCAGATCGGCGTTCGGCCCGATCACCGCCAGCCGGCGACCCGCTGGCAGTGGCAGGACGTCCTGGTTGGAGACCAGGACGACGGACCGCTCCGCGAGTCGACGGGCGATCGCCCGGTGTTCGGGCGAGTCGAGGTCGATCTCCCGGGGCGGATCCTCGCTGAAGGTGGCGTCGAGCAGCCCCAGCTCCTGCTTCTGGCGCAGCACCCGCAGCACGGCCCGGTCGAGCAGTGCCTCGTCGACCTGGCCGGAGCGGACCGCCTCCGGCAGCGTCAGATAGGCGTCGCCGGTCGGCAGTTCGAGGTCGACGCCGGCGGTCAGCGCCTGGACCGCCGCCTCGGTGTGGTCGCCCGCGACGTGGTGCAGCAGTTTGAGGAACGCCACGCCGAAGTAGTCGGCCACCACCACACCGTCGAACCCCCACCGGTCCCGCAGCACACCGGTGAGCATGGCCGGGTCGGCGGCGACCGGCACCCCGTCGATCTCGGCGTACGAGTGCATGACCGAGCGGGCACCGCCGTCGAGCAGCGCCATCTCGAACGGGGGCAGCAGCACGTCGGCGACCTCCCGTGGGCCGGCGTACACCGGAGCGAAGTTGCGTCCGGCCCGCGAGGCGGAGTAGCCGACGAAATGCTTGAGGGTGGCGTGCACCCCCTGTGACTGCAGACCCCGGATGTACGCGGTGCCGATCGTGCCGACCAGGTACGGATCCTCGGCGATGCACTCCTCGACCCGGCCCCAGCGTGGGTCGCGGATCACGTCGAGCACCGGTGCGAGGCCCTGGTGCACGCCGAGGGTCCGCATCGACGAGCCGATCGCCGACGCCATCTCGGCGACCAGGTCGGGGTCGAAGGCGGCTCCCCACGCCAGCGGTGTCGGGAAGGTCGCCGCCTGCCACGCGGAGAGGCCGGTCAGGCACTCCTCGTGGACGATCGCCGGAATGCCGAGCCGGGTCCCCGTCACCAGCTCGGACTGGAACTTCCAGAGCCAGGCCGCGCGCGCGGCCGGGTCGACGGGGCGGGTGCCGTACGCCCGGGTGACGTGGCCGAGCCCGTGCCGGGAGAAGTCCTCGAGCCGGGCGGCCGCGCCGAACTCACCCTGCATCGGGGCGACCGACTCGCCGTCCTCCTTCTCCCAGAAACCGACCAGCTGCGCGACCTTCTCCTGGACCGTCATCCGGTCCAGCAGGTCCCGGACGCGGGCCTCGCCGTCGGGTTCGTTGCGCCGGTCGGGCCGCTCCGGCCGGTCGTGGTGCGGACCGGTCTGCACCGGCTCGCCCCCGTCCACCGTCGCGCGGACCTCAGTCATGCTGTGCCTTTCCGTGTCGTGCGCGTGCCACGTCGTCGCGGGCACGGCCGTTGTACGTGCCGGGGCCGGTCAGCCCTTGACGGCACCCTGCAGACCCCCGACGATCTGTTTCTCGGCGATCGTGAAGAAGAGCAGCGCCGGCAGCATCGCCATCGACGTGAAGGCGAGGATCCCGGCGGTGTCCGAGGTGTACTGGCTGGAGAAGTTCTGCACGCCCAGCGGCAGGGTGTGCTGGTCGGCGTCACCGAGGACGAGCAGCGGCAGCAGGAACGCGTTCCAGCTCGTCACGAACGCGAGGATCCCGACGGTGACGAGAGCGGGACGCGACAGCGGCAGCATGATGCGCCAGAGGAAGCCGAGCCGCCCCGTACCGTCGATCGCCGCCGCGTCCTCCAACTCGCGGGGCACCGCGGTCAGGAAGGGACGCAGGATCACGATCGTGAGCGGCAGCGCGAAGGCGATCTGCGGCAGGATCACCGCGAAGTAGGAGTTGATCAGGTTCATGTCGCGCAGCATCAGGTAGAGCGGCAGGATCGCCGCCCCGGCCGGGAAGAGCAGACCGAGGGTGAAGAAGGTGTAGAGGACCTCCCGCCCACGGAAGGTGTACCGCGCGAGCACGAACGCGGCGCAGAGCCCCAGCGTCACGACGCCGAGTGTCGTGCCGAAGGCGACGATCGCACTGTTGACGGTCTGCAGCCAGAAATCGCTTTCGGTCATCACCCGGACGTAGTTGTCGACCACCCATGGATCGGGCAGCGCGGCCGGGTCGGCGATGATCTGCGGAGTGGTACGGAAGCCACCGATGATCACGTAGATCACCGGTACGATCGACACCCCGGCCACCGCGAGGGCCAGCGCGTAGGTGAGCGGACTGCCCCACGACGAATCCCGGCGGCGCTTGGCGCGGGGAGCGGCGACTGCGGTCACGGTCAGTTCCTCCTTCCGGTCACTGCGCCCTCGATGTCCCGGCGGAGGAGGAAGCGCTGGAACAACAGCGCCGCGACGAACGAGATCGCGAACAGGATCACGGCGATCGCGTTGCCGTAGCCCCACAGCCGGGCGAAGAAGCCGTTGTCCACCATGTAGGTCGCCATCGTGGCCGAGGCGCCCAACGAACGTACCGCGGGCACCGAGGTCACCCAGATCACGTCGAAGACCTGCAGCGAGCCGATCATCGACAGGAACATCCAGATCCGGATCGTGGGCCCCAGCAACGGCAGGGTGATGTGGCGTTGAATCTGCCACCAGCCGGCCCCGTCGATCTCGGCCGCCTCCGTCAGCTCGGTCGGCACGTTGGACAGACCGGCGAGCAGCAGGATGATCGCGAAGCCGACGTACTTCCAGGTGAGGACGAACAGTAGGGTCCAGATCACCAGGTCGAGGTCGGCGAGCCAGGGCCGCACCAGGCCACCCAGCCCCACCGATCGCAGCAGCGCGTCCGCGGTGCCGTCGTCGGTCAGCAGCAACTTCCACATGATGCCGGCGGTGACCTCGGCAAGCACGTAGGGCACGAAGACCAGCAGGCGGAACACCGTACGGCCGCGGAACGGCCGGTTCAGCAGCAGCGCGATGCCCAGGGCGATGGGACCCTGCACCACCAGCGATCCGATCACGATGAACGCGTTGTTGCGCAGCGCGTCGCGGAAGATCGGGTCCTGGAAGGCGAGCACGTAGTTGTTCAGGCCCACGAAGTCGGTGGGCGGCCCGACTCCCCGCCACCGGAACAGGCTGTAGTAGAACGCGAAGCCCATCGGGACCAGCACGAAAATCACGTAGACGATCACCGCCGGGGTGGTCAGTCCGATAATCTCGTACCACTTGCGTCGGGTCTCGGCCGCGCGGGACGAACGGCGCCCGGCACGCCGGACCCCCGCCGGGGGCGCGGTGGCGCCGCCGGCGGGGCTCGGGTTTCGGCTGATCGTGGTCACTTGCTTGCGGCCGACTTCATTGCCGTGACGACGTCCTCGGGCGAGCCGTTGCCGGCGAAGATCGCGACGATCGCGTCGTTCATCGCGCTGCCGACGGTGCTGCCGAAGGCCGTGTCCAACCAGAGCTGGACGTAGCTGGCGTCGGTCGTGGCCTGCAGGATCGACTGGAGCGCGGGGTCGGTCACGGCCGCCGCCGCCTCCGGGGCCACGGGCAGACCGGTGCCGGTCTCGGCGTAACCCGTCTGCACCTCGGGGCTGACGATGTACTTGAGGAACTCGACGCACTCCGCCGGAGCGTTCTTGGCGCAGGCGAAGCCGTCACCGCCGCCGAGGGCCGCGGCCGGGTCACCGGCGGAGCCGGCGATCGCCGGAACGGGGAACCAGCCGATGAACTCGGCGAGCGCATCCGGATCGGAGGCGACCGTGTCCAGCGTGCCCCGGTTCCAGTCGCCCATCAGCTCCATGGCGGCCTGTCCGTTGGCGAGCAGACCGTTGGCGCTGGTCGGGTCGTTCTGACCCGGGGTGGCGATGAAGTTGTCCTGGAACGGCTCGGTGGCGATGAAGGCCTGCAGGTCCTCGCCGGCCTTCACCCAGCACGGGTCGTCGAAGTTCAGCTCCATCGTGGCCGACCGGAGGGTCTCCACCGAGCAGGCGCGCAGGGCGAAGTTGTACCACCAGTGCGCGGCCGGCCACTTGTCGCCGGCGCCGAGGGCGATCGGGATGACGTCGATCGCCTTGAGCTTGGTGACGGCGTCGTTGAGCTCGTCGAAGGTGGTCGGGGGAGCGTCGATGCCGGCCTGGGCGAACAGGTCCTTGTTGTACCAGATTCCTTCGATGCCCATCCGGTACGGCAGGCCGTACTGTCGGCCGTCGGCCTGCCAGATCTCCACCGAGGAGCCGATGTTCTCGACCTCGGCCTGCACCTGGTCGGTGATGTCCTTGAGGTAGTCGGCCTCGGCCTGCTCGCGCAGCTCGCCGCCGCCCCAGGCCTGGAAGATGTCCGGCGGGTCGTTGCTCAGCAGGGCGGCGGGCAGCCGGGTGCGCTGCAACTGGTTGGTCTCGATCGCCTCGATCTCGATCGTGACGGTCGGGTGGAGCGCGGAGAAGTCGTTGGCGACCTTCTCCCAGTACTCCTTGCCGGGCCCGTCCTGGGAGGCGTTGTGCCACCAGGTCAGGGTCACCGGGTTCTCGTACAGCTCGCCAGCGGGCTCGGTGTTGTCGTCACCGTTGCTGCATCCGGTGGCTAGCAGGGTGCTGGTCAGAAAGAGCGCTAGGACGGCGCCTGCGCGGCGCGGTATTGCCATCATGTTCTCCTCGACTGGTCAGTCGGGTGCTTGGCCTGTCGGGGAGTTTTACAGCCGCGTAACGCGGTGTCAATCGGTATCGATAACGTTTTCGACTCGGCGGTGACGCGCCGCCGCCGGACCCCTATCATCGTCGGCGTGGAGTTCTCGCAGCGTGTGAAGATGTCGGACGTGGCCCGGGCGGCCGGCGTCTCCGTGGCGACGGTATCGAAGGTCGTCAACGGTCGCTATGGCGTTGCGCAGGCGACGGTCGAGCGGGTGCAGCAGGTCATCCACCGGCTGGGGTACGAGGCGAGTCTGGGAGCGCAGAGCCTGCGCAGCCATCGCACCAACGTGCTGGGGATCCTGGTCGCCGAGTTCGAACCCTTCTCCACCGAGCTGCTCAAGGGTGCCTCCAAGCAGGTCGCCGGCACCGGCTACCAGCTGCTGGCCTACTCCGGCGGGGACGGGGCCGGTACGGCCGTCGGCTGGGAACGCCGGTCGTTGGCCCGGCTCTCCGGCACGCTCATCGACGGTGCCGTGATCGTCACGCCGACCGTGGTGGAGACCAAGCAGGGTTTCCACGTGGTGGCGGTCGACCCGCACACCGGCCCGTCCGGCCTGCCGACCGTCGACTCCGACAACTTCGCCGGCGCCATCCTGGCGACCAACTACCTGCTCTCCCTCGGCCACCGCCGGATCGGGCACATCATCGGTCGGACCGACCTGGAGTCGGCGCGGCTGCGCGAAGCGGGCTTCCGTCAGGCGATGGCCGACGCGGGCGTCCCGGTGGACGAGACACTCGTACGGGTCGGTGGGTTCCGCATCGAGAGCGCCGCCGGCGCCGCGGCCGAACTGCTGGCCCTGCCGGACCGGCCGACCGCCATCTTCGCGGGGAACGACTTGTCAGCGATCTCCACGCTGAACGTCGCTCAGGAGATGGGTCTGACGGTGCCCGACGACCTCTCGGTGATCGGCTTCGACAACATCCCGGAGTCGGCGTCGGTCGACCCGCCGCTGACCACGATCATGCAGCCCCTGCAGCGGATGGGGGCCGAGGCGTTGGGTCTGCTCGTCGACCTGATCGCCGGCGTCGAGCGGGACACCCACATCAGACTGCCGACCGAGCTGGTGGTCCGCGCGTCGTGTCGCCCCTACCGTCCGCCGCACGGCGCCGACGTCCCGGCCGCCGCCGCGGCAGCGGCGACCTCAGCCACCCCGGACGGCGTCGCCGTGGCACCGGCATCCGCCCAGGTCGGACCTACCGCTCCGGCATCCACCGCCGCACCGAGCACGCTGGCCTGAGCCCCGGCGAGACGTCCGGCCGCCACCGGTGCCGGGAACCGCATTGAGTGACATGGTCGTTACTTTGTCGGACGCCCTATGGTGTTTCCAGCCGGCAGGCGTAAGGGTGATCCTGTCGGAGTCGCATCAGCGACGCGTGGATCGTAGGCGTACCGGAGGGCCGATCGGGTGTTCAGCCGCATTGCCATCGTCAACCGTGGTGAGGCCGCGATGCGGCTCATCCACGCCGTCCGGGAGCTGGCTGCCGAGACCGGGGCGCGGATCGAGACAGTCGCCCTGTACACCGACGTCGACCGTACCGCGACGTTCGTCCGCGAGGCGGACATCGCCTACGACCTCGGGCCGGCGTCCGCCCGGCCGTACCTCGATCTGGCGGTCCTGGAACGAGCCCTGGTGGCGACCGGCGCCGACGCGGCGTGGGTCGGCTGGGGTTTCGTCGCCGAGTCCCCGGCGTTCGCGGAGCTGTGCGAGAAGACCGGCGTCACCTTCGTCGGACCGAGCGCGCACGCGATGCGCCAGCTCGGCGACAAGATTGGCGCGAAGCTGATCGCCGAGGAGGTCGGCGTGCCGGTCGCCCCGTGGAGCCGGGGCGCGGTCGAAACCCTGGAGGCCGCCGTGGCGGCGGCGAGCGGCATCGGCTACCCGCTGATGTTGAAGGCGACCGCCGGTGGCGGCGGGCGCGGCATCCGGGTGATCACCAACGAGGCCGAGCTCGTCGACGCGTACGAGCGCACCAGCCAGGAAGCCGCCCGCGCGTTCGGCAGCGGCGTCGTGTTCCTGGAACGGCTGGTCACCGGTGCCCGGCACGTGGAGGTCCAGGTGATCGCCGACGGTCAGGGCACCGCCTGGGCACTCGGCGTACGGGACTGTTCGGTGCAGCGGCGCAACCAGAAGGTGATCGAGGAGTCGGCGTCGCCGGTGCTCAGCCCGGCGCAGGCCGCCGACCTCAAGGCGTCGGCCGAACGGCTCGCCGTCGCGGTCGGCTACCGGGGCGCGGCGACCGTCGAGTTCCTCTACCACCCGGGTGACCGCATGTTCGCGTTCCTCGAGGTCAACACCCGGCTGCAGGTGGAGCACCCGATCACCGAGTCCACCACCGGATTCGACCTGGTCAAGGCGCAGCTGCACGTGGCGTCGGGCGGGCGGCTGGAGGGCGACCCGCCGGTCGAGCGCGGGCACGCCGTCGAGGCCCGGCTCAACGCCGAGGACCCGGACCGCGACTTCGCGCCGTCGCCCGGTAGGATCGCCCGGCTGGACCTGCCCTCCGGGCCCGGGATCCGGGTGGACACCGGGGTCAGCGAGGGCGACACCATCCCCGCCGCCTTCGACTCCATGATCGCCAAGATCATCGCGTACGGACGGGACCGTGACGAGGCGCTCGGCCGGCTGCGCCGGGCGATGGCGAACACCACCGTGATCATCGAGGGCGGTGCGACGAACAAGAGCTTCGTGATCGACCTGCTCGATCAGCCCGAGGTGATCGACGCCAGCGCGGACACCGGGTGGATCGACCGGGTCCGCGGTGCGGGCCGGCTCGTCGCGCACCGGCACGTCGCCGTAGCCCTCGCCGCCGCCGCGATCGAGGGTTACGAGGCCGACGAGCGCGTCGAACGGCAGCGACTGCTGGCCACCGCGTCCGGCGGACGTCCACAGGTGCAGCACGCCAGCGGCCGACCGGTGGACCTCAAGCTGCGGAGCGTCAGTTACCGGGTACGGGTGGCGCGGACCGGCGCGTACCGGTTCCGCGTCGGCATCGAGGTGGCCGACGTCGTGCACAGCGCCGACGTCGAGCTGGACCGCTTCGACCGGCACACCGGGCAGATCGTCGTCAACGGCAGCCGGCACCGCCTAATCACCGGAACGCACGGGCCGGTGCACCTGGTCGAGGTCGACGGGGTGACCCACCGGGTCAGCCGCGACGAGGGCGGCGTGCTCCGCGCACCGATGCCCGCTCTGGTCGTCGCCACCCCGGTGCCGGTCGGTGCCGAGGTCGAGGCGGGCGCACCGGTGCTGGTGCTCGAGGCCATGAAGATGGAGACGGTGCTGCGGGCACCGTTCAAGGCCCGGCTGAAGGAATCCGCCGTGTCGGTCGGAAACCAGGTCGAGGCGGGCGCACCGCTGCTGAGGTTGGAGCCGGTCGCGGACGACGCGGCAACCGGGACCGACGCCGCCGCGGCCGCGCCCGTCGAGCTGGACATGCCCGCCGTGTCCGGGGCGCTCCCGCCGGCCGAACGGTGCCGGCGGGGTCAGGAGGGTCTGCGCGGGCTGCTCCTCGGCTTCGACGTCGACCCGCACGACGACCGCCGCGTCCTCGACGACTATCTCGTCGCGCGCCGGGCCGCCGCCGAGGACGGCGACCGGCCGTTGGCCGCTGAGATCGATCTCGTCGAGGTCTTCGCCGACCTCGCCGAGCTGAGCCGCAACCGGCCGACCGACGTTGACGGCGGCGACGGGCACGTGCACAGCGACCGCGAGTACTTCCACACCTACCTGCAGAGCCTCGACGTCGAACGGGCCGGCCTGCCGGACGCGTTCCAGACCAAGCTCGCCAAGGCGCTCAGCCACTACGGCGTCACCGATCTGGAGCGCTCCGCCGATCTCGAAGCCGCCGTCTTCCGGATCTTCCTCGCTCTGCAGCGTGCCGCAGCCGACGCCACCGTCGTGGCGACACTGCTGCGCGCGTGGCTACGGGAGCCGCCGCCCGGCCAGTCGTTGCACGAGCCCGCCGGTCTCGCCCTGGAGCGGCTGGTCGCCGCCACGCAGGTCCGCTTCCCGGTGATCGCCGACCTTGCCCGGGGCGTGGTGTTCGCCTGGTTCGCTCAGCCGTTGCTGCGCCGCAACCGGGCCACCGTCTACGCCCGGGTCCGCGCGCACCTGCGTCACCTGGACGCCCACCCGGAGACGCCGGAGCGCGCCGAGCGCATCGCCGACATGGTCCGCAGCACCGAGCCCCTGGTCCGGCTGCTCGGCCAGCGGATCGTCCGTGACCACCTCGACAACGCGGTCATGCTGGAGGTGCTGACCCGCCGGTACTACGGCAACAAAGGGCTCACCGCGGTCCACGCCCACCAGGTCGCCGGCTGCACCTTCGTGGTCGCCGAGCGGGCGGACTCGAGCGTGGTCACCGCCGCCGTGGCCATCGACGCCCTGGGCACCGCACTCGACGGGCTCGCCGAGCTGGCCGTCGGCCGGGAGTCTATCGACGCGGATATCTATCTCGCCTGGGAGAACCAGCCGGAGGACTTCGACGCGATGGCGGCTGCGCTGCTCGACGTCGTCACCGCGCACCCGCTGCCGCCCCAGGTCCGCCGGGTGACCACCACGATCGCGGGCCGTGCCGGCGCGGTGATGCACCACCACTTCACATTCCGCCCGTCGAGCCAGGGGATGGTCGAGGAGCGGCTGATCCGCGGCCTGCACCCGTACATCGCGCAGCGCATGCAGCTGGAGCGGCTGCGCAAGTTCGGCCTGACCCGGCTGCCCTCGCTGGACGAGGAGGTCTATCTTTTCCAGTGCGTCGCGCGGGAGAACCCGTCGGACCAGCGTCTCGTCGCGTTCGCACAGGTACGTGACCTGACCCAGCTGCGTGACCACGATGGACGCCTGGTGTCGCTGCCGACCACCGAGGACACCGTCGCGGCCTGCCTCGACTCGATCCGCCGGGCCCAGTCGGGCAGACCGTCGAAGACCCGCTTCACCACCAACCGGATCGTGATCTACGTCTGGCCGCCGAACGACCTCACCCGGCAGGAGATGGAGATGATCGCCGGGCGGATGCGCCCGACGACCGCAGGCGCCGGATTGGAGGAGATCCTGTTCATCGGGCGTCAACGCGACCGGGCGACCGGCGAGCTGACGAAGATGGCGGTACGGATCGCCTTCGACGCCACCGGCGGCGCCGAACTGGTCGTCGGCGAGCCGCCGGTCGAGCCGGTCGAGCCGTTGGACGACTACCGGCTGAAGGTGCTGCGGGCGAGCAGCCGCAACACGGTGTACCCGTACGAACTCACCGGCCGGCTCGGCGACTTCGTCGAGCACGACCTCGACGACGACAACGCGTTGGTGCCGGTCGACCGGGCGAAGGGGGCCAACAGCGCGGCGATCGTCGCCGGCGTGGTCAGCACGGTCACCGCCCGTCACCCCGAGGGTGTCACCCGGGTGGTGCTGTTCGGCGATCCCACGAAGTCGCTCGGTGCCCTGTCCGAGCCGGAGTGCCGCCGGATCATCGCGGCTCTGGACCTGGCCGAGCGGATGCGGGTGCCGGTGGAGTGGTACGCGTTGTCCGCCGGGGCCCGGATCTCCATGGAGTCGGGCACCGAGAACATGGACTGGGTGGCCGCCGCGCTCAAACGGATCGTCGAGTTCACCCAGGCCGGCGGTGAGATCAACATCGTGGTCGCGGGGATCAACGTCGGCGCGCAGCCGTACTGGAACGCCGAGGCGACGATGCTCATGCACACCAAGGGCATCCTGGTGATGACGCCGGACTCGGCCATGGTGCTCACCGGCAAGCAGTCGCTGGACTTCTCCGGCGGGGTGTCCGCCGAGGACAACTTCGGCATCGGCGGCTACGACCGGGTGATGGGGCCGAACGGGCAGGCACAGTACTGGGCGCCGAGCCTGACCGCCGCGCGGGACGTGCTGCTGGCCCACTACGACCACACGTACGTCGTACCGGGTGAGACCGGGCCCCGGCGGGCGGTCACCACCGACCCCACCGACCGCGACGTCTCCACCTTTCCGCACACGCTGGCCGGCAGCGACTTCACCACTGTCGGGGAGATCTTCTCGGCCGAGGCGAACCCGGACCGCAAGAAGCCGTTCGACATCCGGACCGTGATGCGGGCACTGGCCGACCAGGACCACCCGGTGCTGGAACGTTGGGCGGGCATGGCCGACGCCGACACCGCCGTGGTGCAGGACGTCCATCTCGGCGGCATCCCCGCCTGCCTGCTCGGCATCGAATCGCGGACGGTGCCGCGGCGTGGCTTCCCGCCCACCGACGGCCCGGACACCTACACCGCCGGCACGCTGTTCCCGCAGTCGTCGAAGAAGGCCGCGCGGGCGATCAACGCGGCCAGCGGCAACCGGCCGCTGGTGGTGCTGGCCAACCTGTCGGGCTTCGACGGCTCGCCCGAGTCGATGCGCAAGCTGCAGCTGGAGTACGGCGCCGAGATCGGCCGGGCGATCGTGAACTTCCGGGGGCCGATCGTGTTCTGTGTGATCTCGCGGTACCACGGTGGCGCCTTCGTGGTCTTCTCGAAGGCGCTGAACCCCGCCATGACCGTGCTCGCGCTGGAAGGTTCGTTCGCGTCGGTACTCGGTGGCGCTCCCGCCGCCGCGGTGGTGTTCTCCGGCGAAGTGGACGCCCGTACCGCCCGCGACCCGCGGATCCGGGACCTGGAGTCCCGGGTGGCCGCCGCGGTCGGCACCGATCGCGCCGCGTTGGCCGCCGAGCTCGACGAGCTGCGGTCGTCGGTACGGGCGGAGAAGCTGGGCGAGGTGGCCACGGAGTTCGACCGGATCCACGACATCCGGCGTGCCGTCGAGGTCGGCTCGGTGGACGCCGTCATCAGCGCCGCCGAGCTGCGCCCGCGGATCATCGCCACCATCGAATCCCGGCTGTAACAGGGGCGGTGACAGGAAGTCGCGCACCGCGCACGGGCGGCGGCGTTCGCGATCGTCGCGTTGGCGGGTCTACACAGGAGGTGAAAGCCGAACCGTGTAGGGTCGCCTGCGCGAGGGACGACATCGTTGTACGGAGGTCTTGGTGGAACGTCGCGGCGAAGATGCCCGAGAGGTCGATCTACGCACCGACCGGGCGCACGGCGCACGGATCTACGACTACATCCTCGGCGGCAAGGACAACTTCGCCGCCGACCGCGAGGCCGGCGAGAACTCGCTGCGGATATGGCCCGCGTTGCGAGCCCACATGCGGGCCAACCGGCACTTCATGCACCGGGTGGCACGCTTCCTGGCGGCCGAGCACGGGATCCGGCAGTTTCTCGACATCGGCACCGGGCTGCCGACGTCACCGAATCTCCATGAGGTCGTGCAGTCGGTCGACCCGACCGCACGGGTCGTCTACACCGACAACGATCCGCTCGTGCTCACTCACGCGCGGGCACTGATGATCGGGACGACACAGGGACGCACCGCCTACGTCGCGGCCGACATGCGTGACCCTCAGGCGATCATCTCCGCGCCGGAGTTCCTGCGGACCCTCGACCTGAACCAGCCGGTAGGGCTACTGCTGATCGCGGTCGTGCACTTCATCGAGGACGATGAGGAAGCACGACAGGTCGTACGGCGGGTCCTGGACGTACTCCCAGCGGGCAGTTTCCTGGCGATGTCCATCGCGACCGATGAGTTCGACCCGATTCCGCTGGCCGAGGTTCAGCAGGAGTACAACCGGCTGGGGGAGACCCTCGTCTTCCGCCGTCATGCCGCGGCGCTGGCGTTCTTCGACGGCCTGGAGCTGGTCGAGCCGGGCTTGGTCCAGGTCCACAAGTGGCGCCCGGACGGCCCGCAGGACCCCGGCATAACAGACAAGGACATCGCCATGTACGGGGCGGTCGCCCGCAAGACATAGACTCACCGACAGATGGTGAAAGACCGGGTACGGCACCACGCTGCTGTCGTAGCCCTCGGCTGCTGTCGGATGTCCCGCTACGGTTCGTCGGTGCGGGGCCGGGCGCCGGCGACGAACCTGTCCAGCGCCGGTCCGTGCAGCACACCGCCGGGTACCGGGTCGCGCAGCGCCCGTACCACCAGGCGCGCTACCGGCAGGCGGCCCGGCGTCCGTGCTGCGGCGAGTACCACGTTGCCGTACCGCCGGCCGCGCAGCATCCGCCGGTCGGCGACGGCACAGACGTCGGCGAAGACCGCCTGCAAGGTGGCCACCTGCATCCGGGTGCCGGCCAGCGGCGGCAGGTCGGTGACGTTGACCAGGTAGATGCCGTCAGGTCGCAGTACCCGGGCGACCTCGGCGGCGAACCCGACGGTGGCGACGTGCGGTGGCATCCGGGCCGCCTGGTAGATGTCGGCGAGCACCAGATCGTACGCGGCGGCGGGCGCGGCGATGACCGCCTCCCGCGCGTCGGCGACCATGACCTCGACGCTGGCCGGTCGGGGCGGCAGGTCCCGTGCCACCAGCGCGACCACTTCGGGATCCCGTTCGACGACGGTCTGCGCCGAGCCGGGTCGGGCGGCGGCGACGTAGCGTGGCAGCGTCAGCGCACCGCCGCCGAGGTGCAGCACGTCCAGCGGAGCACCGGCCGGCGCGGCGAGATCGGCGAGGGCGGCCATCCGGCGGACGTACTCGAAGCGCAGGTACGCGGGATCGGCGACATCCACGTACGACTGCTCGACTCCGTCGGCGAGCAGCATGCGCCCGGTCGACCTGGCCGGGTCGACGGCCAGGTCGAGCCGGTCGCCGGGTGTCCGCACGACCAGCAGACTAGCGACCGTCAGACAGGCGTCCGCGACCACTGCTGGTTGGTGCCGGTGTGGCACGGATACTGCTTGAGGACGACGCCGTCGGCGGTCGACGCGGACGGCACGTCCACACACTTGCCGCTGTGCCGCGCCCGGAGCTGGAAGTAGCTGCCGTTGGTGACCATCTGGAACTGCTGGTTGGTGCCGGTGCCGCAGGTGTACTGGATGAGCTCGGCCCCGTCGGCGGTCGACGCGCTCACCACGTCGAGGCACTTTCCGCTGTGCCGGCTGATCAGGCGCCAGTAGCCGCTGCCGGCGTCCTGGAACTGCCAGTGCTGCCACGCGTCGCCGTTGTACGCGTACTGGCCGACCCGCGCACCGTTGTCGGTGTTCGGCCACTGGACGTCCATGGCCTTGCCGCTGTGGCGGACACTGACCTGGTAGAACAGGTCTGTCGGCGGCGGTGGTGGTGTGCTGACGGTGTCACCCCACCCGTACCGGATCTGGTCGGCGCCGGAGGCGTTGCGGACGGTCAGGTCGAGGTTGGTGCCGCTGCCGCTGAGTGAGAACATCGAGTACCAGTCGTATCCGATGCTGCCGGGCTTGCCGCCGATGGCGGGCCAGTAGGTGCCGCCCATTCGGTTGTCGCGCATCACCTGGGCCATGGCGCGGATGTGGCGGACGAAGTTGTCGGTGCTGTTCGGGTCGGCGTAGTTGCGGCCGTCGTTCATGGGCGCGCCGAACTCGGTGGCGACCGCTCGGGCAGCGCAGTTGCCGAGGCGGGTCTGGATGTGGCTGCGGAAGGCGTCGTAGGTCATTTCGCCGTAGAAGAAGGCGTAGTGGTGGAAGGACAGTAGCGTCGAGTTGAAGCGGCTGTCGTTGCAGACGTCCCGCAGGTCCTGGCTGTAGCCGGTGCCGCCGATGAGTACCCGGCCGGGCACCGCCGAGTAGTGGTAGCTGAGCCAGTTGGCCGCGATGTCGCGCCACTGCGCCGAGCTGTAGCCGTGCGGTTCGTTCATCGGCTCGAAGTAGACGTTGGTGTTGGCGCCGTACGCGTCGGTGACCGTGGACCACATCGTGTTCCATGCGGCCATGTTCGTGATCCTGCCGCCGGAGGCGGCGCCGTCCTCCCAGTACGCCAGGATGACCTTGAAGCCGCGGGCGGTGGCGGCGTCGATGGCACCCCGGTAGGCCTCCCACCACGCCGTACCGACCGTGTGGGTGTTGATCGGCAACCGGACGGTGTTGACCCCCATGGTGGCCGCCATGTCGTCGTAGATGGCGTTGGCCTTGGCCCGTACCGTCGCGTTGCTGTCGGACATGCTCAGGCCGTGCACGACGAGGGGGCCGGTGCTGAAGTTGTCACCCAGCACGGCCCAGTTCATGCCGCGGAACTGGCTGGTGGCGGCGGTGGCTGACGACGACGTGACGACGGCGGTGCCGACCATCGCCGTCACCACGGCCACCAGGGTGATAGACAATCGACGCAACGACCGGGTGTTCGACGATGATCCTGACAAGATCTGGCCTCCCTGGGTACGGACATCGGGCCGGACGGCTGCCGCCGGCACCACTGTCGCTCCGGTGGAACTGACTATGTGTGCGTTAACACCGCACCGAGCAGATTAGGCGCGTCGGGCCGGCAGGGCGCCGCGTGTTCGTACATTACGTTCGTGTTTCGGACAAGTGTTAGCGAGCGCATCTGGAGTGTCAAGGAATCGAACACGATCGTTCAATCCGGGTGTCGTCGCGGCCCTCGGCGGACGACTCCGGCGGCTTGGTGGACGACACCGGCGGTCAGAGGTCGGCAAGTAGGCGGTTCGGGCCGGCACACGCCGTGGCGAGCAGGTCGACGTACCTCGTCATCCAGCGGCCGACAGTGTCGCCGTCGAGCCGGTCCACTGGGTACTCCAGACAGCCGTCGATTGTGTCCGGCCCGGGCACCAGGACGATCAGCAGCGCCACCCGCGCGGCGCCGGTCGGCACCTCGTGCACCCGGACCGCCAGATCCGGCAGGTCGATCCGGGTGTCGAAGGTACTCTGGAAGGCAAAACTCACCGTCATCCCGGCCGCCGCCGCGCCCTTGTCCGGCTCGGGTAGCTGCTGGTAGATCCATGCCGTGGGCAGCAGGTTGTCGATGCCGGCGAACAGGCCGCCGGCGGCCTGGCCGACCAGTTCCGCGAACGTCGCTGTGGCGGCCGTACGGATCCGTACCGGCAGCGCCGTCGCCAGCACGGTGACGGTCTCCTCGTACGCCCGGGGTGACCGGTTGGCGTACGGCATCGACAGGGTCACGTCGGGTTGCCCGCTGAGTCGGGCGAGCAGCAGCGCCAACGCCGCAGCGGTGACCGCGGTCACCGTGGCACCCAGCTCCCGGGCGAGCGCCTCGACGGCGAGCCGAACCTGTCCCGGGATCTCGAAGCGACAGGTGGCGGCCTGCCCACTCGGCTGCTGCGGTACGGGGCGGTCGAACGGCAGATCCAGCGCCAGCGGCCCGTAGCCCAGGTGCTCCGCCCAGTAGGCCAGCCGTCGGCGGCGGGTCGGCTCGTCCCACTGGCCCTGCTGCCAGCGTGCGTAGTCGGTGCACTGGGCGGTGGGCGGGCCGAAGTCCGGCACACCTGCGTCGCGGGCGGTCCGGTACCCGTCCGCCAGCTCGCGCAGCAGTACGGTGACCGCCCGACCGTCGCAGGCGACGTGATGCAGGACCAGCACCAGCCAGGACTCGTCGGGCGACAGCCGGATCAGCGTGAACCGCACCGGTGCCTCGTCCGCCAGCGCGAACACCGGCGACACCACCTCCCGGCAGAGGGTCTCGGCCCGCCGCCGCGCCGCGTCCGGCGCCAGCGTGGTCAGCTCGACGACGGGCAGCGGGACCGACCGGTGGGCGAGGATCCGCTGGGTCCAGGTGCCACCGTCGCGGATCAGCCGGGCGCGCAGCGCATGGTGCCGGGAGACGAGTCCGTCGAGCGCGGCGTCGAGCGCGGCGACGTCGAGCTCGCCGACCAGTTCCAGCCGCAGGCCGACGTTCCAGCTGGCCGGGTGCGTGCTACGCCCAACGACCTCCACCACCCTCTCCTGCTGGGCCGACAGCGGTGCCCGGGTCACCTCTCGCTCATCAGCCGGTGCGGCCAGCCACCGCAGCAGTTCGCCCTTGTGCGACCGCAGCGCCGTGACCAGCTGCGGACCCATCGCGGCGGCCGGAGCGTCGTAGTGCAGGGTGTCGCCGGTGCCGGTGAGCCGCACGCCGTGTACGGCGATGTACTCCAGCAGCTCGTCGAAGGTCACAGCGTGCCCCGCACCCGGCGGGTGGGTCCGTCGTCGGCGGACGTGGCGTGCCCGCGCAGCCGGCCCACCATAGCCGTGATGGTCGGGGCGCGGAAGAACTCCAACGCCGGATAGTCCGCCCCGGTGGCCTCGCGTACCCGGTTGAGCAGGCGCATCGCGTTGATCGAGTGGCCGCCGAGGGCGAAGAAGGACGCACCGTGGTCGATGCGTTCCGGATCCAGGTCGAGTTCCGCGGCCCACAACGCCCGCACCGTTTCGGCCAGCGAGTCACCGGTCGGGTCGTCCTGCCGGGCCACCGGTCGTGGTGCCGGTGGTTGGGCCGGCGGTTGGGGGATCGGTCGGGTCAGCGCCGGCGCGGGCTCACCGGTACGGATGGTCGGCTCCGGCAGCCCGGCATGGTCGACCTTGTTGTTGCCGGTCTGCGGCAGCGCCGGCAGCATCGCCCACACCCGGGGGATCAGCACGTCGGGCAGCTCGCGGGCCATCGCGGCGACGACCCGGTCGGCCAGCCCGTCGGATGCCACGCCCGGGGCGGGAACGGCGTACCCGGCGAGGTACGGCTCGTCGTGCCGGTCCCGACGGGCCACCACGATGCCGTCGGCGACCAGATCCAACCCGCGCAGCACCGCCGACGCCTCGCCTGGTTCGACCCGGTTCCCCCGGATCTTGACCTGGTCGTCGGTACGGCCAAGGAACACCAGCACCCCGTCGGCGGTCCACCGCACCAGGTCCCCGGTGCGGTAGCGACGGGAACCGGCACCGCCGGCCGGGTCGTCGACGAACCGCTGCGCGGTCAGCTCGGGCCGGTTCAGGTAGCCACGGCCCACTCCGGCACCGCCGATGAACAGCTCTCCGACCGCCCCGACCGGAACCGGGTTGCCCCTTTCGTCGCGGATCTCGACGCGGACGTTGTCCAGCGGCCGGCCGATCGGAACCGGACCGTCGGACTTGGCCGCCGCCGGCGCCACCACCTCGGACGTGGCGATGACCGTCGTCTCGGTCGGTCCGTACACGTTGCGCACGACGTACGGCACCCCGGGCTGTGGGCGTACCCGCAGCTGCTGGCCGCCGACGGTGAGGTGGCGCAGCCGGGGCTGGGCCACGACAGGCAGCGAGAGCAGCCCTTCCCCGATCGGCGTGGGCAACATCGCGACGCTCACCCCGGCGGTACGCATCCAGCGCGCCAGCGCCATCGAGTCCAGCCGCACGGCATCGTCGGCGATCGTCAGGCTCGCACCGACCTGCAGCGGCGGCCAGATCTCCAGCACCGAGGCGTCGAAGCTCTGCCCACACACCACGGCGCCGCGGTCATCGGGGGTCAGCGCCAGCTCGTCGCGGTACCACCGGCACAGGTTCAGCACACTGCGGTGGGTGATGACCACACCCTTCGGCCTGCCGGTGGAACCGGAGGTGTACATGACGTAGCACGCCGTATCCGGATCGTCCGCCGCGCGGCCGGGGTCGCCGTACCCGCCGACGGGATCACCGTCGCCGTACTCGTCGATGTGCAGCAGGCGGACCCCGTCGGGCAGGTCCGGCGCAGGGCCGCCTCCGGTGGCCAGCACCACCCGGGCCGCGCTGTCCGAGACCATGAACCGCACCTGCCGGCCGTCGAGGGACGGATCCAACGGCAGGTACGCGGCTCCGGCGCGCAGCACCGCCAGGGTGGCGACGACGAACTGCGGCGACCGGGGCAGCCACAGCGCCACGATGTCGCCTGCGGCGATCCCTTGCCGGGCCAGCCGCTGCGCCAGAGCGGTGGCCTGCTCGTCGAGTTGCCGGTAGGTCAGCACCGTGCCGCCACCGATCACCGCGACCGCCTGCGGCGTACGTTGCGCCCACTGCCGCACCGCGTCGTGCACGCCACCGGTCGGCAGCTCACGCTGTCGTCCGACGCCCCAACGGGCCAGCGTGCCCCGGTCGGCGTCGAGGACGCCGACCAGCGCCGAGATCGGCGTATCGGGCTGGTCGACGGCGGCGGCCAGGGTCGCGACCAGATACGACAGCAGCCGTTCGGCGCTGTCCGCCACGAACAGGTCGGTGCCGTACTCCAACCGGCAGTCGATCCCGTCGGCGTGGTTGGTCACGTACAGGGCAAGGTCGGTCACTGCCCGTTCGGGCCGGTGTGTCAGGGTGCGGGCGGTCACCCCGGGCAGGTCGAGCGGGAGCGGGTCACCGCCGTTGTCGAACTCCACGATGGTTTGGAAGACCGGGGTCCGGCTGGTGTCCCGGTCCGGGCTCACCGCGTCGACGACGGCGTCGAACGGCACGTCGGCATGCTCGTATGCGTCCAGGGCGGTGTCGCGGACCTGCGTGAGCAGTCGGGCGAAGGTCGGGTCGCCGGAGAGGTCCAGCCGCAGGGCGACCGTGTTGAGGAAGAACCCCACCACGGCCTCGGTGCCGGAGGGCCGGACCGACACCGGTGTCCCGACGACCAGCTGATCGCTGCGGGTGAACCGGCGCAGCGTGGCCGCGTACCCGGCGAGCACGGTCATGAACAGCGTGGCCCGGTGCGCGCCGCTGAGCCGGCTCAGCAGCCCGGACAGCTCCGGGTCGAGCCGGCGCCGCACCGACGCGCCGGTGCTGCCGCGTACCGTCGGGCGTGGTCGGTCGGTCGGCAGGTCCAGTACCGGCAGCTCCCCGGCCAGTCGCTCCCGCCAGTAGGCCAGACCGTCCGGCTCGCCAGGCGAACCGCTGCCGGCATCGGCCTCCCGTCGGGCCAGGTCCAGGCAGTCCACCGGCAGCTCCGGCAGGTCGGCGGGCCGGCCGTCGAGGGCGGCCCGGTACAACGCGGAGAGATCCTTGGCCAGCACCCGCACCGATGCAGCGTCGACCACGATGTGGTGCAACGACAGCACCAGCACGTGCCGCTCGGCCGACCAGCGCAGCAGCCGGGTCACCAGCAGCGGACCCTGCGCGAGGTCGAACACGCGCCGGCTCTCCTCGGCCAGGATCTGCCGTACGGTGTCGTCCTCGTCGCGTCCGGCGTGTTCCTCGACGGTCAGCTCCACTGTGCCCCGGCCGAGCACGACCTGGACCGGCTCGCCGTCGCGCTCCCGGAACACGGTACGCAGCCCCCCGTGCCGGGCCACCAGCTGGTCCAGCGCGGCCCGCAGCGCCGGCACGTCCAGCGGACCGTCGAGCCGTACGGTGACCGCCTCGTTGTAGGTGCCCTGGCCCGGATGCAGCCGTTCGAGGAACCACATCCGCGCCTGCCCGCGCGACGTCGGTCCGGTCCGGTCCGGGGGGACATCGCGGGCGGCTGTGACGGCGCGGGTCGTCGGCTGCCTGCCAACCGGCGTGCCGGTCGGTGGCGTGTCGGCCGCCGCCCGGCACCTGGCCCGTAGCCGGTCCAGCTGAGGCAACCCGGCCCGCACCTGGTCGGGGGATGCGCCGAAGTCGACCAGCGCGGCCACCTCGTCGACGCCGGCGGCGGTGAGCGCGTCGATCAGCCGCGTGCCGTCGTCCGGCGATCCGATCAGCGCCCGCGCCTCGCAGTACCGGTCGTAGGCGCGCTGGAACACGTAGTCCAGGTCGTCGGCGTCGGCGGTGTCGAGGTCCACCTGGAATCCGAGACTGTTGGTCATCTGCCCGAACAGCGACAGCGAGGAGTGCAGGTACGCCTTCAGCGGCGCGAACGCCTCGGCCCGTGCCCGGGCCGAGTCCGCACCGAGGTAGGTGTGCACGAGCACGACCACCCGGCCGCCGTGCGGGTCGAGCCCGTGTGCGGAGCGGGTCTGCCGGTAGCGCCGGATGTTGTCGGCCAACTGCTCCACCGACTGACTCATCAGGTTGGTGACGATGCCGAGGTCGTGCTCGGCGGCTCGCTGGTACGACTCCGGGTTGCCCACCACGGCGACGAACATCGGCGGCATCGCCTGCACCGGCCGGGGCAGGGTGCGGATCTCGACCGCCTCGCCGGTGCCGCTGCGCCGTTCGACGGCCTCGCCACGCCACAGCCGGCGTACCTGGTCGAGGTGGCGGTACATCACGTCGCGGTGGGTACCGAAGTGCTCCGGGGCGAGGACGAAGTCGCCGGCGTGCCATCCGGGTGCGCAGCCGATGCCGACCCGGCCGCCGGACAACCGGTCGACCATGGACCAGTCCTCGGCGACCCGGATCGGGTCGTGCAGCGGCAGGACCACCGATCCGGCGTGCAGCCGGATCCGGCTCGTCTCGCGGGCCAGCGCGGCGGCCAGCACCACCGGGTTGGGGAACACCCCGCCGAAGGAATGGAAGTGGCGCTCGGGGATCCACAGCGCGTGGAATCCGTGCCGGTCGGCGAAGCGGGCCGTGTCGACGATCAGCTCGTACGGGTCGGCAGCCCCCGAGCCGGGCGGATAGTCCCCGAAGAAGTAGACGCTGAAGTCCGGTGCCGTGCGCACCGGTCCGCTCGCCGGTTCGGGGCCGCCTGCTGCTGCGACACTCGGCGTCGGTTCGGTCCGTACCGTCGGTTCGATCCGTGCGGTGCCGTTTCGTTCCGTCCCGGGTACGGCGGTGCCGGCCGGGCGGGGAAGCAGCCCGCCGGCGCGCATCTCGCGTAGCGACGCGCGCACCGCGTCGATCACCAGGTCGACGTCGTCATCGGTGTGCGCGGTGGAGAGGAAAAAGTTGCGCCACTCCCAGACGTACACCCCCTTGACCAGCAGGTGGTGGTAGAAAAGCTCGAGGTCGGCGCGGTGCTCGAAGCGAAACTGCGAGCCGACGTGATTCAGCCGCAGCGGGTACTGCTCCTCGGTGAAGAACTCGTTCAGTGTGCCGACGAGCCGATCGGTCCGGGCGTTGAGTTCCTGCTGCAGTCGTGGGCTGTGCTCGGTCAACCGGGTCAGCACTGCGCGCGCGGCGGCCATGGACACCGGATGTTGGATGTAGGTGCCGCCGAAGAAGGTCGTTTCCCGCTGCGGGCGGCTGTCGTCGCCGTAGCGCCAGAAACCGCCGTCGACGCCGTCCATGATGTCGGCGCGTCCGGCGATCGCCCCGATCGGGAAGCCGCCGCCGAGCAGCTTGCCGTACGTGGCGAGGTCCGGGGTCACGTTGAACAGGCCCTGGGCGCCGCGCGGATGGGGCCGGAACCCGGTGAGCATCTCGTCGAACATCAGCACGATTCCGTACCGCCGGGTGATGTCCCGGAGCCGGCGCAGGAACTTCGCCGGCTGCAGTGACGGGTGTCGGCTCTGCACTGGCTCGACCACGACGGCGGCCAACTGTTCACCGAGCGCCTCGATCACCTGCAGGCTCTCGGGTACGCCGTAGTCGAGCACGACCAGGTCCGCGACGGCGCTGGCCGGGATGCCGGTGCTGACCGGGACGGTGGTCCGGTCCGCTCCCGTCCCGACCGATCGGCCGAGCACGTTGTCGGCGTGTCCGTGGTACGACCCGTGGAACATGACGATCTTGTCGCGTCCGGTGGCGGCCCGGGCGAGCCGGATCGCCGCCGAGTTCGCCTCGGTGCCCGAGTTGGCGAACGCCACCCGGGGCATCCCGGTCAGCTCGCTCAACAGCCACGCGGCCTCACCCGTGTCGACGCTGCGCGGTCCGAGTTGGACGCCTCGGGACAGATGCTCCCGGACCGCGTCGGCGACGAAGTCCGGCTCGTGGCCGAACAGCAGCACCCCGAAACCCATGGTGATGTCGACGTACCGGTTGCCGTCCACGTCCTCCAGCCATGCGCCCTTGGCCCGCTGGCCGGCGATCGGGTACAGCATCTCCTTCGTGGCGCTGCGGAAGCCGACGACCGCCCGGCTGTCGGCCAGCACACCACGGTGGCGCTGGGCGATCTCCTTCGACCGCCGGGTCTTCGCCACGAACCGTCGCCGTAGGTCGTCCAGATGGGCCCGGCCGCGGTCGCTGGCGACCGCACCGACCTGACCGCTGTCCTTCGCGACGACCACCCTGGGCCCGTGTACGTCGACGTCCGGTGCCGCCGGAGCCGCAGCTGGTACGGACAATGACGGTACTGACGGTACTGACGGGACGGGCGGGACCGGGGCCTGGGCTGGGGCCGGGGCTGGGGCCGGGTGCGGGTGCGGGGCCAGGGCCTGACGGGACACGATCAGCCGGGACAGTTTGGCCGGGGTGTCCGCCTCCTCGAACAGTTCGCGCATGGCGAGCCGGACACCGAACTCGCCTTCGAATTCCCGCAGCGCGTTGATCATGGCGAGCGAGTCGGCACCCATCTCGACGAACGGCCGGTCGACGACGATGTCGTCCGGCGCGCAGCCGAGGTGTCGGGCACTGATCTCGCGTATCCGCTCGACCACCGGCGCGAGGTCCGGCGCGGCTGATCCGGTGGCGACCGCGGAGCCACCGTCGCGGACGGTGTCAACGTTGACCATCGACCCTCCAGGTTCGGTTCGTGCCAGCGGCGGTCCGGTCCAGTGGATTCGTCGCTGGAACGGATACGCCGGCAGCGGCACCCGGCGTGCGCGGTCAGGACCGAGCAGGGCGGCCCAGTCCAGGTCGACCCCGTGCACGTGCAGCCGGGCGCAGCTGTCGATGAGCTGATCGAGTTCCGCGCCCCGGCGCTGAGCGGCGAGCACCGGCCATCCGGGCAGCGCCGAGCGCAGCAGCCCGACCAGGTTCGGTTGTGGACCGAGCTCCAGCACCGGCACACCGGCCGACTCTGCGGCGGCCGACGTCTCGGCTGTCTCGGCGGCGATCGCGGCGGTGACCAGGTCGAACCGGACCGGCATCCGGGTCTGTCGCACCAGGTACGCCGGGTCCGGCCGGTGTCCGACCGGCAGCACGATGCCGTCCGCGCTGCTGACCAGCGGCGTGTCCAGGGGCGCCCACGGGACCGACCCGAACGCCTCGCCCAGCCGGGGGAGGATCGGGTCGAGCAGCGCCGAGTGGAAGGCGCGGTCGACGGCGAGCCGGTGCCAGCGCAACCCGAGACGGTCCAAAACCCCACAGGCGGCGTCGAGTGCCTCGACCGGTCCGGCGACGACATGCTGCCCGGCCGCGTTGATCGCGGCGAGGTCGAGCCGCCCGTCGGTGGCGAGCACCTCGCCGACCACGGCCCGGTCGGCGAAGACCGCGACCATCCCGCCGGGCGCGGTGTGCTGCCGCATCAGCCGCCCACGTATCCCGGTGAGTCGCAGGCCGTCCTCGATCGACAGCGCGCCGGCCGCGGCCAGGGCCGCGTACTCGCCGATGCTGTGGCCGGCGACGAGTCGCGGAGCCACCCCGAGCGAGCGCCACAGCCGGGTCAGCGCGGCCTGGAACGCGAACAGCGCCGGCTGCGCCACGTCGGCCGGCCAGATCCGGTCATCACCGGCGTCGGTGGTGAGCAGCGGGGTCAGCACCGACGGCCCGCCGCTGCGACGCTGGTACGCCTCGCAGGCGTCGAGCACCGCCCGCACCTGCGGGTACCGCCGGTAGAGCGGCCCTGCCATGCCCGGGTACGAGGTGCCCTGCCCGCCGTACACCGCCACCGGCGCCACCCCGCTGAGCCCGGCGGCGGCGATGCCGGCACCCGGCACCGCGCCGGTCGTCACCCGCCCCGGCCGTTGCCGCTTCGGCGCGGCGAGGTAGTCATCCAGGGCGTCGGCGAGTGCCGTCGTCGTCGCGCCGGTCACGACGAGTCGGTACGCCAGGTGCGGCCGGCCGAGTGCGGCGGTGGTGGCCAGGTCGGCGGGGTCGAGCCCGTAGCCGGCGCGCAGCTGGTCGCGCATCCGGCGGGCGAGCGTACGCAGACTCTCCGGGTGGTGCGCCGAAAGTGGCACCGGCACCGGCACCGGTTCCGTCGGCACTGCCGGCACCGGGTCAGCGCGATTCGTCGTCGCAGGCAGCACCGGTCGTGCTGCCGGTGGTGCCTCCAGGATCAGGTGGGCGTTGGTGCCACCGACCGCGAGCGCGGTCACTGCAGCACGGCGGGGGCCGGGCAGGTCGGGCCAGGTACGGGCCTCGGCGGGGATGACGAACGGGCTGGCCGCCAGGTCCAGCGCCGGGTTGGGGCGCTCGAACCCGACCAACGGCGGGATCGTCGCGTGCCGCAGCACCAGCACCGTCTTGATCAGGCCGGCCAGGCCGGCGCAGGCG
Organism: Micromonospora sp. LOL_021; assembly: GCF_048060215.1. Taxonomy (NCBI): domain Bacteria; kingdom Bacillati; phylum Actinomycetota; class Actinomycetes; order Micromonosporales; family Micromonosporaceae; genus Micromonospora; species Micromonospora sp. LOL_021. Next base: position 33,078 of record NZ_JBHMIN010000009.1, on the reverse strand, counting down.
TCCAGGTGCCCGATGGCCGGCTTGGCCGAGCCGATCGCGCAGTAGCCGGTCCGGTCGGTGTGCCGGCGGTAGGCCGAGGTCATCGCGTCGAACTCGATCGGGTCGCCCTTGTAGGTGCCGGTGCCGTGGGTCTCCAGGTAGCCGATCGTCTCGGGGGAGACCCCGGCCACGTCGTGCGCCCGCAGGATCGCGTTGCGCTGCCCGGCGGCGCTGGGCGCGGCGTAGCTGCTCTTCGCGGCACCGTCGTTGTTGACCCCGCCGCCGAGGATCACCGCGTGGATGGTGTCCCCGTCGGCGACCGCCCGGTCGTACCGCTTCAGCAGAACCGCCGCGACCCCGTTGCCGCCGACGGTGCCGTCGGACGACGCGTCGAACGCGCGACACCGGCCGGACCGGGACAGGATGGTGCCCTTGACGTGGCGGTAGCCCAGGATCTGCGGGGTGTGCACCGCCGACGCGCCGGCCAGGGCCAGGTCGGCGTCGCCGGCGAGCAACGCCTGTCCGGCCAGGTGCACCGCCACCAGCGCGGTCGAGCAGCCACTCTGCACGGTGACCGCCGGGCCGGTCAGGCCGAGCCGGTACGCGACCCGGGTGGCGGCGAAATCGCTGTAGTTTCCCACCGCCACCTGGAACGCCGGGGCGAAGTCGCCGTCCCAGCGGGCGTTGGCCAGGTTGTTGCGCAGGTAGGTGTTGAGTGGATAGAGGTGGTATCCGACCCCGGCGAAGACGCCCACCCTCGTGTCGGGTCGCGCGCCCGCGTATCCGCCGTTCTCCAGCGCGTGGTAGCAGGTCTGCAGGAACAGCCGGTGCTGCGGGTCGACGGTGCGCGCCTCCTGCGCGCTCATTGCGAAGAACTCGGCGTCGAACGAGTCGATGTCGTCGAGCACTCCGCTGACGGCGACGAAATCCGGTGACTCACGCAGTTCGGCCGGCACCCCGGCAATGGCGAGCTCGGTCGGGCTGAACCGCCGTATGCTGGTCACGCCGTCGCGGATGTTGCGCCAGTACGCCTGCGGCGTGTCCGCGCCGGGTAGCCGCAACGCCATGCCGATGATGGCGATCCTCCGGTCGTCGGTGCCACCGCGCGTCGGGGCGCTCATGCCGGTGCCCGCCGGCGGGCCCACAGCGCGGCCAGGAACGCCGCTGCCAGCAGCACCGCCAGTCCGTGGAACACGGTGACCACGGTCAACGGGCTGAACTGTTCCAGCAGGAAGGAACAGGCCACCATGCCGACGCCGAAGCCGAGGTTCTCCGCAGTGGCCGAGAACCCGAAGACGTACCCGCGTTGATCGTCGGGGGCGGCCTGCAGCCTGGTGGTGTAGGCGATCTCGGTGAAGCCGTCGGCGACGCCGGCGACGGTGGCGACCAGGATGGCCAGCGGCAGCGGTGGCGCGGTGAAGGTGAGGATGAACGCCACCGACATGAGCGCCGCGCCAGCGGCGAACGCGCGCTCGTTGATGGTCCGGCCGGTCCGCCTGGCCCAGCGGGCGACACCGCGTTGCGCGATGATGTTGCCGATCGCCCAGGTGGCCCAGAACTGGGACATGAACGCGGCCGGACGCTGCGGGTCCAGCATGGTGGACAGCACCGGCAGGCCGACGTTGTGCGAGGCCGAGCCGAAGGCGTCGGCGGCACGCAGGCTGATCAGCGCGAGCAGGACCGGGGTGAGCCGCAGGTAGCGCAGGGCCGTCAACTGCGCGGCGAGGATCCCGGGCCGCCGCCGCGCCGCGTCCGGCACTGAGCCTGCCTCAGCGTCCGGCCCGGTGTCCGCTTCGGTGCCTGTCGCGGGCACCGGCTGTCGGCTGCGGGTGGTGATCGGCAGCCGGGCCAGGACCGCCGCCGAGAAGAGGAACGCCCCGGCGTCGATGAGAAACGCACCGGTGTAGCCGACCGTGGAGATGAGCACTCCGGCCGAGGCGAACCCGGCGACCATCGCCAGCGACCGGCCGGTGGCGAGCAGCGCGTTGGCCCGGACCCGCTGATCCTGCCCGACGATCTCGGGGATGCTGCTGCGCAGCGCGACGCTGGTGACGGTCGCCCCGGCGCCGGTGACGACCGCGACGGCGTACAGCAGACCGGCCTGGGCCGTGGCCGGCGCGATGACCAGCACGACCAGGGCGACCGCCTGGCTGACGTCGGAGGTCACCATGAGCCGCTTGCGGTCGAGCCGGGACACCAGGCTGCCGGCGCCGAATCCGGTGAGGACACTGGTGGCCAGGCGCAACGCCATGAACAGGCCGGTGTGCGTGGCGCTGCCGGTCAGCGAGTACGCGAACAGGCTGAGCGCGATCATGTCCAGATAGGTGCCGTACGCCGAGACCGCGTTGCCGACCACCAGGAAGCGGAAGTGCCGCATCCCGCTGCCGGTACGCCCCGGGTCCTGATCCGTGACGGTCACGATCGGCCGGTGGGTACGTCAGGCGCCGGCGGCCTCGGTCGTGGGGGGTGACCGGCGGAGCAGAAAGGGTGCGGCAATCTGTGCCCCCAAGGACGGCGGTCGCCATTGGCTCGCGGTTACGTGATGACTACCGCCCGTCAGAGTATGGGACGTCATCGATCTGATCAACATCTACTTCCCTAGAAGCAGAGCGTGACATGTCAACCCACCGAGAACCACAGGTGCTGCGGCCGGTGGTCGGACAGGTACTCCGCGGACGCCAGTTCGTACCGGTGCACCGTGACCGGACCGGCGGTGAACGTCCAGTCGATCCGCCAGAACGGCAGCGGCAGGCCGGCGAGGGGGTTGTCCCACTGAAAGGTCATCGGGGCGTTGAACCGCCAGCTCATCGGCAGCAGGTGACGGCTCGCCGTGGTGGCGTCCTCGGCCACCGCCCGCAGCGGGTCGAGCGTCCCCATCGACGAGGTGGCGTTGAAGTCGCCGGAGATGATCGACGGGTTCGGGTTGGCCTGCAGATCGTCGACGAGACCCTGCACCTCGGCCTGCCGCCAGTCGAACTTGCGACGGAAGTACGCGTCCGGATCGACCTGGGGCCGCAGGATGCTCAGGTCGATGGCGGTGGGCACGGTGACGTGCACGTTGTAGACCGAAACGGTGCTGTCCCCCACGAGCAGGTCGGTGCGCAGCACCTTATCCCGGCTGAACACCTGGTTGAACGGTGCGTCCGGGGGCAGCTGCGCGGCCGGGCCGAAGAGCGGCGTGGCCACGACCGGAAACCGGGAGATGGTGACGAGTTCACTGCGGCGCACGATGTGGTATCCGGGGAACTCCGCCTGCAACCTGGCGTCGTCTCGGATCGGGTGGTAGCCGACCTCGCCGGTGCCGGGCACCCAGATCACATGCTCCTGCAACAGGTACACGTCGGCGTCGAGCCGTTTCAGGAACCTGAGCTGCGCCTGCGGGTCGTCGTTGCTCATGCCCCAGTAGTTGGTGTTCCAACTCACCACATGCACCGCGCTGGCCGGGACGGGCCGGTCACCCGGCCGCAGGGCGTGCAGGTTGACGCCGGTCTGGTCGATGCCGGGCAGCAGCCCGGCCAGGGCCAGGGCGGCGGCCCACCGACGGCGTGGGCCGCAGGCGGCGGCGCTGAGCCCGAGCAGCAGCAGCGGAACGGCGACGAGGAACACCGGCGGTACCGCGTCGAGCAGGATCGACCAGTGCCATCTGCCGGTGGTGACCCGGCGTACGACGTTGTAGCCCAGCCACAGCGCGGCTACCACGATCAGCAGCCAGCCGTACCAACGGCGCAGGGCGCGCGCCGCGCGGCGCCACCGTGGACCGGACCGGTCGGTCATCGGCGGGGTCGGGGACGGTGCGGGGGACGCGGCGATGTCGTCGATCGTCACGGCGCGGTCCTTTCGTACATGTGACGGAACTGTCGGCTGGTGAGCCAGGTGAGGACACCGACGGCGAGCCCACTGGCGACGGTGGCGTTGACCAGCAGGTGCACCGCGGTGAAGAAGACCAGGAAGGGCCAGCTCCGCTCGCGGCGGACGAACGCGTACTGGCCGGCGTCGACGGCGACGAACGCGGCCAGCAGCAGCGCGGTGCCGACCAGCACCGGCGGGTACCCCACCGCTGCCGGCAGGCTGAGCACCGTGAGCAGGGCCAGCACCGACGCGGCAGCCCGGCCACCGGTCTCCATGCCCTGCATGGCCCGGCCGCGTCGCAGGTAGAACGGCACCCGCAGCCGGCTCCGGCGAAACGCCTTGCGCAGTAGGGGCGCCAGGCGGCTCTCGTCGGAGAGCCGGCCGCCGACGCGGGCGGTGAGCAGCATCGGATACCGCTGGGACAGCCGCTCCGCGTGGTCGATCTCCTCGGTCTGCCGCAGCGCCGGGTTGAACCAGCCGGCGGTGTCGAACGCCGCCCGGGTCACCGCCCCGAGCGCGTAGAAACCGCCGCTGACCTCCCCCTGCGCGCTGACCCGCCAGTAGTGGTACTGGAGGATGCGGTACTGCCCGACCGGTCCCTCGGGGAACAGCGGCACCTTGTCCGGCACGCCGAACACCGCGCCGTACCCTCGCGGGCCGGACAGCAACGCGACCGCGTTCTCGATCGCGTCCGGATACATGATCATGTCCGCGTCGATGAAGAAGATGATGTCGCCCTTGGCGTGCCGGACGCCGAGGTTGCGGGCGGCGCCGGGCCCGCCGTTGCGGTCGGCCCGGACGAGGGTGCAGGCGTGCCGGGCGGCACGTACGGCGCTGTCGTCGGTGCTGGCGTCGTCGACCACGATGACCTCGTGCGCCGGGTAGGTCTGGGTCGACACCGACGCCAGGCACAGGTCGATGGTCCGGCTGTCGTTGTACATCGGTACGACGACCGACACCTTCGGCTCATCCATGCAACAGGCTCCCTTCCAGCAGCAGCAGCCACAGCGCCGCGTTGACCAGCAGCACCCGGTCGCGCAGCAGCACCGAGACGGGGTTGCCGCCACCTGAGTCGACGAAGACGACCTGCAGGTAGCGGAAGAGGGCGAACATCGCGCACGGCACGGTCAGCAGCCCGGTGGCGCTGACCGTGGCGGCGTACGCCAGGTAGGTGACGAGGGTCGCGGCGGCGGTCAGCACCAGCAGCGCATCGACCAGGTGCTGGTTGTAGCCGGCCAGCGACGGCCGGTGGGCCGACTCGTCGGCGAGCAGCTCGTGGCGGCGCTTGCCGAGGACGAGCAGCAGACACACCGACAGCACGCACAGCACCAGCCAGCCGGGCGGCCGCGCCCCGACCGAGATGTAGCCCTGCACCAGCCGCAGCACGAACCCGGCGGCGACGACGAACAGGTCCACCAGCGGTACGTGCTTGAGGCCGAAGCTGTACGCGATGTTCAGCGGCAGGTACACCAGCAGCGGCCACCAGGTGGCCACCGAGTCGCCGACGACCACCGCGAGGACGGCCAGCAGCAGCACCCCGAGCAGCGCCGCCGTCCGAGGGGTGACCCGTCCGGCCGCGATCGGCCGGTGCCGTTTGGTCCGGCTGGCCCGGTCGCGCTCACGGTCGGCGATGTCGTTGAGTACGTAGACGGCCGAGGCGGCGAGGACGAACGCGCCGACCGCGACGACGAGGCGGCCGGCGGCCCGCCAGTCCATCAGCGCGGGGTCCAGCAGCGCGAGCAGGACCACCAGGTTCTTCGGCCACTGTCCGGGCCGTAGCAGGACGAGCAGGTCGCGGGCGAGGCCGGTGCGACCCGGACGGTCAGAAGAAGATTTTGGCGGCGGCGAGAGCACCCTGCTTCCAGGGATCGCGGCTGGTGCGTCCGGTGTTCTGGGCAGCATCACGGGGCTCCTTGCGCTGGTCACGCCACCAGGCGTAGGTGTCGAGGATGGCGTCCTGGTTGGACATGCGGGGGGTGAACCCGAGCCGGTCCCGGGCCTTGTCGATGCAGACGTACGAGTCGGCGGTGAGCTTGTGCAGCAGCCGCCCGTACACCGGGGACAGCCGCAGCCGTTCGAGCGTGCCGAGCAGCGCGAGCGCCGGGCGGCTCGGCACCGACACCACCCGCCTGCCGTGCCCGGCGGCGTCGAGCACGGCCTGGAAGTCCTCGCGCAAGGTGCCGAAGGAGGCCGCGCCGATGTTGTAGGTGTCGTTGGCCACCGTGTCGGGGGCGTCCAGTACGGCGGTCACCGCGTCGACGAGGTCGGACAGGGCGAGCATCTGGATGCGCACGTCGCCCCGGCCGATGACTGGGAAGTTGCGGCCTTCCTCGGCCCACTCGAACAGCATGGCGAACAGCCCCATCCGACCCGGACCGAGGAACGTCTTGGGCCGCACGATCGGCAGACAGGTGCCGTCGGCGCGCAACCGCTCGGCGTACTCCTCGGCGGCCGTCTTCGCGGCGCTGTAGGCGTCGACCGGCTCCCGGAGGTGATCCTCAGCGGTGGGTACGGTCCGGGGCAGGCCGTAGACGGCGGTCGACGAGATGTGCACCACCCGGTCCACCCCGGCCCGGACCGCGGCGGTCAGCACTGTCCGTGCGCCGTCGACGATGATCGACCGGATCTCGGCGACCGGGTAGCTGGGCAGCGCGGACGCACAGTGCACGACGGCGTCGGCACCCGTCACCGCCCGGGACATCGCGACCGGGTCCCGCACGTCGCCGGTGATCGCGACGTCGACGCCGGGGCGCAGATCGACGCCGCGGACGTGGTGGCCGTCGGCGCGTAGCCGGGCGGCGAGGTGGGAACCGAGCATGCCGGCGGCTCCGGTGACGACGACGGTCCGGCTCACCACAGCGTGCTCACCTTCTCCCGGACGAACCGGGTGACCAGCCGTCCGAGCCCGCGGGCGAGGGTGCGATCCAGGCTGTCCAGGGCGCGCTCGACGTCCGCCGGCACGGTCACCAGACTCGGTGCGAAGATCAACGGGTTGCGCCCGTTGAGGGTGTAATAGGCGAACACATCGTGGTCGTGATAGAGCGCGTCGATCACGGCGCAGGTGACCAGCTTTGTCTTGAACCGTGGGTCCTTGGCCAAGCCGCCGGGGGCCAGCTTCGCGACGAGGTCGAGGATCCGTGGGCCACCGTCGATGAAGATCCCCCACAGCGCGCCGGCGCCGGCCACCTGGCCGACCGCGTCCGGGTACTGCTTGGCGATGCGCGCCAGGCCGGGACGCAGGACCCGTTCCAGGTCGCGGGCCAGGGCGGGATAGTCGTCGCCGACCGCGACGTTGACCGCCTCCAGCGCGGTGGCGCACTCCTCGCCGAAGCCGTAGTAGGTGGTGCTGGTGCTCTGCAGCAGGGCGTCGCCGAGGTTGTCATAGGCCTTGCGGTACAGCGGTTCCCGGGCCACGAACGCGGAGATCGACGACTTGCCGCCACCGAACGACTTCGACGTGGTCAGCACGTCGGGGATCAGCCCTTCGTGACGCATGAAGTAGAAGAGGCTGCCGGTCTTGCCCCAACCGGTGTAGATCTCGTCGAAGATCAGGACGATGTCCTGCTCGGTGCAGAGCTGGCGCAGGCCGTAGAGGAACTCGGCCGAGCACCAGCGGATCGTCGACGCGCTGAACGGCTCGATGAGGATGGCGTAGACGTCGCCCCGGTGGCGGGCGACGGCGGCGCGCACCGACTCCAGATCGCCGTAGGTGAAGGTGTCGATACCGGGGATGGTGGGGAAGGCGTACTGGCTCTGCCCGGTCAGGCCGCCGGAGCCCAGCAGCTTGCCGTGGAAGCTGATGTCGGCGCGCAGCACCGTCGCGCGGCGCCCGTCGTGGTACTTGTACGCGAGCTTGACCGCACCCTCCACCGCCTCGGCGCCGGAGTTCGGCAGGAACGACATGTTCAGGTCGCCGGGGAGCAGCTGGGCGAGGTTGTGGGACAGCGCGGCCAGGTACGGGGAGAAGTAGGTCTTGTGCACCTCCATCCGGTGCCGCTCGGCGTACCGTCGGCGGGCGGCCAGGATCCGCGGGTGGTTGTGGCCGTGGTTGAGCACGCCGACCCCGCCGGTGACGTCGAGGATCCGGCGGCCGTCGCGCTGGTAGAGGTAGGCGCCCTCGGCACGGTCGACCAGTTCCCGGCCGAACCCGAACGAGGTCATCAGCGACACCTGGGACTTGTTCACGTGCCGTCGGTACAGGTCGTGGACCTGGCCGACGCCGAGTCGCTCGGCGTCGTCAAGGGTGAACAGCGTGGACATGCGACTCTCCTCGGTGCAGGAAACGGGCCATGCCGAGTACGGCGAGGGAGGTGCCGATCTCGACGACGACGCAGACCAACCGGCTGGCCAGGGCGACCGTGCCGGCCACCCCCCAGGGCAGGACGGTGGCCAGCGCGGCGGCGAGCGCGAACTCGCGGACACCCCAGCCGTCGGGCGCGACGATCGACAGGCTGCCGGCCACGGTGGCCAGCGCGAACGCGCCGATGGCGACCGTCGCCGAACGGTCGGCCGGCGCGCCGAGCGCCACCGCCAGCGCCCACAGGTGCAGGCCGGAGACGAGCCAGGACAGCAGCGCCAGCGCCAGCGCGGCGCGGACCGCCGCCGGTGGCAGCGGGGTGACCGGGCGCCGTACGAGGCGGGCGACCAGGGCGACGGGCCGGTCGAGCAGCGCCGGGCGGACCAGCAGGGCGACGAAGCCGACCAGCGGAAGCAGGATCCAGGGCCCCGGCGCGGCGAGCAGTCCCACTCCGGCGCCGGCGAGGATGGTCAGCCCGATGCTGACCAGGTAGGCGGTGATCATGCGTTCGGCGGGTGCCCCGGCCTGCCGGCCCAGGTCCACGTGGGTGACCACGCCCCATACCCGCCCGGGCAGGTACTTGCCGAGCTGGCCGAGGAAGAAGATCCGGGCCGCCGGGAGGCCGCGGACCGGGACCAGGACCCGCCAGGCCACCATGCCGATCAGCAGCCCGGCCAGGTTCGCGGCGGCCGCCGCCAGCAGCAGCGGCATGCCGGCCGGGCGGCTCAGCGCCACCAGCGGCGCGGTGCCGGCGGCGCGTACCGTGAACCCGAGCGCGACCACGGCGGCGACCAGCACCAGCGGGGTCAGCCAGCGCGTCGGCCGGGAGCCGAGCAGCAGCCGTACGCAGCCCAGCACCGCCCCGGCGACCAGCGCGACGTGCAGCAGCAGGTGCACGCCGAGGAAGAAGGGCAGGAACCGCCGACCACGGTGGCCGGCGACGAACCGCAGCAGCCCGATGTCGCAGACCGCGAAAACGGCGACCAGCAGCGCTGAGCCGAGGGCGAACGCCGGGTGCGTCACGGCGAGCGGGAGCATGCCGAGCGCCCCCGCCACGGCGAAGATCCCGGCGGGACGGTTCGCGGTCAGGCTGGCGCGGCCCTCGCGGCGGGCCGCCAGCACGGTCCGGGCGAGCAGCTGGGAGCGGCGGAACTGCTCGGCCAGCAGCGGACCGAGCCGGGCGACCTCGTCGTGCCGGGCGACGACGCGTTCGCTGAGCACGATCCGGGTACGCGGGGCGAGCCGGTCGCTGTACTCCAGGTCCTCCGAGTCGCGTAGCTCCTCGTCGAACGGCCCGACCTCGTCGAACACCGAGCGGCGGATCGCCGCCTGGGCGAAGAAGGCGGTCCGGACCGGGCCGGCGTGCCGTCGCCGCCACCAGTACGCGTGCAGCGTGCGGTACCACTCGACCGGCCCGTCGTCGACCAGCGGCTCCGGCGCGATGATCCCGTGCACGCAGCCGACCGCCGGATCGTCGCGCAGGATCGCCACCGCGTTGGCGATGGCGTCGGGCTCCAACGCCTCGTCGGAGTCGAGGAAGAACAGTACGTCACCGGTGGCCAGGGCGGCTCCCGTGTTACGGGCGGCGGAGACGCCCCGGTTGTCCGGGTGGACGACGGTCCGGCACGGGAACCGCGCGGCGACCTCCTGCGAACCGTCCGTGCTGTGGTCGTCGACGACGATCACCTCGTGCGGCGGGTACGTCTGCCCGTACACCGAGCTCAGGCAGGCGTCGAGGGTCTTGGCGTAGTTGTAGTTGGGGATGACCACGGAAACGGTGAGGGCCATGCGATCAGCGAAGCAGCCATCGACTTCGATGGAATATCGCTTCGCTGTCCCGCTCGGCGGTCACGGAGGCTGATCCGCACACCAGCGAATGTGGTCGATGTCTGATCGATAGTCGCCGGATACCGGGTCCGGCGGCTACCCAGGGGCCGTACGCGGCGCACCGGAGACGTCGTCACCGGCCGGGCCCTGCCAGCCGAGCCGGGCAGCCTGGTGCACCGCGGCCATCAGGGTGGGCAGCTCAACCGCCAGCCAACTGGCCGGATCGGCACGCAACCGGTCCACCGCCGCGTCGGTCACCGTCGGCGACGGCATGTCCGCGCCGGCGCCATCCGGCTGCCGGCTCGCCGTACCGGTCAGGTACAGGCAGGTGGCCCAGACCCGGCGCAGCGACTGCTCCCGTACCACTGCGGTGTCCTCGACCTCGGCACGTTCCGCGGCGAACACGCGGACCAGCGCCGGCAACCGGTACAGCGGTCGGCTGCCACTCGGGGCGCGGTCCGCGTCCACCAGCTGCGCGTCGGTCAACTGTTCCAGCAGGTCTTCGGCGACGACCGGTTCGGTGTCCAGCAGCGCCGCCGCGACCCAGGCCGGGAGCTGGGCGCAGTCCAGCAGCGCTAGCCGGCGCAGCAGCCGTCGGGTGCCGTCAGGCAGAGCCCGGTAGCTAACCGCCAGGCTCGCCCGCACGCTGAGCGACCCATGCTCCAGTTCGTCGAGCAGCCGAGTGTCGTCACGCATCCGTGCCACGAGCTGACCGATGCCCCAGTGCTCCCGCGCTGTCAGCCGGGCACCGGCGATCCGTAGAGCGAGGGGTAGCCCGCCACAGAAGGTAACGAGGGTGGCTGCCGCATCCGCCTCGGTGTTCACCCGCTGGTGACCGATGGTCCTGCCGAGCAGACGCAGCCCGTCGGCATGACCGAGTGGCCGGGGCCGGACACGGTGCGCCCCGGGCAGGCCCACCAACGCGGATCGGCTGGTGACGAGCACACCGCAGGTGCCGCTACCCGGCAACAGTGGCTGGACCTGTGACTCGTCGGTGACGCCGTCGAGCACGACGAGGATCCGCTGACCCGCCAGTCGGCTCCGGTACAGGTGGGCCTGCTCATCGATCTCTGCTGGGATGTCGGCCCGGTCGACGCCGAGCGCGCGCAGGAAGCGCGGCAGCACCTGCTCCGTTCGGCCGTTTGCCGGGTCGAGCGACGCGTAGAGCTGCCCGTCCGGGTAGCCGGCGAGCATCCGGTGTGCCACGTGCAGGGCCAGGGCGGATTTGCCGATACCGGCGCGGCCAGTGACGGAGACCACCGGTACCGCCCGTCCGTCGGCCCGGCCCGGGGCCAGCGCCTCGCAGGCGGCGGTGACCTCGTCCTCACGGCCGATGAAGTCGGCCGTGTCGGACGGCAACTGGCACGGCGTGGGGCGCTGTGCCGTCGGCCGGTACGAGGGGCGGCCGGTGGCGTGGCGCGTGGGCAGTTCCAGATCGGAATCGCCACGGAGAATTCCCTGTTCGAGGCGACGCAACTCGTCGCCCGGCTCGATGCCGAGCATGTCGACGAACGCGGTCCGCGCGGCGTGGTAGACGTCCAGCGCCTCCGCCTGCCGGCCCGAGCCGTACAGGGCCAGCATCAGAAGTGCGTACAGCCGCTCGCGTAGCCGATCGCGTTCGATTAGCCAGATCAGCTCACCGATGACCTCTTCATGGCGACCCAAGGCCAGATCGAGCCGGATCCGCTCCTCGATCGCGGCGGTCCGCAACTCTTCGAGCCGTTTACGGCCTGCCTCGAGAATCCGCCCTGGCAGGCCGGCGAGAGCGGGGCCGTTCCACAGCGCCAGAGCCGCACGCAGCCGTTCGGCGGCGGCGGCCAGGTCACCGATGGACGCGATGGAGCGTGCCTCGGCGATGAGGCGGCCGAACACGTCGACGTCGAGTTGGCCGTCGGCGACCCGGAGCAGATATCCGCAGCGGTGCGTTTCGAAAGGGCTGGCCAGGTCACGACCGGTGAAGGCCCGACGCAGGGTCGACAGGCAGATCTGTACCTGGCCGCGCGCGGTCGACGGAGGCGTGTCCTCCCACACCGCGTCGATGAGCCGTTCCATCGGTACCAGGCGGTTGGCCTCCAGCGCCAGGAGCGCCATGATCACCTGGCTGCGGCGCCCCGGTAGGCGGAAGTACTGCCCGTGGCAGCCGACGCGAAGGGGCCCCAGTATTTCTACACGCACGCTGTTACCTCCGGTGGTAACTCCGGTTCTTCTGTGGTTTCGTTGACACGTCGTTTCAGCAGGATGAATCGTTGTGACCACTCCTTTGCGGCCGTCAAACGACGGCCGCTCAAACAAACGCGGCCAAATAGAGGACGTCGGCAGATTTACCGGAGTCTATCATCGGTGATCGCCCGTAACCACAGTGTGATCGCGGCTGGCTATGTGGCGCTGGGCACGGGCGTCGGCGGTGTCGCGACAACACTGTGGAGATAACCGCTGTCAATTCTCAATAAATGAGTTTTTCTGGCAACGGGTCGTGCCTGTGTACGGTGCCGGCTATTAGGTAGCGGTCATCCTGGTACCGCACCCTGGTACGGCGTCGACGGGTCGGTGGAACCGCCAGGCAGATCTACGGCCGGCAGGTCAGCGGCCTGCCCGGCTTCCGCCACCCGAGGGAAGGGTGATGGCCGGGTACGGTTGTCGATGGTCGGAAGCTCTGGGCGTCGGCCGGGCGGCAGCGGTGGCCCGCAAGCGACGGGCCGGGGAGGGAGCGGGCGTGGTGCAGCGGAGGGCCCTTGTGGTCCGGGGCGGCTGGGAGGGACACCGACCGGTCGAGGCGACGGAGTCGTTCATCCCGTTTCTCGAACGCAGCGGATACACGGTCCGGGTGGAGGGGTCGCCGGAAATCTACGCCGACGCCGCCGAACTGGCCGGCACCGACCTCATCGTGCAGTGCGTGACGATGTCGCAGATCACCGAGGAGCAGGCGGCGGGTCTGGCCGCGGCGGTCGCGGCCGGGACGGGTTTCACCGGCTGGCACGGCGGCATCGTCGACTCGTTCCGCGCCTGTTCGGACTACCTGCACCTGGTGGGCGGCCAGTTCGCCACCCATCCGGGCGTCCAGCCGTGCGAACGCAGCGGCACGGAGAAGGACAACTTCCTGCCCCACTCGGTCACCATCACCGACCTCGGTCGGGAACATCCGATCACCGCCGGGATCGCCGACTTCGACCTGGTCACCGAGCAGTACTGGGTGCTGCACGACGACCTGATCGAGGTGCTGGCCACCACCACCCACCCGACGCAGGCGTGGCACCCGTGGCACCGGCCGGTGACCTCGCCGGCGATCTGGACCCGAAACTGGGGAGCCGGGCGGATCGTCGTGACGACTCCGGGACACAGCATCGACGTGCTGGAGCACCCGAGCGTCCGTACCGTCATCGAGAGGGGGATGGTGTGGGCGACCCGCACGGCATCGGCGTCGTAGGTCTCGGGGTCATCTCCCGCGCGTACCTGGACACGCTCGCCAACCACCCCACGGTGCGCGTCGTCGCGGTGGCCGATCTGGACGCGGCCCGAGCCGCCGCTGCCGCCGCCGCTATTTCCGGCGCCGAGGCGGCGAGCATCGAGCGACTGCTCCATCACCCCGAGGTGGCGACGGTACTCAACCTCACGATCCCGGCGGCGCACGCCGAGATCTCCGGCGCTGCGATCGACGCCGGCCGCAACGTCTACGTCGAGAAGCCGCTCGCCGTCACGTTCCCGCAGGGCCGGTCGATCATCGACCGGGCGGCGTCGGCCGGCGTCCGTGTCGGTTGCGCGCCGGACACCGTCCTGGGCACCGGTACGCAGACCGCCCGAGCGGCGATCGACGGTGGACTGATCGGGCGGCCGCTCTGCGCGTCGGCCGTCATGGTCACCCCGGGACACGAGCGCTGGCACCCTGACCCCGACTTCTACTACGCACCGGGCGGCGGCCCGCTCATGGACATGGGGCCGTACTACATTTCGGCGCTGATCCACCTGCTCGGGCCGGTCCGCGCGGTGATCGGGGCGGCCAGCCGACTGCGTGACGTCCGGGTCATTGGTTCGGGCCTCCGCCTCGGGCAACGGATCCCGGTCCAGGTGCCGACCCACGTGACCGGGGTCCTGGAACACGCGAGCGGCGCCCTGACGACCCTCACGACCAGCTTCGACGGTGTCGCGACGACGGCCGCGCCGATCGAGGTGCAGGGGGAGACCGGCACCCTAGCCGTACCCGATCCGAACACCTTCGATGGCGAGGTCCGCCACCTCTCGCTCGACGGCCCCGGCTGGCGCTCCCTCGAACCACAGGCGGGCTACGTCGCCGCCTCCCGTGGAGTCGGCCTGATCGACCTGGTGCGATCCGACGAGATGCGTCCACCCCGGGCCAGCGGTGAGATGGGGCTGCATGCACTCGACATCATGACCGCTCTGCTCCGGTCGGCCGCCGAGGGCCGGCGGGTCGAGCTGACGACGGCGGTCGAACGCCCCGCACCCGTCCCGTTGACCGCGGCCGAGAAGTGGCGGTCGGCCCTCGCGTCCGGGCGCTGAGAAGTCAGTCGGAAACAGTCGACGCTCCGATAGGGAGGCGGGGTTGGACGCGCTCATAGCCGGCACGCTGGCGCTCCTTTTGGCTGGCGTGCTGGTTACGGCGGCGGTGGGGCGCTGGCTGGCGGGGAGGCTCAAGCAGCCGGAGATCGTCCTTGAGATCACCGTCTGCCTGTTGCTGGGCGCAGTGCTGGTGTCACAGGTGGGCTGGGGCGCGCCGGAGACCGCAGGGCGGGAGGTGCTCGAGTTTCTGGGGCACTTCGGTCTCGCCCTGTTCCTGGTGAGCGCCGCCCATGGCATTCGGCAGGGTGGCGACCGGCTCTCTGGCCGAGCCGTGGCCTGGTTGTCGGCGGGGTCCACCCTGCCGGCCATGGTGTCCGGCGTACTGCTCGCGACCTGGGTGTTGACGGTGGGCAGCGCCGACCTGCGGGGCGAGGCGTCGCCCACGGCGTTGACACTGATGCTGGCTGTCTCGTTGGCGGTCACGGCGGTCCCGGTGCTCGCGGGCATCCTGCGGGACCGGCGGATGGAGAACACCGAGATCGGCCGGCTCGCCATGACCTCAGCCGTGGCCATCGACGCGGTTACCTGGGTGTTGCTGGTCGTCGCTATCGGTCTCGCCACCGGACAGGATGGTGCCGTCAAGGCGGTGGCCGTACTTCTCGGCGGTATTCCAGCGGTGCTGGCGGTCCGGTGGATCGCCCGGACCAGGGCACTCGAGACGCTGGCGAGCCGGCACCCGTACGTGGCCATGATCTTGGTCGCTGTCATCGCCTATGCCGCTTCGCAGACCACCGGAGGGCTCGGTCTCACCGAGATCTTCGGGGCTGTCCTGGTGGGCTTCGCCCTTCCCAGCGACGGGGCCTGGGCGCGGGTGAGCCACCAACTGGGCCGGCTCGGCCGCCTGCTGCTTCCGGTCATGTTCACCCTCACCGGAACGGCGCTGGCGGCCGGCGTGCCGAACGTCGTCTCCTGGGAGGCGATCGTCATCGCGACCGGTCTCGCGATCGTCTCGAAGCTGGCGGGCAGTTATGCGGGTGCCCGTCTGGGGGCGCAGTCGCGACTCGCGAGTCTTAAGCTGGCGGCCCTGATGAATACGCGCGGCCTCACGGAGATCGCCGTTCTCCAGGCCGGATACAGCGCGGGCATCCTCGCTCCCGGCCTTTTCCTGGCGCTGATCGTCATGGCGTTGATCACCACCGGTCTCAGCGGCCCTCTGCTGTGGGCCGTCGACCGCTACGCCGACGCCCGCACGGCGAAACTGGAGTCGGCTGCGTAGGTATCGGACGGTGGATCACCTCGCGCCCTGTCACTTCGTGCCCTGAGGGCTGACCTGAGCGGCCCTGCGCAGGCACGAGACACGGACCGGTCCAGCCGGGCTGTCGGTCGCGGACCTGTCCGTCAGATGAGTGTGTGAGCCGAGGAAGGTTGAGCGTCGAAGACGCCGAGAAGCTGAGCCAGGCGTGGGAATCCGAACTTGCCCGGAAGCCACCGACGATCGGGGTGGTGGGTGTGTCCGGGGTGGGGAAGAGTTCCACCATCAACACGATGTTCCGTACCGGTCTACCGATCAGCCACACCGTGGCCTGTACGAAGGAGTTCACTGAGGTCCCGTTGCGGGTCCAGGCCCGTAGCGGCCCGGGCGCCGGCGGCCAGGTGCGGCTCGTCGTCATCGACGCACCGGGACTGGGTGAGGACGTGCGTCGGGACCCGCACTACCTGGACATGTACGAGCGTCATCTGCCCGAATGCGACGTGGTGTTGTGGGTCACCGCGGCCCGCAACCGTGCCGTCGCCCTCGAACAGCAGTATCTGCAACGGTTCAGCGCGTTGCAGGACAGGATCGTCTTCGGGATCAGCCAGGTCGATCTTGTGGAGCCCCGCAACTGGAAGCCGGCGTCGCTGGTGCCAAGCCGCGAGCAGGAGGCCAACATCGCGGCGATCGTCGCCGACCGCAGCGCGCGGCTGTCGGACGTGCTCGGTCGTGAGGTCCGGATGGTGCCGTACTCCAACTACCAGGGCTACAATCTTGAATGGTTGTTTACCAGCCTGCTGGAGTCTTGCACATCCGGGCGAAAATGGATCTTTGAGGCACTGAAAAATTTCGATCTCGAAGAATGGATCGCTACCGCGCCAGGGGTGAAATCAGAAGACGGTTTACCATCGGATTCGCGGAAGTCCGGTGGGCTGTTCGGACGGTTGCGACAGCGTTCCGCAGAACAGGCCAGCGGCGATGGAGTCGGCCGATAAAGCAGCCAGCTTGGCGGACAAAGCGGCAGGGTTGGGGTCAACTCGGAAATGATCGGAATTCTCTTTGAACTCCTCCGCGAGTTTCGCGATCTGAACCGCTCCGCCGCCGGAAGCGTACGCCAACACAACGACATCCGCCGGGCGTTGCGCGAGGTCTTCGGCCATGACGAACTCATCCGGCGCAACCCCACTGAGCAGGAATTGGGCGTTCTGGAGCGGTACCTGAACGAAGCGCGCGTCCAACGCAACCGACGGGATCTGGAGAACGACCGGTGACAACCAGCGGAAGCCTCAGCGACGACGACCTTGACCGGATGGAACGGTACGTCCGCGACATGCGCCGCAAGCGCGCCCTTGGTCAGGCGCTCTCGCGGGACGACTTCGTCGAGTGGGCCCGGCAGGCGGCCGCGTGGCTGCTGGACCGGATCGACGATGCCTGGAACTGGATCCGGCGACAGTTTGGCCTGAACTGACCGGGCTCGGACAGAGACCACGACACGGACGTGGTCAAGCGTCGCGACAGAGAGATGGCCCAGAGCCTGGTACAGGCCGGGATCGACCACCAGCAGGCTGGACGGCCGCAGGAGGCCTTGGCCGTGTATCAGCAGGCGCTGCGGCTCGACTTGGACAGCAGCTTGGCCGCCAACGGCATCGCGCTGCTGATGACGGTGTTCGCCACCGAGCCCGCGCACCTGGAACGGGCGCTGCGGTTGGCCGAGCGTGCCATCCTCGCGGCCAAGGACCCAGTGGCGAAGGCGATGCATGTGGGCACCCGGGCGGAGGTCCGGCTGCGTCGCGGCGAACTGCAGCAGGCGATCCAGGACTCGCCCACCTGCCTGCAGATGCTCGGGGCGAAGGCGCTGCCGGCGACCCGGGCGACCGTGCTCCGCCGGATCGGCACGGCCCATCAGTTCCTGGGCGACAGTGATCAGGCGGTGCAGGCGTTGCGGCTGGCCGTTGCCGCGAACCCGGCCGACCTCAACTGCCGGATGTCGTTGGCCCGGCTGGCCAACGACCAGCGCGACCACGCCACGGCGATTGCCGAATACACCAGCGCGATCTCGACCGTCGCCGGTGCGCACGTTCAGTTTCCCAGCCTGCTCAACTGGTCTCCACGCTGCTGAACGACCGCGGCTGCGTATACATTGCCGTCGGCGACTACGGCAGGGCGCAGGAGGACTTTCACCTCGCGGTCAAAATAAACCCGCAGCACCCCTACCCGTACGTCGACAGCGCGTTCGAGGCCGGCCGGCGCGGCGACTGCGTGGCGATGCGCCAGCATCTTGACACCGCGCTGCGGCTGGCTGACCGGGGCGACTTGCACCTCATGAACACGCTCCTGACCGAGGTGGCCGTCGGTCTCAATGGCGACGTGATCCTCGAAGCTCTGTCGCCAACGGCCGGATCACCGAGCAACTCTACCGGAAGCACCAGGAAGGGCTGCGGATGCGCAGGCAACCGGTCCGTCATCAATCGGCCAACGCGCTGCCGATGGGAACCGCGTGGGCTGGAACCGCCGCCGACCCGATGGCCGGAGGACGGCCGAAATTCCGAATAGTGGTATTCAGCCAATCCGTTGACCAGCGACCGGCTCTCCCTCGACGTGGAGATGTGGGAGATCGTCGCCGCCCTGCGGGCGACCGCGCAACGGGACGCGTTCGAACTGGTGCCCTGCCTGGTCGCCCGCGCCAACGATTTGCTGCAATACCTCAATCAGTACATGCCGCACATCGTCCATTTCAGCGTCCACGGCAGTCAGGCCGGCGAGATTATGCTGGCCGCTGACGGACCCTTCGCGCAGAGCCGCGAACTCACTCCGGAAAGCGGGTACCCGACCGTCAATCGGGCAGGTGAACACGCTGTCAGCGCTGCCGCCCTCGGTAAACTGTTCCGTGTCATGAAGGACAATGTCCAGGTTGTCATCCTCAACGCCTGTTATTCGGTGGTTCAGGCGAAGGTGATCAGCGAACACATCGACTACGTGGTAGGAATGCGCCGGTCGATCCGCGACGCCGCCGCCATCGTCTTCGCCGCCGCGTTCTACTTGGCGCTCGGCGAGAACCGTACTGTCGTTGACGCCTTCAACCAGGGACGGGTCGCGTTGCTCGTCAACGGCATTCCGGAACAGGACGTACCCGAGCTGCTCATCCGGCCAGGTACCGCACCCGAAACTCGCCTTCGGCACCTGACGCGGGCTGTGGTCCTGCCGCAGCAGTTAGTGATATCGGTCGCGCCGGAGGAAGGAGGACAGCAGTTGCCGGAACTCGAGCGGGTGCTCGATCGCCGGCACGTGTCCGCATCGGCCGAGCACGTGCAGACGGACATCGGCCAGGTGTTCGAGCAGGGGCAGGGCGGCCGTCCCGAGCGGGGTGACCCGGTCCTCGGCACCGTGGACGAGCAGCACGGGCGCGCGGACCCTTGCCAGCGTCTGCGTCGAGAGGCTGAGGTCGTCGGCCCACCGTGCCCTGGGTGGAGGGAACAGCGACGCGAAGGCGGTCGCACCCGTCCGCATCGCAGCCGCACGGGCAGCGACGGCTGACTCGGTCACGAGCGCCTGGTCGAGCACGAGGCGACTCAGCATGTCGCGTGCCCCAAGCGGGCCGGCGGGGGCGGCCCAGATAGCGTCGAGCTCGGCGGACAGCGGCGCCCCGGGTGCGCCCATCGTCGAGACCGCCACGACACGGGTGACCCGCTGGGGGTGCGCGGCCGCCAACGCCAGCGCCACGGCACCGCCCATGGAGTGACCAACCACGGCGTAGTGCTCGATACCGAGAGCATCCATCAGGCCGGCGGCCTGCTCCGTCCACAGCCGGAGCCCACCTCTGCAGCCCACCGGGATGGGGGTACGGCCGAACCCTGCCTGGTCAGGAGCCACCAGGTGCCAGGATGTGCCCAGCGCCTGCGCCGTCGTTGCCCAGGCTCCGGACCCGGTCGTGCCAGGTCCGGAGCCGTGCAGCATCAGCACTGCGGGTCCGGTGCCGATCTCCAGGACGTGGACGGGGGAGCCGTCGACGGTGACGGTCCGAAGTGCCGTCACCGGTGCCGGCCAGGTGCGCTCATGCCGATTCGCGGTTGACGGACTTCGAAAAGACCGCCATCATCGCCCTGCCGAACTGCGGCATGTCGGGCCACCCGCGGCAGGAGACGAGGTTGCCGTCCACGACGTCGGGAGCGTCGACGACCGTCGCGCCCGCGTTCTCCATGTCACCGGTGATGGGTGGAAAGCACGCCGTTCGTCGACCCTTGAGCAGCCCGTACACCGCTGGCACCTGCGCACCGTGGCACACCAACGCGATCGGGAGGTCACGCGCGAAGAAGTGCTCGGTGATGCGCCTGACGTCGGCGTCGACCCGGATCCACTCGGGGGCACGTCCCCCGGGGATGATGAGGGCGTCGTAGCGCTCGACGTCGACCTCGGCCCAGGGCACGTCGACCGGCAGCTTCCGGCCGTTCTTCTCCACGTAGGCGTCGGAGTTGGGGTCGAACTCGTGGATGACCAGCTGCACGTCACGCATCGTCCGTGACGAGACGTCAACGTCCCAGCCGCCCTCCTGTACGCGGTAGTAGGGATACATGGTGTCGAGCTCCTCGGCGGCGTCGCCGGTCAGGAGCAGCGCTCTGGGCACCTGCTTCTCCTCGCATCGTGGGCCGGGTGAGGCAGATCAAATCCGATCCGATCTGATTTGAGCTAGCATTCCTCGGCTCAGCCCGCCCGTCAAGCCTCCACCGCCATCCCTTCCGCGTCCTTGGCCTCGTCGAACAGTCGTCGGAACCGCTCGCCGGACCGCAGGATGTGCCGACGCATGGCGTAGGCGGCGGCGTCGGGATCACGCGCGGCGATCGCGGCCAGAACTTCTTCGTGCTCGGCCATGGCCAGGTGCGTGACCTGGGTGTCGTGGAGCAGCCGGAACAGGTGCACGTGCGTGTGCAGGCGAGCGAGCGCTTCGCGGATGACCTGGTTCCCCGCGCTCAGCGCGACGAGATCGTGAAAAGCGGCGTCGCGTAGCCCGAAGGCGCCATAGGCCATGCGCCCGTTGCCCTCGTCCAGCTCTGCCATCTCCTCCAGCATCCGTTGCAGACCGGCCACCTGCTCCAAGGATGCGCGTTCGGCGGATCTGCGCGCCGCTGCCGGCTCGAGGAGCAGGCGGATCTCGAGCATGTCCTCGAATCGGTTCCGGGTGATTTGAGGTGGAATGCGGTAGCCGGCATGGGGCACCCGCACGACCAGGCCCTCGGCCTCCATGCGGTTCAGAGCGTCTCGGATCGGCGTCTGCGAGACTCCCAGCTCTCGCGCCAGGACGTCGATCGTGACGCGGGAGCCAGGCTCGATCCGTAGCGACATCAGCTGTCCGAGCAGCGTGTCGTACACCTCGTCAGCAAGCCGGCCGCGAGATCGTTCCGGCGGCACTCCGCCCGGCATGGCTCCACGCCCCCGCGCGCTCATCGCTTCGTCGTCCATCGTGACGTGAGGTCCCTTCTCGCGTCTCCGCGAACCTGTTGACATCGGTCGCAACGCTGCTGCATGCTGACGCCGTCCACCCGAATCGTATAGGAACGGTGACGGAGGCTGGCAATCCGCACCACCGCCGAACCGCCTGCCAGCGCTCTACTTCGATCACGTGAAGCTTCCATGAGCATGCTCGGCGCCCTGCTCGGTTCGCCACCGGGCCGCACCAGGACCGAAGGGCTTCTCGGCTGCATGACCCCGGTACGTCGCGGCGTACTCGTGGCGCCGGTCTGCGGGTCGTCCCCCGCGACAGCACGGCGACACGCCTGAACAACGCAGCGACTGCTCGGCGAAAGCATGCGGCAGGGCTCCGGAAGTCCCCTCTTAGAAAGCAGGCAATAAGATGCGATATCAGAAGCGAACCGGACGACTGACCTTTACCGGGCGAAAGGCGCGGATGGCGACGGCAGCCGTGCTGGTCGCCACGATGGTGGCGGCCTGCGGCGGCCAGGACGACGGCGGGCAGGGGAGCGCCCCGAAGGCGCCGGCGACTATCCCGACGCTCACCGAGGACCCGCTGACCCTCAGCTTCATCTGGTTCGACTGGCCGCCCGCTCAGGCGCTGGAAGACTTCGCGAACGAGGAGTACGCGAACGAGCGGCCGAACGTGACCATCAAGGTCAACACCGTGCCGAACGCGAACTGGCACGACGCGATGTTCACCCAGTTCGCCGCGCGCAAGACCGACTTCGACATCGCGATCCTGGACTCGCAACACATCGGCGAGGCCGTGACGAACGGCAACATCCTCGACATCACCGACTTCGTCAACGAGAACATCGACGTCGAGGCCTACGACCCGTACCTCCTGGCGGCCTACGGCCAGTTCCCCCAGGCGGAGACCGGCCAGCGCGACGAAAACGCCAGTCTGTACGGCCTGCCGCTGCTCGGCGACACCTGGACGATGATCTACCGCAAGGATCTGATCGGCGACGAGCCTCCGGAGACCTGGGACGAGATGATCTCGGTCGCCGAGAAGTGCCAGGCGGACAACCCTGGCGTCAGCGGGCTGGCTTTCCACCAGGCCAACGGCTCCGACGCCGCAGCCGTAACGTACAACACGGTCAACGGCGTCTACGGCGGGAACCTCTGGAACGCCAAGGAGCGCAAGATCGAGGGCGTCCTCAACGACGAGGCGGGGCACGAGGCGATGGACGTCCTCGTCAACAAGATGAAGCCGCTGACCGCCAAGGGCTCCGGCAACTGGTTCATCGACGAGGTGAACGCGGCGGTCGCCCAGGGCAAGGCATGTATCGCGTTCAACTGGATCGCCGCGAGCGGTGGCCTGCTCGACCCGGAGCAGTCGACGCTCGGCACCACGCGCGAGGAGATTCTCGACAAGCTGGGTTTCGCCACCCTGCCGAGCCAGAAGACGAACCTGGTGCCCCTCGGCGGCATGGGGATGCACGTGTCGGCCTACGCCTCCGAGGCGCACCAGGCGGAGGCCCTGAACTTCATGAAGTGGTTCGAGCAGGCTGAGATCCAGAAGAAGTGGGCCTCGGCCGGTGGTGTGCCATCGCGCACGGACGCGCTGGAGTCGCCCGAGTTCCTCGATGCCCAGCCGTTCAACCAGGTGTACACCGACTCGGTTCCACGGATGCGGGACATGTGGAACGTGCCCGAGTACGCGCGCCTCGTCGACATCGAGAACACCAACGTGAACGCGGCGCTCAACGGAGTGAAGACGCCGAAGGAGGCGCTCGACGACATCGCCAGGGAGCAGCAGGGCGTGCTCGACTCCAGCGGCCGCAAGGGTGGCGGCGGACTGTGAGTGACTCCGCCCCTCTGACGACCGACCGCCCGGTGCAGGTGACGTCTGCGACGCCACCTGCACCGGGATGGTCCAGCCGACTGAGCGACCGCAGGCTCGCCGTGGCCTTCATTGCCCCCGCCCTGCTGCTGTTGCTCGCGATGTCGGTGTTCCCGTTGCTGTGGGCGTTGTACCTGTCGTTCACCGACTACTCGGCCACCCGTGGGGGCCCCGCCCATTTCATCTGGTTCGGGAACTACACCGCCGTCCTGACTTCTTCGCAGGTCCACCAGAGGGCCTTGACGACGGTGATCTACGTGTTCGGTGCGGTTACCCTGCAGACCGTGCTCGGTTTCGCCATCGCGTACCTGATCTCACGGCGCACGCACGGGCGAGGACTGCTGACAACTCTGTTCCTGGTTCCGATGATGCTGTCGCCGGTCGTGGTCGGGCTGTTCTGGCGATTCATGCTCGACACGCAGTTCGGCGTGATCAACAGCATGCTCGGCTCGCTCGGCCTGGGGCAGGTGGAGTGGCTGACCCAGCAGCGAACCGCATTGTTCTCCCTGATCCTGGTCGACACCTGGCAATGGACGCCGTTCATCATGCTCATCGCACTTGCCGGCCTTACGGCGGTCCCCAAGTACCTGTACGAGGCCGCCTCGATCGACCGGGCGTCCGAGTGGTTCCGGTTTCGCCACATCACTCTTCCGCTGGTATGGCCGCTGCTCCTCATCGCCGTGTTGTTTCGGGCCATCGAGGCCTTCCGGCTGTTCGACCTCGTCTACATCCTCACGAGCGGAGGTCCGGGTGTCTCCACCGAGACGTTGTCGTTCCACGTCTACAAGGTCGCGTTCCTGGGCTTCAACACCGGGACCGCCTCGGCGTACGGGATCCTCATGGTCATCGTCGTCATCATCCTCACGCAGCTCTACCTGCGCTACCTAAACAAGCTCAAGGAGGACTGATGGCCGTCTCCGTCGACGAGGCCGTGACCACAGGTCCTGCCCGGGACAACCCGCCCCCAGCGCGCCGTTTTCGCGGCCGGGGCCGATCGGTGCTGGAGGTCGCGCTGCTGGCAGCGCTGGCCGTCGTGATGCTCTTTCCGGTGCTGTGGATGATCGAGACGTCGATCAAGGAAAACCGGGACGTTTACGCGATCCCAGCCAAGTTTCTTGGCTTCACGGTCACCATGGACCATTTCAAGGACGTGTTCGTCGGCTCGGCTGGCGGTCGCTCATCCTTGTCCGTCGCGTTCCTCAACTCCATCGTCGTCGCCGGGGTCTCCACGGTGCTGGCGACCGTCCTGGGAGTGCCGGCAGCCTGGGCCTACTCACGCTTCGCCGTGAAAGCCAAGAAAGACCAACTCTTCTTCATCCTGTCCACCCGCTTCATGCCGCCCGTGGTGGTCGTTGTCCCGATTTTCCTGATGTACCGCCAGGTCGGACTCATCGACACCAAGCTCGGACTGATCCTCATCTACGCCGCGTTCAACCTCCCGTTCACGATCTGGATGATGAAGGGGTTCGTCGACGAGGTGCCTGCGGAGTACGAGGACGCCGCCATGCTCGACGGCTACAGCCGGTTGCAAGCGTTCTGGCGATTCACCCTTCCTCTGCTCGTGCCCGGCATCGCCGCGACGGCGGTCTTCGCGCTCATCTTCTCCTGGAACGAGTTCGTGTTCGCCATCTTCCTCACCTCCAGCGACAGCGTACGGACAGCCCCACCGGCCATCGCGGGCCTCATCGGTGGAACCACCGTGGACTGGGGTCTCGTGGCCGCCGCCTCAGTGGTGTTCGCCCTGCCGGTGCTCGTCTTCGCGTACCTGGTGCGTAAGCACCTCGTCGCCGGTGTGACGCTCGGGGCGGTGCGACGCTGATGGCGGGTATCGAGGTGACCGCGCTGCACAAGCGCTACCCGGACGGGACGGTCGCGGTTGAGCACGTGGACCTGTCCATCGGCGACGGCGAGCTGTTCGTGATGCTCGGTCCGTCGGGTTGCGGCAAGACGACCACGCTGCGGGCCGTAGCCGGCCTGGAGAGGCAGACGACGGGCGACATCCGCATCGGCGACACGCTGGTCAACGACCTGCCACCCGCCGAGCGCGACATCGCCATGGTGTTCCAGTTCTACGCTCTCTACCCGCATCTGAGAACCCGCGACAACCTGGCGTTCCCACTGCGGGCCGAGGGCCTACCCAAGCCGGAGGTGCGTGAAAGGGTCGATGAGGCCGCCCGGCTGATGCGGCTCGGTCCACTCCTGGACCGGCGACCGCGCCAACTGTCCGGCGGGGAGCAGCAGCGCGTCGCGCTCGCTCGCGCCCTGGTCCGACGACCACGTGCGTTCCTCATGGACGAACCTCTCACCAACCTGGACGCGGAGCTGAGGGCGGACATGCGTACGGAGATCAAGCACCTGCAGGGTGAGCTGGGGGCGACGATGGTCTACGTCACCCACGATCAGGTCGAGGCGATGTCGCTCGGTCACCGAATCGCCATCCTCAACAAGGGCCGCGTCGAGCAGATCGGCACGCCGCTGGAAGTCTACGACCGTCCGGCGAGCCTGTTCTGCGCCGCGTTCATCGGCTCCCCGCCAATGAACCTGATCGAGGTGGAACTGGTCGACGGGAAGCTGCGGAGTCAGGGCGGACTGGTTCTCCCGCCGCCGCCGGGCCTGCCGCACGACCGTCGCCTGGTTGCAGGCGTCCGGCCGGAGGCGCTGGAAGTCACCGAACCAGGGGCGGAACGTTCGGTCCCGGCCCGCGTGGTCTCGGCGGAGTGGCTGGGCGACGAGATCATCTACGTGGTCGACCACAGCGGCCAGCGTGACGTCCGGGTTCGGATGCCACCGACTGTCCGTTTCGCCGCTGACGCATCGGTCGGGCTGCGGCACATCGGCGGGACCCCGGCGGTCTACGACGTGAGCACGGAAGAGCTGGTGGCCTGATGGGAACCGTGGCAGTGAACGGGCTGTGCAAGTCCTTCGGCAAGGTCCGGGCCCTGGACGGGGTGACGCTGGACGTGCCGGACGGCTCGTTCTTCGTCGTACTCGGACCCTCCGGGGCAGGTAAGACGACGACCCTGCGAGCGATCGCCGGCCTTGAGAGGCTCGACGCCGGGTCGGTGCATCTGGACGGGAGGGACGCGACCGGTGACGCTCCGGCCGCCCGCGACCTGGCAATGGTGTTCCAGAGCTACGCCCTCTACCCACGACACACGGCGTACGAGAACATCGCCTCGCCGCTGCGGGCACGCCGCTGTTCTTCGAGTGAGATCGCCGCTGCCGTCGAGCAGATGTCGAGCCTGCTGCACATCGAACGGCTGCTGCAGCGTCGGCCCGCGCAGTTGTCGGGCGGTGAGATGCAGCGCGTCGCACTGGCCCGGGCGCTGGTCCGTCGCCCGCGCGCGTTCCTCATGGACGAGCCGCTGACGAACCTCGACCTCAAGCTCCGCGTCGAGATGCGCACCGAGCTCACCCGCATCCACCGCAGCCTCGGCGCGACCTTCGTCTACGTGACCAACGACCAGGTCGAGGCCTTGTCCATGGCCGACCATGTCGCGGTCCTCAAGGACGGGAAGGTGCAACAGGTCGGAACGCCGACCGAGGTGTACGAGCGGCCAGCCAACCAGTGGGTCGCGGGATTCGTCGGGAGCCCGCCGATCAGCCTGCTCGCCTGCCGCGCCGAGGGAGATCGTCTGGTCGGTGCGGACGGCTGGACGCTGCCGAGGCCCCGCTGGACCACGGCCGAGGACGGTCGTGCGCTGCTGCTGGGCCTGCGCGCCGAGGACCTTTCCGTCGAGCAGCGTGGGGATGCGTCGTTGCCGGGGGAGGTCTACGGGCTCGAACCGCTCGGTGACCGCACGGTGGTCGACGTCCGAGTGGGCACGAAGATCCTCAAGATCAAGGCACGACCCACCGTCACCGGTACGCCGGGCGAGCGCCTGCTCGTCACGGTCGACCTGGACCGTGCGCACCTGTTCGACGCGGCCACCGGGCTGTCGCTGTCCGAGGCGGGGCGGTAGCCGTGTCGGACGCGATCGCCGGGGTCACGCTGGACATCACCAGAAGCTCGCAGGAGGCAACGCGATGAGTGACCCGATGAACGTCCTGGCCCCCGAGTACCGGCGACTGCGGATCGGCGACGCCTGGCGCGATGCCGCAAGCGGAGCCACCTTCGCCGTCGAGGACCCGGCCACCGGCAAGACCATCGCCGGGGTGGCGGACGCCGGCGTCGTCGACGGGCTCGCCGCTCTGGACGCGGCCGGCAAGGCGATGGCGCGGTGGGCGACGACCCCGCCGCGCAAACGGTCGGAGTTGCTGACCGCGACGTACCGGGCACTGATCGAACGATCCGAGGAGGTCGCCCGGCTGATCACCCTCGAGATGGGCAAGCCGCTCGCCGAGGCTCGGGCCGAGGTGGCCTACGGCGCCGAGTTCTTCCGCTGGTTCGCCGAGGAGGCGGTGCGCGTCGAGGGGCGCTACAGCACGGCTCCCGCAGGTGGATATCGCATCCTCACCGTGCCGAAGCCGGTCGGGCCGTGCGTCTTCGTGACGCCCTGGAACTTTCCGTTGGCCATGGGCGCCCGCAAGATCGCTCCCGCGCTGGCAGCGGGCTGCACGACGATCACCAAGCCGGCAGCTCAGACGCCACTCACCATGCTGTTGCTGGCCCGGATCATGGAGGAGGTCGGCGTTCCCCCGGGCGTCGTCAACGTGGTGACGACCAAGCGTGCCGGCGATGTGGTCTCCGCACTGCTGGCCGACCGTCGGACCCGCAAGCTTTCGTTCACCGGGTCGACGGAGGTCGGGCGTGTGCTGCTCCGACAGGCGGCGGACAACGTGCTGCGCACCTCCATGGAACTGGGCGGCAACGCGGCCCTGATCGTGTGCGCCGACGCGGATCTGGACGTCGCGCTCGACGGGGCCATGGTGGCCAAGATGCGCAACATCGGGGAGTCCTGCATCGCGGCCAACCGGATCTACGTCGAGGAGCCGGTGCGCGAGGAGTTCACGGAGCGCTTTGCCGAGCGGATGGGTGCCCTTTCGGTGGGCCACGGCCTCGACGACGGCGTGGACGTCGGGCCGTTGATCGACGAAGCCTCGGTCATCAAGATCGACGAGCTGGTCGCCGACGCGGTCGATCGCGGTGCCCGGGTCGTGGTGGGCGGCGAACGGCCGGCCGGGCCGGGCCACTTCTACCCGCCGACGGTCCTCGTCGACGTGCCCGAAGAAGCGCGGATGCTGGAGGCGGAGATCTTCGGCCCGGTGGCGCCGATCATCCCGTTCACGTCCGATGACGAGGTGATGGCGAAGGCCAACGACACCGAGCACGGCCTGGTCGGATACGTCTTCACCCGCGACCTGCAGCGGGCGCTGCGGTTCACCGAAGGGCTGGAGACGGGGATGCTCGGCATCAACCGTGGGCTGATTTCGGACCCGTCAGCTCCGTTCGGAGGCGTGAAGCAGTCCGGGATCGGCAGGGAGGGGTCGCACGAGGGCATCCTCGAGTACCTCGACCTCACCTACGCGGCGATCGACCTACCGTGACCGACTCGCTGCTACGGGCGCATCGGGCGGCCAACCATGCCGGCACCGTCCCGGTCGCACAGATGACCTGGACGTCCCGCCTCGCACATCGCCGCCGACGTTCGGAGAGGCACCGACATGCTTGAGACCGTCCGCGGACCACGCCAGCTGATAGTGGGCGAAGGGGTCGCGCAGAACATCCCACGAGTGGTCGCCGAGAGCGGCTCGCGCGTCCTCGTCGTGACCGACCGGATACTTTTGTGGCAGCCGGGCGTGGCCGAGATCGTGGCCGCCGTGCGGGAAAAGGTCGAGATCGTCGAGGTGTTCGCCGACGCGACGTCAGACGTGCCACTCGCCGATGTCGCCCTGGCCGTATCGGTCGCCGCAGAGGTGGACGCCGACGTGATCCTCGCCATCGGGGGAGGCACGGTGATCGACCTCGCCAAGATCGTCGGCGTCATCCGGCGCCACGGCGGGAGCCCGCGCGACTTCTACGGCGAGTCGAAGGTACCGGGGCCGACGATTCCGCTCGTCGCGGTCCCGACGACATCAGGCACCGGCTCCGAGCTCACACCGGTCTCGGTGTTGACCGACCCGGACCGCGAGCTGAAAGTAGGCGTCTCCAGCGTCCACATCGTGCCCGACTTCGCCATCGTCGACCCCGAACTCACCTACACCTGCCCGGCGACCGTCACCGCCCACTCGGGCATCGACGCGTTCTGTCACGCCGTGGAGAGCTACACCGCGCGACCCCGGGCCCACGGACCGCGCGACCCGGTCGAGCAGGTGTTCCTCGGTCGCAATCCGGTCACCGACCACTACGCGCTCCTGGCCGCGGAGCGGATCGCCCGTAGCCTGCGTCGTGCTGTCCGGGACGGAGGCGACAAGGACGCGCGCGCGGACATGTCCTACGGGTCAGTGCTAGCCGGGCTCGCGTTTTCCCACGCAGGCAACGCGGCCCCGCATGCCCTCCAGTACCCCATCGGCGCAGCCACCCACACGCCGCACGGCCTGGGCGTCGGACTGCTGCTGCCCTACGCGCTGGCGGCGGCCAGGAATGCCATCGGAGACCGGCTGGCCATCCTCGCCGGGGTTTGCGGGCTCGACGTGACCGACGCCTCGGAGGCCGAGGCCGCAGATGCGTTCCTCACCTGGCTCAACGGGCTCCTTGCCGACATCGGCATCCCACCCACCTTGGCGGACATCGGCGTGGCCCGTGCCGACCTGCCGCGCTTCGCGGAGATGGCCAGTGGCGTCACCCGTCTGATCCAGAACCATCCGGGCCCGACCGACACCGCGAGCCTGACCGCCATCCTCGAAGCGGCCTGGACCGGGGACCGGTAAGGCGCGGAAGCGGCGGCTGGCATCAGTTGGACCAACTGTGGCCGGCCAGGTCCCAGGCTGCCGGGGACTGGATCTGGCCGACGGCGACGGCCGTCGCAGTGGCGGCCGTCGCAGTGGCGGCCAGAAGCGCGGAGTCGGTAGTGATCATCGCTCGAAGTCGCCTGGCGGTCTCCTTGCCGTCTGGTGTGGGCTGTACTGATAAGACAGCATGCTTCGTCCCTGGCGAGGGCGGGTCGGCGGTCGGTCGGTAGGCGGTCCATGGCGAGGCAGCGCGTCCAATGTCGTCGGTGCTGTCTGTCCCGACGTCGAGTCGCCGGCAGATCACCTGGCGTTCCAGCAAATCTCACTGTGGATGATCAAGTTGGCCCGGTCAAAGCCCTGGCGTAAGCAGGTTGATGCTACGTAAAGTGGCTATGTGGTTACAGCTCAGCTGACCATTGGTTGGATGCGACGCGGACCGGCGACCATTGTGGTCACGGATGAATCGCCACGCGGATCCGCTCCAGCCGGTGCCTCCTGGGGCCAGATTCCCGAACTCGACGAGCGACTCCCGGACCGCGACACGCCGACAGCCGGCGACGGTCGCGCGGGCGGCACGGAATCGCTCGCCGTCGCGGTCGCGGACGACCGGGCGGATCCGACCGCGCAGTGCCGCTGCCCAGGCAGCGGCGGCCGCGGTCATGGTGACGGGCGGATGCCGACGAGGCACCGATCCCCGGCAAGGGTCGACACCACATGAGGGAGGGCACGTGATTCTCTACAACACGTCCATGGGAGTGGTCGCCGGGCTGGCATTGATCCTGGTGTCGCTACTGCTTCGGCGGGCCGCCGCAGCCGCCCTGCCGGCTTTCGACAACACGGATCCGGGTCCAGCGCAGGACCGGCCGGTGGCGGTGGCACCAGCCGGTGGCACCTTCGACCCGCGGCTGTGGGCGGTGGTATTCGGCGCGCTCGGACTGGTCCTCGCGCCGCTGGGCGCGCTGATGGCGACCACTTGGCCGTTGACCGTCAACCCGCCGCTCAACTTCATCTTCGGCGAGCCGTGCCTGATCCTGGGCGTCCTGCTGCTCGCCGCGGCGGTCTACCTCTGGCACCTGCGTGGCGACCTCGCCGGTCTGCAACAGGTGGACCTCACCCCGGTCGCCGTGGTCGTCATCGGACTCGGCGGCGTCCTGATCGCCTGTGCCGCCGCCATCGCACGGTTCGAGATCGTCGGCGGCGCGCCGGCCGCCGAACCCATCACCGGGCTGCTCAACGGCTATCCACTTGTGGAGAACACCTTCTTCGTGCTGCTCTACCTGGCTGCCGGCCTCGGTGCCATCCTGGCGCCGCTGAGCCGCCTGCGTCCGGGCTGGCTGCTCACCGCCGCGCGGTGGCTCTGGTTCGGCAGCGGACTGGTCTTCGCCCTGTTCAGCATTTTGAACTACTACACCCACGCCGGCCTGGACATCAACCTCCGACTCGGTACGGAGTACCGGATCTGATCAGCCTGCTCCCGGCCTGACCACAAAACGAATCCGCCGCGACCCGTGAGACGCCGGCACCAGCCCGGCGTCTCACCATGAGCAGACGGCAACCAACAGCCGCTACGTTCATGGCGGCCATCGGGTGGCGATCCAGATCACGCACCACATCGGTGAACTGCTGCATGCCGAAAGCTGTATGCCCGCGTACCGGGCCGGCGAAGGCGATGTCGTCGTCGCCGACGGCGAGCCGTCTCGGCTGAGTAGCGCAGCAGCTGACGTCCGTTGGGGTCGAGCCAGTACCAGCCGTCGGTGAGTCCGAACCAGTGCAGCGTCTGTTTGTCCCGACCCCAGGGGTGCACCTGGTCCAGCGGGTGTAGCTGGAACTGGAAGCGGATTGCCGGTGGTGTCCGGCGTACCGGGCGGTGGTCAGCCACGAGGGTGGCCGCTGGTCCGTTCGTCGGTGGTGAGGCTGAAACGTTGGGCGAACGCCGCGTGGACCGGCGTTCCGGGCAGGTTGTCGCGGATGACGAAGACGACGTGGTCGAAGTGAGCGACCGCGTCCAAGACTCGGGCGAGCGCGTCGGCCACGATCGCGGCATCGTTGCGGAACACCCCGCACCCCCACGCTCCGAGCACGAGGCCGCGATGCCCGTGCGTGGCGGCGACCTCGAGGATCCGCCGTGCCCGCCGGGCGAGGACTGCTGGCACGTCACCGGTGTGGTCCGGCTGGTTGCGTACGATCGCGCCGAGGTTCGGCGCGGCTGCGGTCAGCAGCGAGGTGGTGTACGGCTGGTCGAGCAGGTTGCCGTTGTCGTCGCGGAACACCGGCACGTCGGGGGAGTAGACGATCCGGTCGCTGTAGCGCAGGTCCTGTTGGGCGCGGTGGAAGGCGTAGAAGTCGGGTGCGGCCCGCAGACATGCGTAGAGGGCTGAGGAGCGGGCGATGCTCTCCTCCTGCGCTTGGGCGCCGTTGAGGAACCCGCCGCCGGGATTCCTGGCCGAGGCGAACACCAGAGCCGCCGCGCCGGGGCCGAGGCGGCGTGCCGCGAGCAGCGTCGATTCGTCCGTCACCTCCACTGTGCAGGTACCCGCTTGGCCGTACGCGAGGGTGATCGTCTCATCGGGTAGGTAATGCCGGGTCCCGGCGACTGCGGCGC
The DNA here is from genome assembly GCF_048060215.1 of Micromonospora sp. LOL_021. Taxonomy (NCBI): domain Bacteria; kingdom Bacillati; phylum Actinomycetota; class Actinomycetes; order Micromonosporales; family Micromonosporaceae; genus Micromonospora; species Micromonospora sp. LOL_021. Next base: position 617 of record NZ_JBHMIN010000009.1, on the reverse strand, counting down.
GGACCGCGTCAGCGATGACGACCTCGTCACCGATGTCGTTGCGGTAGCGGCCCGATTCCGTGATCGTCACCGTCTGGCGCGCGATCTGGCGAAGACGGCCGCTCACGGGTACACCGGGCCGGTGATCTTGCCAAGGAGTGACACAACCAAGGAACCTACGCAGCACCGTGGTGGCGGACAACCCGATTACGGTGGGGCGCGAGGTCAAGCTGGCCCTCGATTGGATGCCGGACGCATCAGATTGACGAGACCACGCCACACGTGGCCGACCGTGGCGGCGGCACGGATCGTCGCCAGCGGGTTCCAGAAGTCGCGGAAGTGGACGATGCGGCCGTCTCGGAAGCGGACCACGGAGATGTAGACCTGGTGGAACGGTCGCCTGGTGACCACGCCCCTGCCCTCGCCCACGAACTCGGCGATCACCAGTTCGGGATCGGTCGTCTCGTGGAAGGTGAGGCCGGAGAAGTGGACGTCGAACTGCTTCGGGAAGTCCTTCATGTGCTCGTACAGTTCGTGGTGCCCGGCGAACCGGGACGGCACGCCCGGCGGCGGATAGGGGAACTCCAGCACCCCGGCCGGATCGAACAGCTCCACCCACTCCCGGATGCGTCCTGCGG
>NZ_JBHMIN010000008.1:0-149278 GCF_048060215.1 Micromonospora sp. LOL_021 | reverse complement strand
CCGGCCGGCCCAGCGCCGGCCGCCCGCCGGACAGTGGCGCCGCCGGCCGTCCCCCGGCCCGGCGCCGGAGCCGGGACCAAAGCCGGGGCCGGGACCGGGACCGAACGGCGGGAATCCGAATCCGCCCCGCATCCATGCCTGCGGTCCGCCGTGGAACCGGTGGTGGAACTTCATGGCTGCCTCCAACGATGCTTTGTCGATAGACTGACGATATATCGTCAACCCGTCGACGACAACATGCCGTACGCCCGGCGGGTGCAGGACCCGCCGGGCGTACGGTGATTTGGTGCATTTGCTATGAAATGTTGGTTTCCCGAGCTGTCTGTCAGCTACGTGCCCCGAGGTTCGGGTAACTGCGTGGTTGCAGAAAGGCGGAGCTCCGGATGTCGCCGTCCGCATCGCGCGGGCCGGTCAACACCGAAGGGTCCGTGCTGAGCAGATCCGAGTTGCTCCAGGAACTCTTGATGTTCCACGAGTTCCCGGTCGCCGTGGAGTTGCCCAGCGACACCCCCGCCCCGTTGCTGACCGCGAGGTTCGCGGTCAACCGCGAGGTCGAGTTCGCGAACTTGTACCCGCTGTCGCCGTTGTTCCAGGCCGTGGTGCGGTCCACCGTGATGGTGCCCGGGTTGCCGTTGTCGATGAACCCGCTCACCGCGTTACTGAACGAGAAGCTGTTACGGATGGTGTGGTTCGCGGCCGGGTCGGGGTCACCGCCGCCCATCTTGAACCCGTTGCCGTCGCCGGTGTAGTTGGGCAGACCCCACCGGTTGAAGCCGTTACCCCAGGCCGCAGAGTCCTCGACGAGGATCGGAGAGGCGAACTCCCAGGCGTCGAAACCGTCGTCGGAGTTGTTCCACAGCCGGGCTCCGCGTACCACGTTGCCGTTGCCGGAGCCCTCCTTGATGGCCAGGCCGTCGGCGCTCTCACCGTTCTTGCGTGGATCCCGGTTGCCGTACGAGTCGAGGTTGATCACCTGGTTGTTGCTGGCCGCGCCCTGGATCTGCAGGCCGGACTCGTAATTGTCGCGGGTGACGAGGCGTTCGAAGACGTTGTTGCTGCAGTCGCGGCAGAAGATGGCGTACGGGCCGTGCGCGATCTCCAGGTCACGCACCCGCCAGTAGTCGGCCTCGATGTGCAGCACGCCGCGTTCGAGATTTGGAATGCTGCCACCGACCGGAGCCGGGGTGTGCGGCAGGTTCTCCCCGTCGAGAACCACCCGCTCCCGGTTGTAGCTGGTGATCGTGTACGGGTTGGCTGATGTGCCGTCCTTCATGATCCGCACGTTGGTGCTGAACTGGTAGGTGCCGCCCCGCATGGCGATCGTCGTGCCGGGGGAAGCCAGGGTCACCGCCCGAGCCAGGGTCGCCAGTGGAGCCCCGAGTGTGCCAGGATTCGCGTCGTTTCCGTTGGTCGCGACGATAAGCGTGTTGACAGGTGGCGCAGTCGTCGGTGGCGGCGCAGTCGTCGGTGGCGCAGTCGTCGGTGGCGGCGCTGTCGTCGGTGGCGCAGTCGTCGGTGGCGGCGCGGTGGTCGGTGGCGGGCTGGTGGGAACGGGTCCGTTGCAGACCGTGCCGTTGAGAGTGAAGGTCGTCGGCACTGGGTTCGACGAGTTGTTCCAGGTGCCGTTGAATCCCCCGGTCACAGTGCCGCCGGTAGGGATCGACGCGTTGTAGCTGACATTTCGCAGGACGACGGTGCCACTGGCCGGGTCGGCAGTGAATCCCCAGGACTGGGTGATTGCCTGGCCGGCAGCGAAAGTCCAACTCAGCGTCCAGCCGTTGATCGGCGCACCGTGGTTGGTAACGGCGAGGTTGGCACCGAAGCCACCCGGCCATTGCGCAGCGACGGTGTACGTGACCTGGCAGCCGCTGGCGGCGCTGGCCGACAGGGTGGTCACCGCGGTCATCCCCGCGGTGAAAGCCACGGTGGCCACGGCCGCCACCGGCCACGCCGGCCGTCGGAGGTGTCGAGTCATGGATTCTCCTGGTGGTCGATCCAGCGGTTACCGGCAGGCAGCACGCCCACTGACGACCGGGACCACTGGTGGGTGAGGTTCGACGATGAGACAGCAGTTGGCATCCGCCGACCGGCCGGTGCGGCCGGTCGGCCGAGTCACCTCCTGAACCTCGGTGGCCTGCGGTGAGGTGCGTGAAAGCGCTTTCCACACATCATATTGATAGATGTCATCACGTCAACAGCCGGGAGTCTGCTGCCCGGCCGGGTCGACCTGAGGGACCTGCTCGTCGACGCGGGGACAGGGCCGCGCAACGATGACCGCGCTGATCCCTTGGGCATCCTCGAGGCCCGCGACGCATCAGCGGAACGTGGGATGGATCAGGACGAAGGCCGTGACACACGCCATCACGACAGCACCGATCAGCACCGGCAGCGGGGCCCAGACGGCGTACAGCGCTGTGCTGGCGGTCGGCGCGAGCACGAAGGTGAGCCCGTTGGTGGCACCGATCACCCCGGCCAGCCCGCCCTGCTCGTCGCGGCGGACCGCCAACGTCGGACCGGCGACGTAGCCGGGCATCGCGATACCGAGGCCCAGTCCGATCATGGCCATCGCGGCCACCAGGAACGCGATGTGCGTGTCGGGCACCAGCAGAACGAACCCGACCAGTCCGACGGCCCCGCCGACCCGCAGCAGCTTCGCCGGCCGCCAGCCGCTGCGCGGCACCACGACGGTCTGCGCGAACGCCATTCCCACACCGGCGGCGAGCAGCGCCGCACCGGTGATCAGCCCGGTGGCCTCCGCGTCCAGCCCGAACCGGTCCTGGACGAGGAACCCGCTGACCACCTGGACGAAGCCGAGCGCGGTGAACATGCCGAACCCGGCGAGCAGGTACGGCCACACCCGGGCGTCCCACGCGCTGACCCGTACCGGCTCCTCGATCAGCTCGGTACGGTGCTCCCGGCGTAGCCGCACCGCGACGACGACCAGCCCGGCGGCCAGCAGCACCGGCACCACCACCAGCGGAGCCATCAGCCCGAACCCGGCGAGCAGCCCGCCGACCAGCGCACCGGCGACCATCGCCCCGCCCTGCGCCGCCCCGATCCCGGCCATCCCTCTGACCCGGGCGGACTGGTCCTCGGTGACGTCGGCGATGTACGCCTGCGCGGTCGGCGGCACAGCGGCCATCGCGGCGCCGAACCCGACGCCCCGGAACACCACGAACAGCAGGAACAGCGTGGTGCCGGTGACGACGCCCCGCATGCCGAGGTCGGCGAGCAGGGCGAACAGCGCCATCGTCAGGGTGGCCAGGGCGAACGCGGCGACCAGCACCGGCTTGCGGCCCCACGACTGGGACCGGCGCCCCCACAGTTGACTGGTGACCACCACCATCAACGCGGAGATACTGATGGTCACCCCGACCTGCCACTCGGCGAGGCCGATCTCGCGGGCCAACGGGGCGATGATCGGGTTCATCGACATCTGACCGAGGAAGACCAGGAAGACCGCGCCGAGCAGCAGCGGGATCTGCGGCCGTGGGACACCGGCCGGGCTGTCGGCGCTGACCGTGCCGGGTGAGACCATCCGGCCACGCTAGCCACCGGTGATCATCGGCACCAAGGACGCCGGTCACACCTGCCGCCCCGGCGGTGACCAGCGACGATGGCGGTAGCCGTCACACCTGGCAGCCCTGGTCCGGGAGGTAGTCGAACCAGTCGAAGCGGACCGTGCCGGTGGCGGCGTACATGCCGATCACCCGGCCGGTGAAGCCTCCGACGACCTCGGTCGACAGGTAACGGCCGTCGAGCTCGGCCAGGACGGTGAACTCACCGTCGGCGTCTTCGAAGCCGAGCCGAACCACGTCCGGCCCCTGCCGGGGATGCCACGTCGGCGACGGGACGGCGTCGACCCGCAGCACCACCGGCCCGGGCGGCACCGGTCGGGCGTCCAGCACCGGCCGCAGCGGGCCGATCCGGGCCGCGACGTGCACCTCGCCGCCGCCGGCCTCGACCGTGTAGTGGTGGTTCTCGTCCATCCGCACCGCCAGGCCGCCCCGGCCGGCACCCGGGTCGATCAGGGCCCGTACCCGGCAGGACAGGTGCTCCTGGCGGCGGCCGACGAAGGTGACGTCGGCGTCGTCGAGCGACGCGCCGCGCGCGTGCAGGGTCAGCCAGCCCGGCGGCCGGCTCGTCGACCAGGCGTCGGCGGGCCGGGACCGCACCGACAGCCACCGTGGGTGCAGCCGCTCCGCGTCGAAATCGTCCCGGGTCGGTGGTGGCGTCACCGGCGCCGCCGGCCAGCCCGGCGCGGTCATCCGCTCGGTGAGCGCGCCGACGACCGGCCAGTCGTCGATCCAGTCGACCGGGGCGAGGAACGTCTCCCGGCCGAGCACGTGCCAGCCGGGGGTGCCGCCGCGTGGCCGGACCCCGAGCAGCACCAGCCACCAGGAGCCGTCCGGTGCCTGGATGAGGTCGCCGTGGCCGGTGTTCTGGATCGGCAGGTCGGTGCCGCGGTGGGTGAGGATCGGGTTCGCCGGGCACGGCTCGAACGGGCCGTCCGGTGCCGGGCCCCGGGCGACGGAGATGCCGTGGCCGCGTTCGGTGCCGCCCTCGGCGATCAGCAAATACCAGTAGGCACCGATCCGGTACAGGTGCGGGGCCTCCGGTGCCTGGGCCCCCGGGGTGCCGGACCAGAGCCGGCGGGTCGGCCCGAGCGCGGCACCGGTCCGTGGGTCGATGCGGACCTGCCCGACGCCAGCGGTCGTGCACCAGCAGTTGCCGTCGTCGTCCCAGGTCAGGTCGGGGTCGATGCCGGCCACGTCGGCCAGTCGCACCGGGTCGGACCACGGACCGGCCGGGTCGGCGGCGGTGACCAGCACGTTGCCGCCGCCGGCCGCCACGTTGGTGGTGATCAGCCAGAACCGGCCGTCATGGTGGCGCAGGGTGGGTGCGTACACCCCGCCGGACGACGGGGCCGACGCGGGGATGGTCAGCTGCTCGGGGCGGTCCAGCACGTTGCCGATCTGGGTCCAGTTGACCAGGTCACGGCTGTGGAAGATCGGTACGCCGGGGAAGTACTCGAAGCTGGAGCAGGCGAGGTAGTAGTCGTCGCCGACCCGGCAGACACTCGGGTCCGGGTGGAAACCGGGCAGCACCGGGTTGCTGAACCCGCCGTCGACCCATCCGTCCACTGTCATGTCGTCCTCCCCGGTCCGGTGTGCGGTGGATGCACCGTACCCGGACCGGGGTCGGACCTCGGTCGCGTCGATCAGTCGGCGTCGTCTGCGCTCGCGGCGGCACCGCGGGCCGGCAATGCGACGGTACGCGGCAGCAACTGCGCGGTGAGCAGGGTGGACAGTGCCGAGGCGTCGCCGCCGCCGGTACCGTCGGTGCGGACCACCACCGGCTGCGGGGCCTTGCCGGCGAGCGCAGCGCCCACCTCCAGCCGGCGCAGCGCCAGCTCGTACTGCAGGACCGCCCGGTTGTCCCGGTACGCCTGGGCCAACCGACGTTGCGCCTTGGCCTCGTTCTCGGCGGCGATCAGCCCACTGCGGCCCCGGGTCTCGATCTCGAACCGGACCCGCTGCGCGTTGGTCTCCTGCTCCTCCAACAGCTGCGCGACCTGCTCACGGGCCTTGTTCAGGGCCGCCTTGACCTCGACGAACCGGGCGTCGCGCACTTTCTTGGCCCGCTCGATGTCCATCTGCAGGCTGTCGATGCGCCGCTTGCGGGTCAGCCCCCACTCCTGCTCGTACGCGGCGTGCTCCTTGGCGACCCGCTCCCGGGTGGCCAGGTGCTGCTGGTACTGGGCGGGCAGCTGCACGTCGGGGATGTTGCAGCCGGTGATCCGCACCCCGTAGCGGGACAACTGCCGGTTGAGCAGTTCCTGCATGTCGGCGACGTCGGAGCCGCGCAGGTCGTACGCCCGCTCGGTCTGCACCTGGCGGGCCCGCTGCCGGATCGCGTCCTGCACGGCGCTGGACAGCACCAGGTCGAAGTTACCGGCGCCGATGGCCCGGACGAACAGCACCGCGTCGGTGATCCGCAACTTCATGAAGAACTCGATGGAGCGCAGCGGCACGTTCTCCCGGGTCGGGCAGGCCATCACCGGTGCCGAGTACGGGATCTCGGTGGCCACGTCGACGACGAAGTCGACCCGCGACCACGGATGCCACAGGTAGTGCCGGCCCGGTTCCAGAGTGCGCACGACCGCCCCGTAACGGGTCAGCACCCCATGAGTGCCCTGTTCGATCTCCACGATGGACGACCGCCACCACCAGAGCGCGCCGAGCAGCAGCAGCGCCACGCCGGCGAGATAGCTGGCTGTGGCGAGGGCGCCGTACGCGGCACCGACCAGCCCGTCGGCACCGTTCAGGGTGAACATCACGCCGGACAGCAGGGCGAGCAGACCGAGCCAGAGCGGCACCATCCAGCCGAGCCGGCGCCGGTGCTTGGGAATCACCACCGGTACGAGGCTGCCCGCGTCACCGCCGCGCAGCAGCTGGGCGAGCTCGCTCCACGGCGCCACCGCCTCGGAGATGACCGACCTGCCGCCACTGAGTTTGCTCATCACCGCTGTGCCTCCGGGTCGTCGTCGGTCGGCTCAGGCGCACCGGGAGCCAGGGAAACGCCGGCGTCGGTGCCCGGCACTGTCGGTTGGTCGGCCGCACGCAGCGCGGCGATCTCCGGCTCACGTTCGGCGATCCGGGCGGCGACCTCGGTCAGCCGGGTACGCATCGCGGCCATGTCGGTCTCGCTGAACAGCTCGGCACCTCGTTCGCCGACCAGTTCGCGGGCCAGTTTCAGCAGGTCCACGCCCACCGCGCCGTCCGGGTCGGTGGAGCCACCGATGCGCACCAGCCGGGGCAGGTGGTCGGCGACCTCCTCCAGGGTGTCGAGCACCTCCCGCTGGTAGCGGTAGTCGAGGATCTCCGGTGCTTCGGCGGCGGTGACCGCCCGGATGTCCAGGGCCTGCGCCTCCAGCAGGGCGGCGTTGGCCCGTGCCTCGGACTCGGCCAGCACGTACCGCTGGCGGGCGAGCGCCTCGGCACGGTTGGTCTCCCGCTCGACCGCGGTGTCCATCTGCGCCTGGTACTGGGCGATCTCGGCCTGGATGCCGGAGAGGGTCTCGTGCAGGGTGGCCAGCTCCTTGGTCAGGTCGCCCTCGTCCTGCTCCTTGCGCAGCTGCAACGCGTACTGGTGGGTGTAGGCGTCCTTGGCGACCCGCACCATCTCGGGCGCGGCGAGGTCCATCCGGTACTCCCGGTCGGACGGCTCGGCGTGGGTGATGTTGGCGTTGGTCAGCTCGACCGCCGGGAGGAACTGCTGGTTGAGCTGCTCCAGCAGGCGACCGGTGTCCTCGCCGACCATGTTGTAGATGTCGGCGGCCTGCTGTTCGTAGATCAGGCTGCGGATGGTCTCGCTGACCGCGTTGCTGAGCTTCTCCTCGAAGCCGCGGACCGCGCCGAGGGTGTAGACGAACTCCACCGGGTCACTGATCCGGAACTGGATGAACAGGTCGATGGACGCCTTCACGCCGCCCTTGGTCGGGGCCTCACGCACCGGTGCATTGAACGGGTACTCGCGGGTGGTGTTGACGATGTACGACACCCGCTTCCACGGGTTCAGCAGGATCACCCGGCCGGGGCCGACGACCTGCTCCAGCTTGCCGAACCGGGTGATCAACGCGGCGCAGCCGTCCGGCACCATCACCATGCCCTGGCGCCACCAGACGAAACCGACGGCGAACAACGACAGCACCCAGTAGTGGACACCGAACAGCGGGTTGAGCAACAGGTTGCCGCCGGCGATCGAGACGACCGCGGAGCCGAGCACGCCGAGCACCAGCAGCAGCGACACCGGCAGCATGGAGACCAGCGAACGACCGCGCGGAATCACCATCGGGCAGATGACGTGCGCCGCCCCGCCCTCGCCGCGCCGCTGCTCACTGCGGTTGAGCACCTCGCCGGCGTCGTCCAGCGGCACCCGGCGCTGCTCCATCACGGTGTCGATGCTGCCGCCGAGGTCGCGAGCCGCCGGGAAGTCGACCGGATCCATTCCGTCCTCGGCCGGCTGACCCCCGCCGGCCCCACCGGCCCCACCGGTCATGGCACCGCCACGGCGGCGCAGTTCGGCCATGGCCATCTGGCGAGGATCGTTACCTTCGGCTATCGCATAGGCGGCGTTGCGTATACCTTGTTGGACCCGTGACACGGTTCCCCTTCCGCAGAACTCAGTCGGCGCCCGGCTCGGCCAGCTCGGCGCGCCGGTCCCGCGAAATGCTAGCCACCCAGGTCAACCAGGGTGACGGTTACGCCGGGTCGGGCACCGACACCGGGCGTACCGGCAACAGCAGATCGGCGACGGGCAGCCGGTGCCGGGCGGCGCGTTCTCTCGCGGCGAGCGGCTCGTCGAGCTCGATGGTCGCCGCCCGGCGGCCGACCGCGACGACGACCAGCGGGGTGAGCGCCGCCGTGGGCAGCAGCGCGGCGACCCGTTCGGCGTCGAAGCCGCCGAGCTGGTGCACGGCGAGCCCTTCGTGCTGGGCCTGGATCGACAGGTGCGCGACCGCCTGTCCGGTGTCGTAGGCGGCCCACGGGCGACTCGCGCCACTGTCGGCGACGGTCTGCGCGGCCACCACGATCAACGCGGCGGCGGCGTGCGCCCAAACCCGGTTTCCCGGGTCGAGCGCGGCGAGCAGGCTGACGTGGGCGGCGTCGCCACGGCGGACCACGCCGAACCGCCAGGGTTGGCTGTTTCCGCAGCTGGGTGCCCAGCGGGCGGCTTCCAGCAGCGCGGTCAGCTGCCGGTCGGTGAGCCGGTGCTCGGGGTCGAAGGCACGCGGGCTCCACCGGTCGGCGAGTAGCGGGTGCAGTGGCTCGGCCGTGGTCGCGGTCTTCGGGGCGTCGGACACCGGATGCTCCTGTCAGGATCATGGTCGAGGTTGAGAGTCGAGAATCAAGTGTCGGCGGTCGGCGGTCGGCGGTCGGTACGACCGTACGACGATCCACAGGTGACCGGCGAGCCATTCCATCGATTCATGTCGCTTTTACGCCTAGTCTGGATCGACACACGTGGTGCCGTACGTCCGCGACGCCACATCCGGCCACCCCGAAGGAGGCAGCCGATGCCTGCCGCACCCCGCCCCGGGGAACACCCCCGCCGTTGGCGGCGGCGCCTGGTCCGCACCGCCTGCGCCGCCCTGTCCGTCCCGCCCATGCTGGTCGCCGCGCTCGCGCTCGCCGCCGCACCGGCCGCCGCCGCACCGGTCACCGTCACCAATGCCACCCAGTTCACCGACACCACCGGCGCCGGCGTCCACGCCCACGGCGGCGGCATGATCAAGGTGGGCGGGTACTACTACTGGTTCGGTGAGAACCGCCACGACGACCACACCTTCCGGTACGTCTCCGTCTACCGGTCAACCGACCTGCGCACCTGGGAGTTGCGCAACCACGTGCTGCGGCAGTCCAGCAGCCCGGAGCTCGCCGTCGCCAACATCGAACGTCCCAAGGTCCTCTACAATCCGGCCACCGGCAAGTACGTGCTCTGGATGCACTGGGAGAACGGCGTCGACTACGGCCAGGCCCGGGTGGCGGTGGCCACCTCGGACACCGTCGACGGCGACTACACGTACCTGGGCAGTTTCCGGCCGCTCGGCTACGACTCGCGGGACATGACCGTCTTTCGCGACGACGACGGCACCGCGTACCTGATCTCCTCGACCCGGGTCAACGCGGACCTGAACATCTACCGGCTGACCCCCGACTACACCGGCGTCGCCGCCCTGGTCCAGACGCTGTGGCCCGGCAACTACCGGGAGGCGCCGGCCATGTTCAACCGTAACGGCGTCTACTTCCTGGTCACCTCGGGCGCCACCGGCTGGCAGCCCAACCAGGCCCGGTACGCCACCGCCGACAGCATCACCGGCACCTGGACCGCCCCGACCACGTTCGGTGACAGCATCACCTACGGCTCGCAGCCGGCCTACGTCCTGCCGGTGCAGGGCACCGCCACCACCTCGTACCTGTACCTCGGTGACCGCTGGGCCAGCGCCTGGGGCGGCCGGGTCAACGAGTCCCGCTACGTCTGGCTACCGCTGACCTTCCCGTCGAACACGTCGCTGAGCATGAGCTGGCATCCACAGATCAGCATCGACACCGCGACCGGGCAGGTCACCGGCGTCGGCGGCGGGTACGCCTACGAGACGCTGCGGGCCCGGCACAGCGGCAAGTGCCTCGACGTGCTCAACGAGTCCACTGCGGACGGCGCCGGCGTCGCCCAGTACGGCTGCCACAACGGCGGCAACCAGCACTGGCAACTACGTGACCTGGGTAACGGCTACCACCAGCTGGTGGCCCGACACAGCGACCGCTGCCTGACCGTGTCGAACGGCTCCACCGCCGACCACGCCGCCGTCGCCCAGTACGCCTGCCAGCCGGGCCGCACCGACCAGCAGTGGCAGCGGGTCGACGCCGGCTCCGGCCACCAGCGGATCGTGGCCCGGCACAGCGGCAAGTGTCTCGACGTCGCCGGATACTCCACCGCCGACAGCGCCCGGGTGATCCAGTACACCTGCGGCACCGGCGGCAACCAGCAGTGGCAGCGGGTCGGGGTCTCCTGAATCTGCGCCGTGTCCGCTGCGGGACCGGGCGGCGTGGCATCGCCGCCCGGTCCCGCAACATCACGGGTCGGCCCCCGCAGCAGGTCCGGATCAGTCCCGCAGCGGGTACGGGATGAAGGTGCTGCGGTTCTCGTCGACGTCGAGCCGCCGGCTGATCGGCGGCGCGGCCCGCTGCGGGCAGGTCATCCGTTCGCAGGTCTTGCAGCCGGGGCCGATCGGGGTGGCGGCGTCGGCGGCGTGCAGGTCCATCCCGGCCGAGTAGACCAGCCGACCGGCGTGACGGGTCTCGCAGCCCAGGCCGATCGCGTACACCTTGCCGGGTTGACCGTATCCGCCGTGGTGCCGGATGACGGTCCGGGCGATCCACAGGTAGCGCTGGCCGTCGGGCATCGCGGCGACCTGGGTGACCACCCGGCCCGGCGAGCCGAACGCCTCGTAGACGTTCCACAGTGGGCAGGTGCCGCCGGTACGGGAGAACGGGAACCCGGTCGCCGACTGGCGCTTGGACATGTTGCCGGCCCGGTCGACCCGGACGAACGAGAACGGCACCCCGCGCGAGCGGGGCCGTTGCAGGGTGCTCAGCCGGTGGCAGACCGTCTCCCAGCCCATCGCGAAGTGCTCGGTGAGCAGGTCGATGTCGTAGCGGCGGCTCTCGGCGGCGGTGAGGAACCACTCGTACGGCAGGATCAGCGCGGCGGCGAAGTAGTTCGCCAGGCCGACCCGGGTGAGGATCTGGGTCTGGACGTCGTCGAACCTCTCCTCCTCGATGATCTCGTCGATCACGTCGGCGTACTCCAGCAGGGCGATCTGCGCGGCCATCCGGATCGCCTCCTGTCCGGGTCGCAGCGAGGTGGACAGGTGCAGGGTGCGGGTCTGCGGCCGGTAGCGGTGCAGCTCGCCGCCGAGGGAGTCGGCGTCGTCGCGGGAGATCCGTACGCCGTGTCGCTGCGCCAGCCGGTCCTGCAGCGCCGCCCGCGCCTCGCCCCGGCGGATGCCGATCTGATCGGACAGCCGCTCGGCGGCCTCGTCGACCGCCGGGACGTAGTTCTGCCGCCGGTAGAAGAACTCGGTGACCTGGTCGTGCGGGCTGTGGCCGATCCGCTCCCGGTCGCCGACGAGCTCGGAGAGCTGCTCGTCGGCCTGCTGGTAGCGGCGGTGCAGGTCGAGCACGGCCTCGGCCACCTCGGGCAGCCGGGAGGCGAGCTCGGTCAGGTCGCCGATGCCGGTGCGAAAGCCGAGCGCCTCGCGCAGCCCGGCGACGAGTCGCGGGGTGTCGTGCGGGGCGAAGCTGGTCGGGTCGACGCCGAAGACCTCGGTGATCCGCATCAGCACCGCGACGGTCAGCGGCCGGGAATCGTGCTCAATCTGGTTGAGATAGCTCGCGGATATGTTGAGCTGCCGGGCCAACTCGGTCTGACTGATGCCCCGGTCCTCACGCATCCGGCGCAGTCTGGCACCGGCGAAGGTCTTGGCGATCGCCCTCACCTCCACGCTCGTCCCGGCTGCGATCCGCCCACGTTAACACGTGTGCGGCCAGCATTAGCAGGGCTGCGAAGCGCCGGTTTCGCAAGTTGGCAAAATGGGTCGACGACTTTTCAATAATTGGCTTCTTCCGTCTCTCGACCAGTTGACGACGTCATGTGACCGTTGGTCGCACGCCACCCGAAGGAGACGATGATGCAAAGCGCAGTGGATCAGTTGCGACACGAATGGGACACCGACCCGCGCTGGCACGGGGTGCGGCGCAGCTACCGCCCCGCCGACGTGGTGCGGCTGCGCGGCGCCATCACCGAGGAGCACACCCTGGCCCGGCACGGCGCCCGGCGGCTGTGGCAGCTGCTGCACAGCGAGGACTACGTCCACGCCCTCGGCGCGCTCACCGGCAACCAGGCGGTGCAGATGGTCCGGGCCGGGCTGAAGGCGATCTACCTGTCCGGCTGGCAGGTGGCCGCCGACGCCAACCTTGCCGGGCACACCTACCCCGACCAGAGCCTCTACCCGGCGAACTCGGTGCCGGCGGTGGTCCGCCGGATCAACAACGCGCTGCTGCGGGCAGCGCAGATCAGCACCGCCGAGAGCGGTGCGGACGGCGCCGGACCCGACAGTGCCGGGCCGGGCGGCGGGGACGGCCCGGCGACCGACTGGCTGGCCCCGATCGTCGCCGACGCCGAGGCCGGCTTCGGCGGCGTGCTCAACGCGTACGTGCTGATGACCGCGATGATCGCGGCCGGCGCGGCCGGGGTGCACTGGGAGGACCAGCTGGCCGCCGAGAAGAAGTGCGGCCACCTGGGCGGCAAGGTGTTGATCCCGACCGGCGCGCACATCCGTACCCTCGAAGCCGCCCGGCTGGCCGCCGACGTGGCCGGAGTGCCGAGCGTGGTCATCGCCCGCACCGACGCGCAGGCGGCCACCCTGCTCACCACCGACATCGACGAGCGGGACCGGCCGTTCGTCACCGGCGAGCGCACCGCCGAGGGCTTCTACCGGGTGCGCAACGGTATCGCGCCGTGCATCGCCCGAGGCCTGGCCTACGCGCCGCACGCCGACCTGCTGTGGATGGAGACCAGCACCCCGGACCTGGAGGTCGCCCGCCGGTACGCCGAGGCGATCAAGCGCGAGTACCCGGACCAGCTGCTGGCGTACAACTGCTCGCCGTCGTTCAACTGGCGCAAGCACCTCGACGAGGCGACCATCGGCAAGTTCCAACGGGAGCTGGGCCACATGGGGTACAAGTTCCAGTTCATCACCCTGGCCGGCTTCCACGCGCTGAACTACTCGATGTTCGACCTGGCCCGCGGCTACGCCAGTGACGGGATGAGCGCCTACGTGTCGCTGCAGGAGCGCGAGTTCGCCGCCGAACCGGCCGGCTACACGGCGGTGAAACACCAGCGGGAAGTGGGTACCGGTTACTTCGACCTGATCTCGACGGTGCTCAATCCGGCCGGCGAGACCACCGCGCTGCGCGGTTCGACCGAGGAGGAGCAGTTCGCGTGAGGTACGAGATCCTCGGCCCGATGGCCGACCGGTTCGACGAAGTGCTCACCGCCGAGGCGGTGGATTTCCTGATCGCTCTGGACGGCGAGTTCGCCGCCCGGCGGGTGGCGCTGCTGGACACCCGCCGCGCCCGGCGGGCCCGGTACGCCTCCGGCCAGCTGCCCGACTTCCTGCCGGAGACCGAACACATCCGCACCGACCCGACGTGGCGCGTCGCGCCGCCCGCACCCGGGCTGCTCGACCGGCGGGTGGAGATCACCGGACCGACCGACCGGAAGATGACCGTCAACGCGCTGAACTCGGGCGCGAAGGTGTGGCTGGCCGACTTCGAGGACGCCACCAGCCCGACCTGGCGCAACGTGATCGGTGGGCAGCTGAACCTGATGGACGCCCTCGACCGGCGGATCGACTTCACCGACGAACGCGGTAAGCGCTACGCCCTCGGCGACGAGTTGGCCACGATCGTGGTCCGCCCGCGCGGCTGGCATCTGGTGGAGAAGGGCATCGTGGTGGACGGGCGGCCGATCTCGGCCAGCCTGGTCGACTTCGGGCTGTACCTCTTCCACTGTGCCCACCGGCAGCTCGACGCCGGCGCCGGGCCGTACTTCTACCTGCCGAAGCTCGAGAGTCACCGCGAGGCGCGGCTGTGGAACGACGTGTTCGTCTTCGCCCAGCGCCGGCTCGGCCTGCCGCAGGGCACCATCCGGGCGACGACCCTGGTCGAGACGATCACCGCCGCGTTCGAGATGGAGGAGATCCTCTACGAGCTGCGGGAGCACTCGGCCGGGTTGAACGCCGGCCGGTGGGACTACATCTTCAGCGTGATCAAGAACTTCGGGCAGTGGCCGGATTTCGTGCTGCCGGACCGCGCCGAGGTGACCATGACGGTGCCGTTCATGCGGGCGTACACCGAACTGCTGGTGCGGACCTGTCACCGGCGCGGCGCGCACGCCATCGGCGGGATGGCCGCCTTCATCCCCAGCCGGGATCCGCAGGTCAACGAGGCCGCGCTGGGCAAAGTGCGGGCGGACAAGCAGCGCGAGGCCGGCGACGGCTTCGACGGCTCCTGGGTGGCCCATCCGGGTCTGGTGCCGACCTGCCGGGAGGTCTTCGACGCGGTGCTCGGCGAGCGGCCGCACCAGGTCGACCGGTTGCGCGAGGAGGTGGCGGTGACCGCGACCGACCTGCTGGCGGTGGACAAGACGCCGGGTCAGGTGACGGCGGCCGGGGTGCGCGCCAACGTCGCGGTGGCATTGCGGTACGTCGATGCCTGGCTGGGCGGTGCCGGCGCGGTGGCGCTGTGGAACCTGATGGAAGATGCGGCGACCGCCGAGATCGCCCGCTGTCAGGTCTGGCAGTGGCTGCACCACGGCACCCCGTTGGCCGACGGTGGATGCGTCACCGAGGACCTGGTCCGGTCGGTCCTGGCCGGGGAGCTGGTTGCGCTGGTCGACGGACGCGACGGACCGGACCGCGACCGCGCCGAGGCGGCGGCCCGGATCGTCGAGGAAACGGCGCTCGGCGAGGACCTGCCCGCGTTCTTCACCATTGAGGCGTACGCCCGGCACCTGTCCCCGGGCGCGACGCCAGATCGGCGCTGACGCAACCCCCGCGCTCACTGCGGATCGTAGGCAGCCGCCGGCCACCGGCGGCGGACCGGCTCCGGTACGGGCTCAACGACGCGCCCGTACCGGCCCCGCCGGGCGACCTTCACCTGCGGCGGTCAGTGCCGGCCCTCGCCGATCTCCTCGACCAGTTTGGCGCAGAACGCCGGCAGGTCGTCCGGTTTGCGACTGGTGACCAGACCGTTGTCCACCTGGCATTCGGTGTCCACCCAGGTCGCCCCGGCGTTGGTCAGGTCGGTACGCAGACTCGGCCAGGAGGTCAGGGTGCGGCCCCGCACCACCCCGGCCTCGATCATCGTCCATGGCGCGTGGCAGATAGCCCCGACCGGCTTGCCGGCGGTGAAGAACGCCCGGACGAAGTCGACCGCATCCGAGTCGGTACGCAGGAAGTCCGGGTTCGCCACCCCGCCGGGCAGCACCAACGCGTCGTAGGAGTCCGGATCCGCCTTGTCCGCGGTGACGTCCACGGCATACGTCCGGGACTTGTCCAGGTGGTTGAAGGCCCGGATCTCGCCCGGCTGGACCGACACCAGCTCGACGGTGGCGCCGGCCGCCTCGACCGCTTCGCGTGGCTGGGTGTACTCGACCTCCTCCACCCCGTCGGCTGCCAGGAAGGCGACCCGTTTGCCCTGCAGTGTCGTCGCCATCTGCGGCTCCTCTCTCTCGCGTACGGTGTTCAGTCGGTTCATCTGCCCCAGGACCGCCCGCTCAAACCCGACGTGACAGTGAAGTGCGTGACGCGCGATGTGACGGTCGAGCGACAACGGCGGTGAAACCTGGACCATCAGAGTCTTCTTCACGAAGGGGGCACCGAATTCGAAGATCAATTCCAGGGGTATCACCTCGCGTCCCGGCATCTGCAAATTCTCGCGTTTGCCGAACAGATCCATCGACTGGCAACATCGACAGAGTGAGTCCATCGTCGATGGCGTCGCCCACCGGTCTCTGCCTCGCCGAGAAGGTCGGTTGAGTTCATGGGCGGGTCGCCGGACGCCATGACCGCCCAGCCCTGGGACGCCGAGCACCCGGTCCTGGAGATCATCCGGCAAAGGCGTGCTTCCGGCAGCCGGCCCGGTGCCCGCGACCACGGTGACACGGCGAAGGTCGGCCTCGCGGTCGAGGGTGGAGGGATGCGCGGAGTCGTCTCCGCCTCGATGCTCGCGGCACTGGAAGATCAGGGTTTCAGCGACGCGTTCGATGCGGTGTACGGCTGCTCGTCCGGCGCGGTGAACAGCGCCTACTTCCTCGCCGGCGGGACCTGGTACCCCGTTTCGATCTACTACGACGACCTGACCAGCCGACGGTTCATCGACTTTGCCCGCGGCCTGCGTGGCGGGAATATCCTCGATCTCGACTACGCGTTCGGCGAGGTGGTGGAGATCATCAAGCCCCTCGCCTATGATCGCGTTCTGGCGGCTGATACTCCACTTCACGTAGCTATTACCGACGTTGATGAGATCCGTACCCGATTGATATCGGATTTCGCCGACCGCGCCGACCTCAAGGCCGCGCTGCTGGCGTCCGCATGGCTGCCGATCGCCGTACGGGGAACGGCGCAGTTCCGGGGCTGGCGGGCTCTCGACGGTGGCGTGGTCACCGCACTACCGTTCCGGCTCGCGCTGAGCGACGGATGCACCCATGTGCTCTCCCTGAGCACCCGGCCCATGCGCAGCGGCAACGGCGGGCTCGGTCTGCAGCACCGGTACACCCACCGTTACCTTGAGAAGATCAAGGAAGGGCTGGGCGCCGCCTACCTGGCCTCGGTCCGGCAACGGCTCCACGACCAGGTCGACCTCACCGCCCGGCGCGACACCGCGAGCCATCTGCCGCCGTACGTCCTCGACCTCGCCCCGTTGCCCGAGGACACCGAGGTCAAGCGGCACGAACTGCGCTCGCATCTGCTGATCAGCGCGGCGCGCCGGGCGTACTCCCTGATGTACTGCGCGGTCGAGGGACGACCGGTGGACCTGCTCCGGTCGGGGCGACTGCACGCGGTACCCCGCCTGATGGTCGTGGACCAGCGCTGATGGCTGGCCGACCGACCCTCGACCAGCTGGTCGAGGAGCTTTCCCGACCGCCGGGGCCGGCCGGTCAGCAGCTCGACCGGTTGGCGAGACTGCTGCTGCCGGCTACCAGCGCGGCAACCGGTACGCGGCGGACGACCCCGTCGGACCGGCCGACAACCGAGGAGCTGACCTCCTGGCGGGCACTGCTGCGCGACGTTCCGTTCGACCGACGCTCCTTCGACGACCGGTTCCGCCCGGGCAGTTGGAAGGCGGTCCTCGACGGACTGGCCCGGCACTGCGACCGGCCCACCGACGGTGCCGCCGACCTGCCGGCACCGCGTCGGCAGACGGTCGGCTTCCTCGCGCTACTGTTGATCACCCTGACCGGCCTGGCCGAATCGAGTGACCGCCGGACCGCCACCGCGCCGGCCCGAGCGGGTACCGCCGACGGTAGCGCACCCCTACCCGGCCACGACTGTCCCGGTGTGTGCGGGCGTCTCGTCCGGCAGCGGCCGGTACGCGAGACGATCCGCGAGCTGTACCGGCCGGTCGGCGGACCGCCGCCGGACCGGGGCGGCCAGGACGCCGTCGCGGGCTCCGAGTGGGCCGACGGGATCGACTTCGACACCCTCGAGTTCCACGAGCACGGGACCACCTCGCTGATCCTGCGCGGGTCCGGCACGCGACGGGGCGGGCTGCGTCGCCCCTTCGCCCTCAAGTTGATCCTCTACCCGTACCTGCGGATCCCGCGCATCGCGAGCACGACGAAGGCGTACGCCGGGCTCTACGATCTCGCCGGCGTCCAGGCGGAGCATCTGGTCCCGGTCTGGGCCAGCTCGCAGAGCTGGATCCTGATGGACTTCGTCGCCGGGCGTCCGCTGCACGAGGTGTGGCGGGAACGCACCGCGCGACGCCGCACCGCGCGACGCGTGCGGCCCGGGCGACCGGCGGGGCCCGGCGACGATCAGGGTCTCGGCGAGGCCTCGGTCGACCGGTTCGCGCTCCTGGCGGACCTGCGAGACTACGGCACGGCCGCCTTCCTGGCGCTCGCGGAACTCGACCGGTTCCTCAACGCCGGTGGCCGGTCCACCGAGCCGACGAGGCGGGGGCACGGCGACCTCGCCCCGTCGAACATCATGGTGACCTACCGGGACGGCCAGCCCGTCTTCCGACTGATCGACATCGGCGCGAACTACCTGTACACGTACGCCTTCGGCGCTCTCGAAGGCCCGGACGGACAGTTCGTCGCTCCCGAGGTGAAGGCCGACGGGGCGGCCGGTGACAAGTCCGACGTCTACTCGCTCGGCAAGTTGCTGGCCATGTTCGGCGGTGGGGAGCCGGGTGACGTGGTTCCCGACGAGTTCTACGCACACGCGCCGCTGCTGGCCCGGTTCATCGAGGACCTCATCGACACCCACCCGGACCACCGGTTGCTGCTGTTCTCGCCGGACGCCGACACCGAGACCAACGCCGCCAGCGCACAGCACGCCGCGGCCGATCCGGGACAGCAATCGGCACCGGACATCTCCCGGTACGCCCGGCTCCACGCCGCCTTCACTGCGGAACTCGACGCTGAGGCGGCCCGGACGCCGCCGACGGACGGCCATCTGGTCCGCGGCACCTGGGAGCTGTTCCAGACCCGGCTCACCCTCGGACTGTTCCGGCCGCTCGCCGGCGCTCCCGGGCAGCTGCGCCGTGTCTACCGGACCCGCCGGGGTGAGTCGGGTGCCGCCAGTCGCGCGTCGGCCCTCGCAGCGGCCCGGTTACTGGCCTGGTCCTGGCTCTCCTCGGTGGCCTGGGCGGTGACGTTCTCCATCACCATCATCTGGATCGTCCGGCAGCTCGACTGGTCCTGGGGCAACCGGTTGGTGGAGGCGCTGCAACAGATGGTCGGTGGCTCGGAGGACCGTTTCCCGGTCCTCGACTCGCTGCGCGCTCCCGGATACTCGATGCCGGACATCGAGGCGAACGCGCCCGCCCTGCTGGTCGGTCTGACGTACGCGATGGTGTCGGCGAAGTACTACCACAACATCTTCGCCGGCATGAATCCGCTGGCCGCCGGCTGGCGTGCCGGCGGTCTCACCGTCCGCGCCGCCCTCGCCCAGTTCGCCATCCGGATACAGACGGTCACCGGCGCCGCGCTGGTGCTGCCGATCGTGCTCTACGACCCTCGGCTCTGGCCGATCAACAGCGCCATCGGCCAGACCCTGTCACTGTTCACGAACAGCGCGACGCTCCTGTTCGCCCGGCGTGCCCTCACGGACGCACGTCGACGGGGGTTGAGCACCGTGCCGTCGAGCGACGCGAAGGTCACCGGGCTCGCGTCGTTCGCGGAGTGGACGCCGTCCTCGCTGTTCTACGCGGGGATCGTCTGGACGATCGGCCTCGCGGTCTACCAGGGCGCGCTGCAGGACGTGTACGTGTACGCCCTGTCCGTGGCGTCGATCAACCTCTTCCTCTTCTACATGATCAAGTGTGGCCGGGGGGCGGCCGAGGTCAGGACCGCGCTCACCCGGGCCACCGGGGCGGCCGAGCGACTGCGGTGCCTCTCCCACCGTGACGGTGCCCGTCGGGCCTAGCCGAGATCAGCCGGTCGCACCCCAGCGCAGCGACAGACCGGTGACCGCCCGCTCGGTACGGATCTCCATCATGCTGCCGAGGATGGTGGCCCGGTCGACGACGACGGCGGTCGTGTCGACGGCGTAGGTGATCCGATCACTGACGAACACGGCGCTGCCGGCCGGCTCCTTCAGCAGGGGCGCGACGACGGAGTCGAGCAGGCCGGGGTGAACCGTCTCGGTCGCTCTGGCAACCGAGACGCCCGTGTCGGCGAGAGCGCCGTACAGCGACTCGGCGGTGAAGTCCCGGCCGCGAATCCGGTCGGCGTGCGGTTGGCGTACCCAGGAGACCTGGTGGATCGCGGGGCGGCCGGCGAACTCACGCAGTCGCTCCAGCCGCAGCGCGTGCTCGCCCGGCGCGATCCGCAACTGGGCTGCGGCGCGAGCCGACGCGCGCCGCACCGACCGGGCGAGCACGGTCGTGCGTACCTCATGGCCCTGTCGGACCAGGTCGTCGGCGAAACTGTGCAGCGAGCCGAGTTCGTACGCCAGCTGCGGCGGGGCAACGAAGGTGCCCCGGCCGGGTTGTTGCACGATCAGCCCGTCGTCGCTGAGCCGGCGCAGGGCCTGGCGCAGCGTCATCAGGGTGACGCCGTATGCGGCGCTCAGCTCGCGTTGCGGGGGCAGCGCCTCGCCGGGGGCGTACTCGCCGCCCCGGATCCTCACCGCGAGGTCGCTGGCGATGGCCTGATACCTCGGGGCGGGTCCAGGGCTCGCGGTCACGGTCGTCTCGCTCCTGCTCGGTCACGCTCTGGTCCGCTGCCCACCGTCCGGAGGCGGGTCCTGGTCGAGGGCACGGCGCATCCGGGCGAGGTAGCTGCCGACATCGTACGGGCTGGCTCCGTCCAGCACCCGACGCATCAGCGCGGCTCCGACGACGACACCGTCGGCGGATCGGGCGACGTGCACGGCGTGCTCTGCGGTGGAGATGCCGAACCCCACCAGGACCGGCCGGTCCGTGGTGCGCCGTAGCCGGTCGACAAGGGCCCCGGCAGAGTCGGCGACCGTGGTCCGCTCACCGGTGGTACCCATCACCGACACGGCGTAGACGAAGCCCCGGCTGCGCTCGGCGATCCGCGCCAGCCGGGGCGGCGGGGTGGTCGGCGCGGCCAGCAGGACCAGGTCGATGCCGGCCGAGGCGGCCGAGCCGGCCAGCTCTTCGGCCTCGCCGAGCGGCAGGTCCGGCACGATCAGACCGCTGACTCCGACGTCGCGCAGCGCGGCGCAGAACCGCTGGGAGCCGGCGTGCAGGACCAGGTTGTAGTAGGTGCTGGCGACGAGCGGCACGTCGGTCGCGGCACCGGCGAGGTCGTCGAGGATGCCGCGGGTCGTCGCCCCACGGGCCAACGCCCGGTGGGTCGCCTCCTGGATGGTGGCACCGTCCAGGGTGGGGTCGGAAAACGGCAGGCCGACCTCGACCGCGTCGGCTCCGGCATCGACGAAGGCCCGCAGTTGGTCGAGCCAGGTCGTGGTGATCCCGCCGGTGACGTACGGCATCAGCAGTTTGCGCCCGGCTGCCCGGCGCCGACGCAGCCGGCTCTCGAGCGTCATGCCGGGTCACCGGGGGTCGGCGTGCCCTTGCTGGTCGAGACGTCCTTGAGCGTCGAGACGTCCTTGTCGCCGCGCCCGGAGAGGGTGAGCAGGACGGTCGCGCCGGCCGGCAGTTCACCCGCGCCGGCCGCGCGGACCACCCAGGCGAGCGCGTGTGCCGATTCCAGGGCCGGCACGATCCCCTCGGTACGGGCCAACCGGACCACGGTGGCGGCCGCTTCGTCGTCGGTCACCGTCTCGTACCGGGCCCGACCAAGGTCACGCAGGTGGGCGTGCTCGGGCCCGACGCCCGGGTAGTCGAGTCCGGCGGCGATGGAGTGCGCCTCGACGATCTGCCCGGCGTCGTCCTGCAGGAACCGGGAGCGGCATCCGTGCAGGACGCCGACCCGACCAAGCGTCGCACCGGCGCCACCGGCCGCCTCCACCCCGACCAGCCGGGCGGATGTGTCGACGAAGCCGGCGAAGGTGCCGGCGGCGTTGGAGCCCCCGCCGACGCAGGCCACGACGTAGTCCGGCACCGCGTTGACCAGCTCGCGGGCGCACTGGCCGCGTGCCTCGTCGCCGATGACCCGTTGGAAGGTCCGCACCATCCACGGGTACGGGTGCGGACCGATCACCGAGCCGGCGCAGTAGTGCGCCTCGTCGGTACGCCCGACCCAGTTACGCATGGCCTCGCCGGTGGCGTCGGAGAGAGTACGGCTGCCGGTGCCCACCGGAACCACGTCGGCGCCGAGCAGTTGCATCCGGAACACGTTGAGCGCCTGCCGTTCGATGTCACGCTCACCCATGAAGACGGTGGCGCGCAGTCCGAGCAGCGCTGCGGCGGTGGCGGTGGCGACGCCGTGCTGCCCGGCACCGGTCTCGGCGATCAGGTGCGACCGGCCCATCCGGCGGGCGAGCAGCGCCTGGCCGAGCACGTTGTTGATCTTGTGGGAGCCGGTATGGGTCAGGTCCTCCCGCTTGAGCATCAGGTGGACGCCGAGTTCCGCGGACAGGCGTAGCGCCGGCGTCAGCGGCGTCGGACGGCCGACGTGCACCGCCAGCAGGCGGGTGAGGCTGTCCCGGAACTCCGGGTCCGACCATGCCTGCCGGAACGTCTCCGCCACCTGCCGGCAGGTCTCGACCAGCGACTCCGGCACGTACCCGCCGCCGTAGTGGCCGAACCGTCCGGTCGGACCGGGGTCACCCATCCCGGCGGTCCTGGACCTTTGCAGTACGTCGGTCACGATGCCACACCTCTCCGTCTGTCAGCCGTCCGAGTCATCCCCGACAGCTCTATAACTATCACCATCTGTTCTAGAACTCTAGGCAGTTTGTCACGGCGCAGCGCCCGGGGCGGTCGCTGTTACCGCTCACAACGCCCCCGCTCGACGAACCGATCCGATCGGGGGACGGCCGGCGAGTTCCCGACCCTCTTGGGCCGATCCCGGCCGACACGACTTGACGACCACCTTGTTATCGATCACAATCGATGTCTTGGGTGACACCTGCGACTCACCGGGCGGGCCGCTGGTCGAACCCCCAGATCGAGTCGTCCGCCCAGGGGCACGCCGAGCGCCGAGCCGGGATCCGGCCAACGCCCGAGCCGGCGGAGACGACCAACCGACACATCGATCGCACGTGCCAGCGTGCGCATCCCACCTGTGCCATGAATCCAAGGAAGTGGCAATGTCAGGAACTCGATTCTCTCCCGGACCTCTCCTGCTCGCGGCGTTGGTCGCGGTGGCTGCGGCCGGCACGACACTCGGCCGCGGCTTCGACAGCGCAGATCTCGACAGCACCAGCACGACAGTCGGCACCGGCGCGGTGTCCGCCACGGACGTCGGCACCGCCGCGGCGAGCGCCGGATGCGGCCGGACACCGACACTGGGCAACGGCACCCACACGGTCCAGAGCAGCGGCCGCAGCCGCAGCTTCATCCTGCGGCTGCCCGCCAACTACGACAACACCCGTCAGTACCGGCTGATCATCGCGTACCACTGGCGCGGCGGCACCGCCAACGACGTCAACTCAGGTGGCAGCAGCGGCGCCGCCTGGGCCTACTACGGCCAGCAGCAACTGTCGAACAACAGCGCGATCCTGGTCGCTCCGCAGGGGATCGACAACGGCTGGGCGAACCCCGGTGGCCAGGACGTCACCTTCTTCGACGACATGATCCGGCGGATCGAGAGCGACCTCTGCGTGGACACCACCCAGCGCTTCGCCCTCGGCTTCAGCTGGGGCGGCGGGATGAGCTACGCGCTCGCCTGCGCCCGGCCGAACGAGATCCGGGCCGTGGCGGTCATCTCCGGCGGGCTGATCAGCGGGTGCAGCGGTGGCACCCAGCCGGTCGCGTACTTCGGACTGCACGGCATCACCGACAACGTCCTGCCGATCTCCATGGGACGGTCACTGCGCGACACGTTCGTCCGCAACAACGGCTGCGCCCAGCAGAGCCCTCGGGAGCCCGGGCAGGGCAGCCGGGCACACATCACCACCGCCTACTCGGGCTGCCGCTCCGGGTACCCGGTGCAGTGGGCCGCGTACGACAACGGGCACACCCCCGGCCCGGTCGACGGCACCTACACCGAGAGCGGCGTCAACACCTGGACCAAGGGCGAGATCTGGCAGTTCTTCTCCCAGTTCCAGGGCGGCCAACCGAACCCGACCACGCCGCCACCCGGCCCCACCACTCCCCCGCCCGGCCCCACCACGCCGCCACCGGGCCCGACCACGCCGCCGCCCGGCAACGGTGGCTGCACCGCGACCGTCTCGCTGAACTCCTGGACCGGCGGCTTCGTCGCCACCGTCCGGATCACCGCCGGCTCCGCCGGCACCAACGGGTGGACCGTCACGATGACCCTGCCCGGCGGCGCCAGCGTCACCAACACGTGGAACGCCAGCGCCAGTGGTAGCACCGGCACCGTGCTGTTCACCAACGTCAGCTACAACGGCCGGCTCAGCCCCGGCCAGGTCACCGAATTCGGCTTCCAGGGCAACGGCAGCGGAACCGGCATGACCCCCACCTGCACCGCG
Source organism: Micromonospora sp. LOL_021 (assembly GCF_048060215.1). Classification (NCBI taxonomy): domain Bacteria; kingdom Bacillati; phylum Actinomycetota; class Actinomycetes; order Micromonosporales; family Micromonosporaceae; genus Micromonospora; species Micromonospora sp. LOL_021. The sequence goes on along the minus strand of NZ_JBHMIN010000008.1, from coordinate 124,893 downwards.
AACTGAACCACCGCTGGCCCGGCCCCGACCCGTCCCGGGGCCGGGCCAGCGGTCCGTCCGCCGGGGCATGAGCAGCGCTAGCGGTCAAGCAGCGAACGCAGCACCTTGATGATCTCCTCCGGTGCCTCCTCGGCCATGAAGTGTCCGGCCGAGGTGGTGCGGTGCTCCAGGTCGTCGGCCCAGGTACGCCACAGCTCGGCCGCGTCGAACCCGAGTGCGGCGCCCCAGTCCTGCTGCACCACGGTGACCGGCATGACCAGCCGGTTAGCGGCCGCCCGGTCGGCCCGGTCGTGTTCGATGTCGACGCCGGCCGAGGCCCGGTAGTCGGCGACGATCGAGGCGACCGCCTCGCGCGAGGCCCGCAGGTACTCCGCCCGCAGCTCGGCGGGGATGGCCTGCGGATCGCGGGTCCACAGGTCGAGGAAGTAACCGAAGAAGGCGTCCGCGCTGGCGCTGATCATCTGCTCGGGCAGGCCGGGTGGCTGGGCCATCAGGTACAGGTGGAACGCGACCGCGGCGGTGGAGCCGTGCAGCACGTCCCACATGTCCAGGGTCGGCAGCACGTCGAGCGAGGCCAGGTGGCTGATCTTGCTGGGATGGTCCAGGCCGGCGCGGATGGCGACCAGGGCGCCGCGGTCGTGGCCGGCCAGGGCGAAGCGTTCGTGGCCGAGCTTGCCGGCGAGCGCGACGACGTCGGCGGCCATGGTCCGCTTCGAGTACGTGTCCCGGTCGACCGCCTCGGGTTTGTCACTCGCGCCGTAGCCGCGCAGGTCGGGCAGGATCACCGTGTGGTCGGCGGCCAGGTCGGCGGCGATGTGCCGCCACATGGCGTGGGTCTGCGGAAAGCCGTGCAGCAGCACGACCGGGCGGCCCGTACCGCCGACCGCCACGTTCAGTGCCACGTCGCCGTCGACCGCGACCCGCCGGTAGTCGAAGCCAGGGATGGCAAATGTCATGATCGTACCCTTTCTTCTGATCGGTGCCGTAATCCAGCGTGCCGGGCCCGGATGAGCAACCGATGAGCGCGATACGTTGAGCGCAGGCGCAGAAGGGCGGTCCGGTCAGTGCAGGTCAGCTTCGGTGTTCTCGGCCCGGTCGTCGCCTGGGACGACGTCGGCGCGCCGATCGACCTGAAAGGGCCGAAGCACCGGGCGGTGCTCGCCCGGCTCGTCGTCGCGCGGGGCCGGGTCGTCCCGGTCGACCGCCTCGTCGACGACCTGTGGCCGGAGCCCGCGCCGGGCGCGGTGAGCGCCGTACGAACCTTCGTCGCGGCGTTGCGGCGCGCGCTGGAGCCGCAGCGTCCGCCGCGATCGCCGGCCCGGTTGCTGGTCACCGATGGCCCGGGGTACGCGCTGCGGCCCACGCCGGACGCGGTCGACGCCTGGCGGTTCGAGGACAGGGTCGCTGCCACGTCCTCGGCTGCCCCACACCCGGCGCTCGACCAGCTCGATCGTGCGCTGAGCTGGTGGCGCGGGCCCGCGTACGCGGGTTTCGACGACGAGCCGTGGGCGCAGGTCGAGCGTTCCCGGCTCGACCAGCTCCGGCTCAACGCCGTCGAGCAGCGGGCCGAGGCGCTGCTGGGCGTCGGGCGGGCCGCCGACGCCGTACCGGATCTCGACGCCCACGTGGCCGGGCATCCGTGGCGGGAGGAGGCGTGGCGGCTGCTGGCACTCGCCCTGTACCGGGCCGGCCGCCAGGGCGACGCGCTCGCCGTCCTGCGCCGGGCCCACCGCCTGCTGCTCGACGAGCTCGGCATCGACCCGGGCCCGCGACTGCGGCACCTGGAGGCCGACATCCTGCGCCAGACCGAACGGATCGACGACGGTCCTGGTCCGGCCGCGCCGGAACGGCTCTGGGCGCAGACGTTGGCGGCGTACGACCGGAGCGTGCCGTCCGGTTCCGGAGCCCGGCTGGAGTCGACGGTCGGTCTGCTGCGCAGTCTCGCCGTGACCGGGGCGAGCGGTCTCGAAGCGGCACGGGAGCAGCGGATCACGGCCATCACCGTGGCCGAGCAGTTGGGCGATCCCGAGCTCGCCGCCCGGGTGATCGGCGGGTACGACGTACCCGCGATCTGGACCCGCTCGGACGACCCGGCGCAGGCGGCGCAGATCGTCACGGCCGCCGAGCGGGCCCTGGCGACCGTCCGGCCCGGCCCGTTCGATGCCGTCCGGGCCCGGCTGCTGGCCACGGTCGCGGTGGAGTCACGCGGCACGCACGCGGCACGCGGGCCCGAGGCTGCCCGGGAGGCGGAGCGGATCGCGCGGCGGCTGGGCGACCCGGCCCTGCTGGCGTTCGCGCTCAACGGCGTGTTCATGCAGACCTTCCACCGGACCGGTCTGGCCGCGCAGCGCGACGGGATCGGCGCCGAACTGGTCGCGCTCTGCGCCCGCAACGGTCTGGCGACGTACGAGATCCTCGGTCATCTCGTCCGGTTGCAGGCCGGCAGCGGGCTCGCCGACTTCGCCGCCGCCGACCGGCACGCCGCCGCCGCGGACCGGCTCGGGCAGCGGCACGACCGACCGCTGGTCGGGGTGTTCACCGGGTGGTACCGGGCGCTGCGGCTGGCCGCGACCGGGTCGCCTTCGACCGTCGCCGAGGCCGCCTACCGCGACGCGGCGGCGCGGCTCGCCACCGCCGGCATGCCCGGCGTCGAGCAGGGCCTGCTCCCGCTGGCGCTGCTGTGTCTGCGGGTCTGGCGCGGCGAGGCGATCCGCTTCGACGACGACACCGACTGGGGCCCCTACCTGCCCTGGGCGCGCCCGCTCATCCTGCTGGCCGGGGACCGGCCGGCCGAGGCCGCGACGGCGCTGCGGCAGACCCCGGAACCACCGCGTGACCTGCTGGCCGAGGCGTTGTGGTGCCTCACCGCGCGGGCCGCGATCGCCCTCGACGACCGTACGGTGATGCGCCGCGCCCGGACCGCACTCGCACCGGCCGTCGGAGAGTTGGCCGGGGCCGGCAGCGGCATGCTCACCGTCGGCCCGGTCGCCGGTCACCTCGACGACCTCGCGGCGGCCCTGCGCCGTACCCGATGAGCCGGCTGCCACTGAGCCAGCTGGCATCGATGGCTGTCACGGCAGTGCGGTGAATCCTATCGACGGCGCGGGTACGCTCTGCCACACTCCGGACATGGACCACCACCCCCCGACGAACCCCACGGCACCCCGCCACCTGCCCACCGCCGAGCTCACCGCCGGGCTCGCGGAGGTGGCCCGCTCCCCACGCAGCTCCGGCACGTTGGACCTCGTGGTCCGCCGGCCAGCCGTCGACGAGCGGGAACTGCTGGCCGAAGGGACGCTCGATGTCGCCGACGGGCTGGTCGGCGACAGCTGGACGCAGCGCGGCAGCTCGGCGACCGGCGACGGATCGGCGCACCCGGACCGGCAGCTCACCGTGATAAACTCCCGGTTCGTCCGGCTGGTCGCCGGCGACGACCCGCAGCACTGGGGGCTGGCCGGCGACCAGCTCTTCGCCGACCTCGACCTGCACGCCGACGCGCTGCCCGCCGGCACCCGACTGGCGGTCGGCGACGAGGCGGTCATCGAGGTGACGGCCGAGCCGCACACCGGGTGTGCGAAGTTCGCCAACCGCTACGGACGCGACGCGCACAAGCTGGTCTGGAGTGAGCAGGGTCGCCAGGCCCGGCTGCGTGGCCTCTACGCCCGCGTCGTGGTCGGTGGCGTCATCCGGCCCGGCGACCAGATCCGCGTACTCGGCACGGCGGCCGACGCCACCGAGGGAACCGCTATGACCCTCAACCCGCCGGTTTAAGGGTCATAGAGGTTCCCTCGTCGTGAGGTGCCGGTCGTCAGCCCGATCGCCGTCGCCAGCCGGGCGACACCGGCAGTGTCCGGCCCGCATTGGGCAATCTCCGCCACGACGGTACGGGCGGAGGGCCGGCAGCGGATCTCAGCCGGTACGACGCGGTCCGCCTCGACCAACCACCGTCCCGCCGCCGCGAAGTCGCCGACGTCGACGTACGCCCGCGCGGCGTCCACCAGATACGCCGCCCGATGCTCGGCCGGCAGCCGTAGCCAGCCGTCGTGACGGACGATCGTGGCGTGTCGGTTGACAGCGTCGGTGGCGTCCCCGAGGTCGACGGCCGCTGTCACCCGGGCGCAGTCGACAGCGGCCGGTCCGAAGCTCGCCTGCCGGTAGTCCAGCCCGTCGCCGATCCGGCCAGCAACGTCAGCGGCCCGACCGAGCAGCTCGTCGACGCTGCGGGTTTCGCCGCAGCCGGCAGCGGCCAACCCGGCCTGCAGCAGCAACGTCCCGTACACCGGGCCACACTCGACCGATGCCGCAACGATCCGATCGGCGGCGGCGATCGTCGTCGTCATCGCCAACCGGTCCTGGCCCAACCCGCGCAGCGCCTGCCCGAGCGGCACCGCCGCCGACCCGGCCAGCACCGGATCACCGCCGGCCACGGCAAGCGCCCGATCGGCCGCCAACCAGGCCAGCTCGGGTTCGCCGACCTTGACCAGCACGAGCGCGATGATCCGGTACGCGCGCACCAACAGCTCCGCCCCAGGCGCAGGCCGGGTGGCGTGCAGCCGCCGAGCGGCGTCCAACAGCCGCGGTGTCATCCGCAGCAGCCGGGGATAGTCCCCGTGCTGGTACGTCGACCAGCCGTGCTCGACCCGCTGCGTGACCTCCTGTTCCGCCGCCGGGCCGCTGTCGGCGGCGGTGAACACCTCGTAGCTGGCCAGCGCCGCCCGGACCGCCGCCACCCCGTCGACCGCCCCACCGGTCTCCGATGGCCGGTCCGGGCCGGTCAACTCCGCCGGGTCGACCCGCAGCACCTCGGCGACCTGCCGGATCAGCGAGAACCGGTCCAACGTCCGGACACCACGCTCCACCTTCTCCACCCAGCTCTTCGACCGACCGATCCGGTCGGCGAGCACCTGCTGGGTCATCCGCCGCCGTACCCGCCACAGCGCAACCCGACGCCCGACGGCCACGCTCATCGCCTGCCACCCGCGTCGACCCAGGTCCACGACACGAAACGCTCGTACAACTCGGCCGGATCGGTGATCCCCGCCTCCTCGACGGCGACCGTCAGCAGCTCACCGACGTCGACCGACAGCGCCAACGGCTCATCCACGTACGCCTCCGCCAACAGCGTCCGACCCGGCGGACACGGCCACGGCGTCCCGTCCGGACAGACCGCACAACACCACGTCGGCCGCACCGGCTCATGCACCGGCCCACCGCCGGCCCGGTGCTGCTTCACCGCAGGTATCGCCGGCCGGCGTTACCACCCCGGGCCTGCGCCCGATCCGTCCGGGTCGCCGGCCGCCGATCCGACGGCGGCGATCACGGGATGCGACGCCGGGCCCAGCTAACGCGAGGCCGCCCCGCCGCCGAACTCACAACCCCGATATGGAAGGCGACGGCGCAACCTCTGCAAGCAGCCTGCCCGTCACACAAAGTGAAGGTCTACAGTGTGCGTGTCTTACCGGCGTCCGCAGACCGGCAGACAGCGGTCAGCAATCAATCTCCCGCTCGACCTGTGCCACTTCCCCGGCAAGGCGCTTCGCCCCCGTCGAGTCAGCAATCTCTCGCGCCTCCGCGATCCACGATGCCGCGACGTCGCGGTCGCCCGCCGCGACATGGGTCGAAGCCAACTGGCACACGTACCAACCGACCCAGTCCGATCGACGCACCTCGCCGGGCAGCTGATCCAAGCCTGATTGCAACAGCTCCACCGCGCGGTCGTATCGGCGCAAGTACCGCTGCGCCAAGCCTCGTTGCATCATTAGATACGTCGGATCATGGAAGTACAGCCAGTCAGGCTCGCGGTCTCGTGCGTCAGCGGCTCGGGCTGTCAGCTCTTGAGCATTGTCGAGCTGCCGATCAGCGCCTTCAGCGTCACCCAGGATTGCTAGACCGCGAGCCTCCTGCTGAACAGCAACGCCACGTACACCAGGGCTGGCCGGCTGCCATGCAGCGGCACGCGACAGCTCCACCATGGCGGCTGTCTCGCCACGCATCCAGGCGAGGTGCCCACGCATACTCAGCGATGTAGCCGTCAGGTGAGGATTGCCTGCCTCCGTAGCCCACTCCATAGCGCGGAGATACCACGCGCGACTGCTCGCATGATCGCCGGTCGCAGCGGACAACCAGCCGCCGAACTGAGCCCACTGGCCAGCGACATCGACGAGCCGCGACCAGTGTTTGTCGTGCCGGGCACCGTTAACGAGTTGTTCGATGGCTGACAGCTGTGCGAGCACCGGCCTGACCACCGCCGCCGACCCGACGACATCTTCGAGTCGACGTTGATGAGCAAGCACCGCTGCCAGGGAGTCGATCGTTCCCGCGTCGATCCGACGCGGTCGAGTGATGGCAACGCGGAGTCGCTGCTGCTCCTCCCCCGACAGACCCGCCGGATCATCACGCACCATCCCGGCGAGATGTCCACCCGCACCCAGCGCCTCATCGAGACGCACCATCAAGTCCGGAGGCGGCGACTTGCGCCCCTGCTCGATGTCATGCAGGTGAGACCGACTTGAGTACGCCCGCTTCGCAAGATCACGCAGAGAGAGGCCAGTCTGCTCGCGAAGCGCACGCAGGGTGGCTGGAAGACGTGGGTCGACAATCCGCGGCATGACGGTCACCACCAAGATCGAAAACGTCGGCGGCCTCCGTAAGTAGATATCCACAACCGCCGCCAACCCAGACGATACCCCCGACGGGGCTCGCCGGACGTACCGTCGCGCGGCGTCAGCGGTAACGCCTAATCCGAATCCCTCGCGGCGGTGTACCGATCGCTTTGGCTCCCCCACGTAGGTCTACCGCCAGCTTTCGACCCGCAAGTGGTGCGAGGTCGACGGAAAACAAGAGCACATCCAACTGACGCAACCTTGGCAGTGATGCGAGGGGGCGCAAACCGATCGCCTCACCTTGGACCCCAATCTCCAACCGACGAAGGGCAGAAAGATCACCCAACGATGTCAAATCCTTAACTCCGGTTGCACCGAGGTAGAGGTACTCCAGTTCGACCAGATTCCGTAAGGGTGAAGCTTCACTCAGCCAGCCACAATTCCACAGATCCAGACTCTTTACTCGCGGAACAGCTTCAGTCAGCGCCAAGAGTCCACCGACAGGCTCCAGAGCACCTGCGACAGAAAGACCGTAGAGGCTTTTCAGACCCCCCGAAAGGCGAAACATCAACCCTCGGTGAGTTGGCCGGGCTCAGACGGTAGTTCGCGGAGCAGCGGTTCCCCGACTCCGGCGAGTGACCGGGATTCTTTCACCGACCGAGGCGGCAAAAGCGTCTGAACTCCGTCGCGGATCCGTTGCAGCAACTCCGGCGGCTCAACTGTCGGCGAGGTTTCCAGGCAGGCAGCGGCAAGCAGCCGCAGATGCCGTGCCTGCTTCGGTTCGTTCGAAGCACGGTCGAGCAGCCCGGTCAGCAGGGACCGGCGTACCGGCGCGTTCGCATGGCCGGCGGCTAGCACGCTCGTCTCCCGCCAGGTGTCCAGATGGGCCTGACCCACCAGCGCGCCGTCATGCCCCTGCTCGGCTGCCTCGCGGGCGGCCAGATACTCCTGGAATGTTCGATGCACGAAATCGATTCGGTCGGGCACCGGCTCGCGCAGCACTCCGCTGCGCTGCACCAGGTGATCCAGCACTGCTTCGGCTGGGTTGGTCACCTGCCGCATCCCGGCGAGCCGCTGCCGCATCTGGTGCAGGGCCTCCTCCCGCGCCAGCTCGGTCCGGCCGTTGAGGGTGAGCCACCAGGCGACCTGCTGAAGCAGCTGTAGCTGGTGACGGCTGGTGAGGTCGCGCAGCACGGACGGCACGCCTCGCTGGGTGTCACGCCGTTCCAGCAGCATGTCCATCGCGGCCTGGTAGATGTCGATCCGGTTGCGGGGCAGCCGGCTATCCCGATCCAGATTAAGCGCACAGAGCATCGCGCACAGCAATGGGCTAGCGGCGAGCGCTTGGAGATGAGCGCTGCCGTCGAGTTGGACGAGCAGCCGATGCTCATGACCGGCCAGCTCGTGCGGCTCGCACGGCAGGTCCCCGACGCTGCGCACGGCCTCGTGCCATTGCCGGATCAACGCACGCACATCCGACGGACCCATCCGTTCCAGATTCGCGACCGCGAACCCTTCCGCGTGCAGCCAACGGGCAGCGGCGGCCACCGGCCGAGAGGTAACCACCACCCGCAGCTCGGGGTACGCGGCCAGCAGGCCGCGCAGCCACTCACGAACCGCTCGGCGCTGCCCTTCCGGCACCTCATCGACGCCGTCGACGCAGAGCACCGCACCGTCGGCAAGGCGACGGTGCACCCACCCCAGCGGCAGTAGCCCGGCGAGCGGGTCGGCGATGCCGTCGAGTAGTTCCTCCGGTTTCGGCAAGGGCCGGCGCACGTAGTGGCGTAGCCGGACGACGTACGGTACGCATTCGTTCCACTCACTCAACTCGCCGCTGAAGCCGCCACACGCGGCGGTGACGGCAATCCACTGCACCAGGGTTGTCTTGCCGGACCCTGCCTCCCCACGGATAAGGATCCGTCGGGCGGAGCCGAGAGCGCTTTCCACCCGGACTGCGGCGTCGTCGAAGTGCGACCGGTCATGCCGGCGCTTTCCCGGATCCCAGCGCAGGCTGCGTCGCGACCACCGAGCCGCCTCACCGCTGCACGCCAGACTGATGTACGCCACGCTCAACGGCGTCTGCAGTCGGTACCGCCGCACATCCACGCCGAAGAGTTCGAGTCGGTCGAGCGTTGCGATCACCTGGGCCAGGTAGCGGGCTTCGAACTGGCTGTCGTGGTCGGTGCCCGCCGGTGCGTCGAGCCTGGTCACCGGCAGCCGGGCGAGGACCTGGCCGAGCGCGGCGCTGACGTCGGTGAGCCGGTCGAGCATCTCGACCGCCGCGCGTGCCTGGAACGGGCGCAGTTGGATCACCAGTTGGATCAGGCAGACACAGCACTCGTCAAAGATCAGGTTGTAGACCTGCTCCGCCGCAGCACTCAGCCCGGCACGCTCGGGCATAGACGGCAGTTGCTGCCGCAGCCTGGTGGACAACTGCGCGGGCTGCAGGTCGTCGGCGAACAGCGCAGCGTCGGACAGGTCCGCTGCTTCGAAGGTGTCCGCCACCGCGTCTAGCGCGGCCCGTAGCTCATGTTCAGGCAGGTCTGCGGATCGCCCATCGATCAGTGGACGAATCCGTTCGTAGACCGTGTCCACGAGCTCGTCGATGCGACGTTTTGCCCGCCTCAGCCCGACATCGTCGAGGATTCCGGTGTCGACGAGATCGGTCAGCCAATGTGACCGTTCACGTTTGTCTCGGCGCTTGCCCAACCAGGCCGTCAACACTGGCGCTACCGCTGTGCCGACCACACGCAACAACGTCGCTTCCACTGTGCCCACTTCGGACCTCCGCCAGCCGCCGACCGACGCAGGGTATCGAGGTGGCATAAATTCTGGTAGGTCTGTTCCATCGCTCGGCTTCATCAGCGGCAGCCGGAGCGCTCGTCGAGCGGAGCCCTGCGCTCCTGGACAGCGACACGCTCTCCGGCCAGTCCCGGCAGGAGCTAACCTCGATCCTCTACAGCCTGCGTACCGACGGGTTCCCCGGCACAGGAACGAGCAGATGAACGACGAAAACGACACCGCTGGCGCGATGAAGTTCATCTTCGAGGCTGGCGTACTCAAACGCGCCGCCCGCACCGGCTGGTGGTTCGCCGGTGTCAGCCAGCCCGAATCCATCGCCGACCATTCCTTCCGTACGGCGATCATCGGCATGATGCTCGCCGCGACAGAGGGCGCCGACCCGGCCCGCGTCACCATGCTCTGCGTCCTGCACGACACCCAGGAGACCCGCACCACCGACCTGCCGCACATCGCCAAGCGCTACCTCACCGCCGCACCGAACACCACCATCACCGCCGACCAGGTCGCCGACTGCCCACCAGCCATCGCCGGCATCATCACCGCCGCCGTCACCGAGTACGAAGCCGGCGAAACCCTCGAAGCCATCGTCGCCCGCGACGCCGACAAACTCGAACTCCTCGTCCAAGCCGTCGAGTACCGCCACCAGGGCATCAACAACATCCAACGCTGGATCGACAGTTCCCGCGCCGCCCTCAAGACCACCTCAGCCCACCGCCTCGCCGACGCCGCCCTCGCCGGACAACCACTCGCCTGGCTCGAACCACCGAAACAGGTCAACGACCACGACCCCGACCGCCGGGATGTAGCCCGTGGGTGAACCGATGACGCCAGCTCCGGAGGGTCCTGCTGAACGGCCGGCATCTACGGATCGTCGTATGCGGCGCCGGGCCCGCCGCCGACGTCCTCCGACTCGTTGAAGCAGCACACGAGCAGTCGTGGGCGACGACGGTCGTCGCCACCACCAGCGCACTCGACTTCATCGACGCCTCCGCCGTCACCGAACTGGCCGGCAACCCCGTACGCAGCACCTACCAGACCCCGGACGTCGGCGGCCGGCGGATCATGCCACCAGTGGACGCGGTGATCATCGCACCGGCGACGTACAACACAGTCAACAAGCTCGCCAGCGGCGTCGCCGACACCTACCCGCTCACCTCGACCGCCGAACTGATCGGACGCGGCGTCCCCACCGTCGTCGTGCCGTTCGTCAACGCCGCGCTGGCCGCCCGTGCCCCGTACCAACGCTCCATCGCCGGACTGCGGGCCGAAGGCGTCCGGGTCATCTCCGGCCCGGACGACGACTGGACACCACACCCACCAGGCACCGGCACCGACCGACGTGCCGTGTTCCCCTGGAGGAGGGCGTTTCAGCTCGCCACGCAGATGCGCCCGAGGGGGTTGAGCAGTTGACGACGAACACGGCACCGCTGGCGCGATGGAGTTAGCCCTGCCAGACGGCTTTGACGTTGCAGAACTCGCGGATGCCGTGCACCGACAGCTCCCGGCCGTACCCGCTGGTCTTGATGCCGCCGAACGGCAGCTCCGGGTAGGACACCGTCATCCCGTTGACCGTGACGCTGCCGGCCGCCAACTCGTCGACGCAGCGGCGCTGCTCGGCCGGGTCGCCGGTCCACACCACCGAGCCGAGCCCGAACGCGGTGTCGTTGGCCACCTCGATCGCCTCGTCGAGGGAGTCGACCGGGTAGATCACCGCGACCGGGCCGAACGCCTCCTCGGCGTACAGCCGCATGGTCGGGTCGACGCCGGTCAGCACCGTCGGCGGGTAGAACCAGCCCGGCCCGTCCGGCAGTTTCGCGCCGGTCAGCACCGTCGCTCCCCGGGCCACCGCGTCGTCGACCAGGTCAGCCACGTCCCGCCGGGTCTGCGCGGTGGCCAGCGGCCCGACCTCGGTCGACGGATCGGCCGGGTCACCGACCACCAGGGCGGCCATCCGGGCCACGAACTCGCCGGTGAACTCGTCGAGCACCGCCCGGTGCACGATGAACCGTTTCGCCGCGATGCACGACTGCCCGTTGTTCTGGCAACGGGCCCGCGCGGCGACCGCCGCCGCCCGCGGCACGTCCGCCGACGGCAGCACGACGAACGGGTCCGAGCCGCCCAGCTCCAGCACCGTCTTCTTCAGCGCCTGCCCGGCGGCGGCGGCCACCGCCCGCCCGGCCGCCTCACTACCGGTGAGAGTCACCGCCGCCACCCGGTCGTCGCGGATCACCCGGTCCACCGTCGACGCGCCGATCAGCAGGCTCTGGAACGCCCCGGCCGGGAAGCCGGCCCGGGTGAACAGTTCCCCGAGGTAGATCGCGGTCTGCGGCACGTTGGAGGCGTGCTTGAGCAGGCCGACGTTGCCGGCCATCAGCGCCGGCGCGGCGAACCGCAACGCCTGCCACAGCGGGAAGTTCCACGGCATCACGGCCAGCACCACGCCGAGCGGTTCGTAACGCACGTACGCGCTACGCGCGCCGACCGCCGCCGGGTCGGCCGGCTCGTCGGCGAGCATCCGTTCGGCCTGCTCGGCATAGAACCGGCAGCCGGCCGCCGACTTGCGTACCTCGGCCAGCGCCGCGCCGACGGGTTTGCCCATCTCCAGGGTCATGGTGGCGGCCAGGTCGGCGGCGTCGGCGTCGAGCAGGTCGGCGGCGGCCCGCAGCCAGGACGCCCGCTGGGCGAAGCTGGCGGCCCGCATCGGCGGCCGGGCGGCGGCCGCCGCCGCGAGGGCCTGCTCGATCTCGTCGTCGCTCATCGACGGGTACGTCCGTACGGTCTCGCCGGTGGCCGGGTTCACGGTGGCGATGGGCATGGTCAACGGTTCCTGTTCGTCGTCGGGTTCGTCGTCGAGCGGAGGGTTTCCAGTTCTGCGCGTACGGCACCGAGCAGCGCGTGGGCGGCGGTGGGTGCGATCCGCGCCGGGTCGTGGACGATGCCGACGGTGCTGACCGCGCCGATGGCCAGCATCGGCTGACCGTCGTGGCGCACCACGGTGGGTCGCTCGACGGGTGCCCCGACGCTGACCACCGCCGCCAGCCCGGCCGGCAGCTGCGGGACCTCGTGCAGCAGGCCGGCGGCGGCGCTGTCGCACAGCGCGACCGCCGGTGCCGGCTGGTCGCCGACGGTGCCGGACGGCCCCTCGGTCAGGCCGTCCGGGTCGGCGAGGCGGCGGGCGACGGCCGCCGGGTTGAGGTCCCCGGCGTCGCGCAGCACCCGTACGCCGCGTCTGCCGTCCGCGCCGTCGACGAGCACCGCGAGGTGCCGTCCGTCGGCGTCGGCCAGCGGGGTGCGGCGTAGCGCCCGCAGCAGCGCGACGGCGGCGAGCGGCCCGACCGGACGATCGTCGGCGGCGCCGAGCTGGGCTTCGACCAGCGCGGCTGCCACCGTACGGCCGGAGCCGGCCGGAGCCGGCCGGCCGGCGGCGAGCACGTCGGCGGGTCGTACCCGACCGGCCGGGCCGCTCCCACGCAGGCCGGCCAGGTCGACACCGTGTTCGCCGGCGAGCCGCCGCACCCGGGGGCTGTGCTGCTGGCGGGTCACGACTGCAGCGCCTTCTCGATGGTCTGACCGATGCTCTCCACCGACGGGATGACCAGGTCCTCCAGCGAATCGGCGGACGGCAGCGGGATGTGCGGGGTGGTGATCCGCTGGACCGGCCCGTCCAGATCCCAGAACGCCTCGTCGACGGCGATCGAGGCGATCTCCGCGCCCCAGCCGAGCAGCCGCGGGTTCTCCTCGACGGTGAACAGCCGCCCGGTGCGGTGCACCGAGTCCAGGATGGTGGTCACGTCCAGCGGCACCAGTGACCGGACGTCGATGACCTCGACGTCGATGCCCCGCCCGGCGAGTTCGTCGGCGGCCTGCAGCGCCCGGGGCACCATCAGGCCGAGCGCGACGACGGTGGCGTCCCGGCCCGGCCGGCGGATCTTCGCGGTGCCGAGGGTGTCGACGACCTCCCCGTCGGGCACCTCGGCCCGCCCCGCGTACAGTCCCTTGTGTTCGAAGAACAGCACCGGGTCGTCGCTGCGGACGGCGGCGGCCATCAGACCGACCACGTCGGTCGGGGTGGACGGGCTGACCACCTTCAGACCGGGTACGGCCATCGCCCAGTTCTCCACCGACTGCGAGTGCTGCGCGCCGAACCGTAGGCTGCCGCCGTTGCCGGACTTGATCACCAACGGCAGGCTGACCTGGCCGTTGGTCATGTACCGGGTCTTGGCGATCTGGTTGACCACGATGTCCCAGCAGACCGCGAAGAAGTCGGAGAACATGATCTCGGCGACCGGACGCAGCCCGGTCATCGCCGCGCCCATCGCCGCGCCGAGGATGGCCTGCTCGGAGATCGGGGTGTCGACCACCCGACGCGGCCCGAACCGGTCGAGCAGCCCGGCGGTCGTCTTGAACACCCCGCCGGCGCCGGCCACGTCCTCACCGACCAGCACCACCCGCTCGTCGCGCTCCATCTCCTGGGCGATGCCCCGGGCGACCGCCTCGCGGTAGCTCAGTTGCGCCATGACGATCCTCCATCCGCCCACAGCTCGGTCATCGCGCTGCCCGGTGGGGGCAGCTCGCCGGCGCTGGCCCGCTCGGTCGCCTCGTCGACCGCGTCGGCCACCTCCTTGTCGATCCGGTCCAGCTGCGCCGGGTCGACGCCGAGACGCCGCAGCCGGCCCCGGTAGATCGCCACCGGGTCGTACTCCTGCCAGGCCGCCACCTCGGCCGCCGGCCGGTACTTGCCCGGGTCGGCGCGGGAGTGCCCGCCGTGGCGGTAGGTGACCGCCTCCACCAGCGACGGTCCCGCGCCGGACCGGGCCCGGGCCAGGGCGGCCACGGCCGTCTGGTAGACCTCGTCGGCGTCGTTGCCGTCGATCTCGATCGGTGTCATCCCGTACGCCGCCGCCCGGTCGGCGGCCGGCCGGCGCACCGCGGTGATGTCGCTGGTGACCGTGTACTCCATGTACAGGTTGTTCTCGCAGACGAACACCACCGGCAGCCGGTACACGGCGGCGTAGTTGAGCGCCTCGTGGAACGCCCCGATGTTGGTGGTGCCGTCGCCGAAGAAGCAGACCGCGACCTGCCCGGAGCCCCGGTACTGGGCGGACCAGGCCGCGCCGTTGGCGATCGTCAGATGCGCGCCGATGATCGCGTACGAGCCCAGCATGCCGTGCTCGACGCTGGTCAGGTGCATCGAGCCGCCCTTGCCGCCGAGCAGCCCGTTGGCCCGGCCGAGCAGTTCGGCGAGCACCGGGGTCATCCCGACGCCCCGGGCCAGGGTGTGCGCGTGGCCCCGGTAGGTGGCGAAGCTGTAGTCGTCGGCGCGCATCGCCACGCCGAAGCCGGCGGCGATCGCCTCCATCCCCAGCGACAGGTGGCTGGTGCCCTTCACCAGCTGCTGCATGAACAGGTCGTACGCCCGCTTCTCAAACTGGCGCATCTCCTGCTGACGCCGGTAGAGGTGCAGCCGGGTGTCCAGGTCGATCGGTGCGCTGTCGTGCCGGGTCACGTCGCCCGGCGGCAGGACGGCGTCGTGCTCGCCGTACGGGTGGTGTTGCAGTGGCAGGGTCATCGGTGGGCTCCGTCCGCGCCGGGTCGGTTGTTGATGTGCGACTGGCTGTGCCGTTGCAGCGGCAGCGCGCCGCCGGTGGTGAAGTAGCGCTGGCCGGCGACGAGCAGCTGTTCGGCCGGGAACTTGGTGATCACTTCGGCGCCGTCGGCGGTGACGACCAGCTCTTCCTCGATCCGGGCGGCGCCCCAGCCGTCGGCGGCCGGCCAGTAGGTCTCCAACGCGAAGACCATGCCTTCTTCGATCACCTCGGGGTGCTCCAGTGAGACGAGCCGACTGAAGATCGGCTTCTCCCAGATGGACAGACCGACGCCGTGGCCGTACTGCAGGCCGAACGCGGCCTCCTCGTCGGCGAAGCCGAACTCCTGCGCGGTGGGCCAGACCGAGACGATGTCGGCGGTGGTCGCGCCCGGCTTGACCAGCTCGATCGCCTGGTCCATGTAGTCGCGGCACCGCTGGTAGGCGTCGACCTGCGCCCGGGAGGCGCTGCCCACCGCGAAGGTGCGGTAGTAGCAGGTGCGGTAGCCCATGAAGCTGTGCAGGATGTCGAAGAACGCCGGGTCGCCGGGGCGGATCAGCCGGTCACTGAACACGTGCGGGTGCGGCGAGCAGCGTTCCCCGGAGATCGCGTTGACCCCTTCGACCTGCTCCGAGCCGAGGTCGAACAGTTTCTTGGCGACCAGCCCGACGGTTTCGTTCTCCCGCACGCCGGGGCGCAGGAACGCGTACAGGTCGTCGTAGGCGGCGTCGACCATCGACGCGGCCGTGGTGAGCAGCGCGATCTCGTCGGGGGTCTTGATCCGCCGGGCCTCCAGGAAGACCTGCTGGCCGTCGACGACCTCGATGCCTCTGGCCTGCAAGGCGGTCAGGATCGGCAGTTCGAGCATGTCGACGCCGAGCGGAGAGTCGGTCAGCCCGTACCGGTCGAGTTCGGCGTAGATCTTGTCCGCGACCGCCTCGGCGATGCCGGCGTCGGGGTGGAAAGCGCCGCGCAGCACCGAGATGCCGGCCCGGGATCCGCTGGTGCCCCGCGCGGCGGGGGCGATCGGCCGGCCCTCGCCGTCGGTTGCGCCCCGGTAGTCCAGCCACGGCGCGTACAGCTCGTGGTGGCGGGCGGCGGAGCCGAAGTCCCACAGCACGGGCTCCCCGCCGCGCGGCAGCAGCGCGAAGCGGATCAGTTTGTCCATCGCCCAGGTGCCGATGTGGGTGGCGGTCATGTAGCGGATGTTGTGGAAGTCGAAGGTCAGCAGCGCCCCGACCGACGACGCGTCGAGCTGGCGGCGCAGCCGCGCCAGCCGCTCGCGGCGCAGCCGGGCCGGGTCGACCCGGGCCTCCCAGTCGACGACGTTCAACCCGAAGGTGGCGGTGCTCATCAGGTGTTCCTCTCGTGCGGCTGGGGGTCGTCCAGCGACGGCGGCTGGTGGTCGGCCGGCGGTTGGTGATCGGCCAGGCCTGCGGCGGCGGCCTGGATCTCGTAGAGGGCCAGCAGGTCCCGCTCGCCGTGCCCGTGGCCGATGGCCTGCTGCACCAGCTGGTGCACCATGGACACCACCGGCATCGGCACCTCGTGTTCCCGGGCGGCGGCCAGGCCCAGGTCGAGGTCCTTGCGCAGCAGTACGCCGGTGAAGGTGGGCGTCCAGTCCCGGTCGGCCAGATCGGGGGTACGTTGGCGCACCCACTCGGAGCCGACGACGGCGTTGCCGAGGAAGTCGAGGAACGCCCGGCGGTCGGTGCCGGCCTTCTCGACCAGGGTGGTGACCTCCACCAGCGCCTGCGCGAGCGCGCCCAGGTAGAGGTTGTGGGCCAGCTTCACCAGCCGGGCCTGCTCCTGCTCCCCGGCGTGCACGACGATCCGGCCGACGGCCCGCAGCAGCGGCTCGACGTCGGCGAAGGTGTCCGCCGGCCCGGAGGCGACCAGGCAGGCACGGCCGGAGCCGACCACCTCCGGGTTGCCGCTGATCGGCGCGGCGAGGAACGCCACGCCGGCCCGCGCGCAGGCCGCGCGGGCGGCGGCGGAGGCGTCGACCGCGACCGTGGAGCAGTCGACCACGGTCCGCAGTCCCGCGTCGGCTGCGGACAGCAACCCGTCGCCGGGGCCGAGCACGGCGAGCAGGTCCTCGGAGGAGGACACCGACACGAACACCACCGGGCAGGCGGCCAGCTGGGCAAGCGTTGCCGCGCGTACCGCTCCCTGCTCGACCAGCGGGCCGGCCTTGGCCGCGGTGCGGTTCCAGACGGTGACCTGGTGGTCGGCGTCGATCAGCCGCCGCGCGATCGCGGTGCCCATCCGTCCGGTGCCCAGTTGGCCGACCTTCATCGCGGTGCCGTCCCGATGTCGTCCGGTCCGACCTCGGCCGCGCGCGGGTCGACCCGGACTCCGGCGCAGAGTTTCTGGTCGAGGTACTCCCAGTCCCGGTTGAACCGGTAGGAATGTTGGGCGGGCGGCTGCGGCGACTGGGTCTCGATCCACCGGGTCCGCCCGTCGGTGCGGTTGTAGAAGGCGTGGTCACAGCCGGAGCCGGTCCACAGCACGTCGCCGGGTTGGAAGCTGAGTTCGACGCCGCCGGCCACCACCGCCTCGGTGCGCCCTTCGGTGAACACGTACGCCTCCTCGAACGGGTGGTCGTGCGGGTGGGCGACCGCGGTCGGCTGGTACTCGACCATGAACATGGTGTGCAGCTGCGCGCCGACCCGCTGGTCGGCGAGCATCCGAATGCCGATTCCGCTGTACGCGAGCAGCGCGGTGGCCATGCTGGCGGACACCTCCGGGGCGTTCGGGTCGCTGCCCCGGGCCAGCCGGCGCAGGTCCATCGAGCCGCTGTCGAAACGGAAGAAGTGCCTGTTGCGCGGGTCGCGCAGGTCGACGCCGCCGGGCTCGCCGCCGGTGAGCTCGCCGGGGACGAAGAAGGTGTCCCGGCGGTGGTCGCCGGGGAGCAGCCGCACCGGCGCGGACGTCTCCAACCACCGGGCACCGCCGCGCCCGGCGGTGAGCTGGTGCGCCACCGCCACCGGCACCAACGCGCAGTCGTCGGCCTGCAGGGTCAGCCGCTGGCCGAGCATGGTCAGGGTCAGTTCACCGGACCAGATCCACAGACTCTTCTCGTACGAGTGGACGGTGACCGCGATGGCGCCGCCCGGGTCGAGGATGCCGGTGCTCATCGTCATGTGGTGCGAGCCGGTTTCCCGGCCGATCAGGTCCTGGCGGCGGAACCCGGTGCTGTGCTCGGCGTAGTCGGACGGGGTGACGGCGAGTCCGTCGTCCATCCGGGTCACGTGGTACATGTGCTGATCCCCCTTCTTGTACGCGGGTCTGCGGGCCCCCGGTCGGGTTTGCCGGCCTCAGTCGGCGGCGAGTGCGACGACGGCCCGTCGACGCCGCCGGCTGCGCAGCAGCGGGACCGACGCGGCGGCCACCACCAGGACGCCCTGGATCCAGAACTGCCAGGCGAGGCTGAACGACAGGAAACTGATCGCGCTGGTGACGGTCTGCAGGAACAGGGCGGCGGCGACGGTGGCCAGCGCCGAACCGGAGCCGCCGAAGATGCTCGCCCCGCCGAGCACCACCGCCGCCACGGAGGCGAGGGTCAGCGCCTGGCCGACGGCGGCGTTGCCGACCCCGGTCTGCGCGTACAGCACCACCCCGCCGAGCGCGGCCAGCGCGCCGGCGGTGGCGTACCCGGTGAGTTTGGTCCGGGTGGTGTCGACGCCCATCCGCGCGGCCCGCACCGGGTCGGAGCCGGTGGCCCGCAGCGCCCGGCCGAGGCGCGAGCGGCGCAGCAGCAGGTGCCCGGCGACGCCGGCGGCGACCGCGACGAGGAAGGTCAGCGGTACGCCGGCGATCGTGGTGCCGAGCAGGGTCCGCAGTGCGCCGCTGGCCGCCCCGCCGGGCAGTGGCCGCAGCAGTTGCGCCACCCCGAGTACGCCGATCCCGGTGATCAGCGTGGCCACCACCGGGGGCAGCCCGACGGCGGTCACCAAGGTCCCGTTTATCAGGCCGACCAGGATGCCGGCGACGACAGCCGCGACGATCCCGACGGCGAAGACGGCGGGTGCGCCGTCGGCGAAGAAGGAGACGGCGACCACCGCGACCGCCACCGTCGAACCGACCGACAGGTCGATCCCGCCGGTGAGGACGACGACCAGTTGGGCGAGGCCGACCAGGGCCAGCGACGCCGCGGCGACCAGCAGTTGCTGGAGGCTGATCAGGCTCAGGAAGGCCGGCGACGACGCGGCGGTGACCGCTCCGCAGACGACGGTCATCGCCAGCACGGCCAGGGTCTGCGTCTCGCCGCCGAACAGCCGCCGCCGGGGTGGGCGGGTCCGGTTGGCACCGTGCTCGACCGCCGCTTCGGTGGCGAGCACGGCGGCACCGGTGACGTGCCGTTCGGAGAGCGTGTCGGCGGCCAGTTCGGCCTGCACCCGGCCCCGGGAGAAGACCAGCACCCGGTCGCAGAGCCCCTCCAGCTCGACCGCGTCGGTGGACAGCACCACCACGGCGGCGCCGCGCGCGGCCAGCTCGCGCAGCACCCGGTAGATCTCCACTCGGGCACCGGCGTCGACGCCCTGGGTGGGGTCCTCGACCAGCAGTACGGCGGGCTCGCCGAGCGCCGCCCGGGCCAGCAGCGCCTTCTGCTGGTTGCCGCCGGACAGCGCGCCGACCGGGCTGTCCAGGGTGGCTGTCTTGACCCGCAGCGAGGTCACCGCGGCGGCCACCGTCTGCCGCTCCGCGCCCCGCCGGGGCAGCACCTTGCCGATCGACACCGCCGGCAGGTGCGTCGCGGCCACGTTCTCCCGGACGCTGAGCTGGCCGAACATCGCTTCGGCGAGCCGTTCGCCGGAGAGGAAGACGATGCCGTGGCGGGCGGCGGCGGCCGGCCCGGTCAGCCGTACCGGCCGGCCGTCGACCGCCACTCGGCCGCTCGCCGGCACCAGGCCGGCGAGCGCCCGCAGGAACTGCCGCTGCCCGTTGCCCTCGACCCCGGCGAGGCCGAGGATCTCACCGCGGCGTACCCCGCCGTCGACGTCCCGGAACCCGGTGCCGGTGAGACCGTCGAAGGTCAGCAGCGGCGGGTCGGGGTCGGCCTGCCCGGCTGCGGTCGGACCGGCTGTGGGCAGGTCGGCCTTTGGCGGGAAGGTGGTCTCCAGCGAGCGCCCGACGATGAGCTCGACGATCTCCTCGTCGGTGTGTGCCCCGACGTCGCCGCTGTCGACCACCCGGCCGTCACGCAGCACGGTGAGCCGCTGCGCGATCTGGCGGATCTCCGGGATCCGGTGGGTGATGTAGACGACCGCCCCGCCGGCCGCGACCAGCCGGCGGACCTGCTCGAACAGCCACTCGGTCTCGTCCGGCCCGAGCGCCTCGGTGGGCTCGTCGAGGACGAGCACCTGCGGCTCGCTGCCGAGCGCGGCGGCGATCTCGACCAGGTGCGCCTGGCGTGGGGTGAGGTCGGCGACCAGGGTGGCGGCGTCGATGGGCAGGCCGAGTTCGTCGAGGTGGCGGCGGGTCCAGGCGGCCACCTGGTCGACGCCGGGCCGGACCCGCTCGGGCAGCAGCATCAGCATCGACTCGGCGACGGTGAGGCTGCCGACCAGCACCGGCGTCTGGTAGACCAGCGCCAGACCGTCGTCACGGGCCAGCGCCGGGGTCAGCCGCCGGTGCTCCCGCCCGAGCAGGGTGATGGTGCCCGAGTCGGGGGCCACCGCGCCAGCGGCGACCCCGACCAGGGTGGACTTTCCGGCCCCGTTCTCACCGAGGACGGCGTGCACCTCGCCGGCCCGCACGGTCAGGTCGACCCCGTCGAGGGCGCGTACGCCCGGATAGGTCTTGACGATCCCGCGCAGGGTCAACACGGTGTCGTGGCGGACCGACGTCGTCATCGCGGTCAGCCCTCGAACAGCGCGGCGAGGTCGTCGGCGGACAGCTGCGACGAGGGTGAGGCGCCCGGCGGCAGCGCCGGCTGGCAGGCATCAACGGGGGTGACCGCGCCGTCGGCGGCTCCGGTGGAGTCCTCGTACAGGCTGAGCTGGATCAGCGACGGCTCCTGGTTGTCCAAACCGTTGATCTGCGCGAGCGCCTTGCGCAGCCCGACCCGGCCGATCCAGGTACGGGCCGACACGGTGGCCAGCTCGAAGTCCGGGTTGTCGGCCTTGGCGTCGTCGAACAGGCAGCTCAGTTCGTTGTCGTCGGTGGTGGCGACCGGCACCAGCGGCCGGCCGGCGCTCTGGAACGCCCGGATGGCACCCATCGTGGCGGTGCCGTAGTCGCTGATCACGCCGTCGATCTGCGGGTACCTGGCGAGCAGGCCGGCCATCGCCTGCTGGGTCATGGCCGGGTCCCAGTTGGTGGTGACCGGCTCCGGGGTCAGCACGTTGATCTGCGGGGCGGTGGCGAAGACCTCGTTGATGCCTTCGAGTTCCTGCTGGCTGACCGCGTTGCCGGCCGGGCCGCCGAGCAGGACGACGTTGCCGCCCTCGGCACCCAGCCGGTCGGCCATCCACTGTGCCCACAACACGCCGTCGTGCCGGGTGTCCCAGTCGACGTAGTCGAAGTAGTCGGTGCCGGGCGTACCGGTGGGGTCGGCGGCGATCGGGACGACGACCACCCCGGCGGCGTGGGCGGCCTGGAGCGCCGGCAGGTGCGACGCGCCCGGTCCGGCGGACGGCACGACGAGCAGGATGTCGACGCCCTTGGCGGTCATGCCGGTGATCGCCGACAGGGTGGCCTGCAGGTCGCCGCGGCCGGCGGCGTACTCGACGCCCTCGATCGCCGGGCACTTGCCTGCCTCGTCCTCGACCTCGGCACGGAGGATTCGCGACCACGAGTTGGTGCCGAATCCGTCGACCAGGCCGACGGTTACCGGTTCGTCGCCGCAGACGTCGCTCATGTCGATCAGGTCGGACAGCGGGCCGGTGTTGCCGATGGCGACGGTGCCGCCGTCGGTGCCGGTCTCCTCGTTCGGGGCGGCGGTCGACGAGCAGGCGGCGATGGTGAGGCAGGCGGTGGCAAACAGGGTGACGACTGCGGACCGCCGGTGGCGGCGCAGGTTGGTCGTTCGGGTCATCGAGATTCTCCTGACTTGGTGATGGATCAGGATCATGAAATAAAGTGAAAATTCATCTGGATATGGCCGCAGTGGGCCGGCCGACGGGGGTCACCGCCGACGGGGTCGGTTTCGTCAAGGGCTGGGCTTGTCCTGTTGGTCCGGTCGCGCTATCCGCTGGTACGTCTGATCGCCCGTTGGCGCAGTCGCGCCGCGAGGCTGAGTTGGACCACCACGCCCACGCCGATGATCACGGCCTGGACGATGTTCTGGATCGCGGCGGTCTGGCTGTACGTCTGCACCAGCTGGTTGAGCTGGCCGAGGAAGAGCGCGCCCAGGGCGGTGCCGACGAGGCTGCCCCGGCCGCCGGTGAGTGCGGTGCCGCCGAGCACGACGGCGGCCACCGACGGCAGCAGGTAGCTGTCCCCCGCGCTGAGCGTGGTGGTGCGCAGGAAGCCGGCGAGCAGCACCCCGGTGGCCCCGGCGAGCAGCCCGGACAGCAGATAGGCGGCGACGGTGTAGCGCCGGGTGTTGATGCCGGCCGCGTGTGCGGCCCGCCGGTTCGCGCCGACCAGCTCGAACCGGCGGCCGATCACGGTGGTCTTGAGCACGAGTTGGGCGACGGCGACCAGCGCCACCGCCAGGTAGAGCAGGTTGGGCAGGCCGAGGGTACGGCCCACCGCGAAGCTGGCGAACGACTCGGCGACCTGGGCGCTGTAGCCGCCGGACAGGTACTGCACGAAGCCGAGCAGCACCGCGTTCATCGCGAGGGTTACGACCAGGGCGGGCAGCCCCAGGTAGGTCACCACGAGCCCGCTGGCCAGTCCGGCGACCGCCGCGACGAGCAGCGCCAGCCCGATCGCCGGGGCGAGCCCGAGAGCGTCCGCGCCGCCGTAGCGGGCGACGACGAGCGCGCCGAGGGCGATACCGCCGGCCACCGAGAGGTCGAGGCCGGCCTGCTGCACGACCAGGGTCTGGCCGAGCGAGACCACCATGGTCAGCGCGGCGAACGGCAGCATGGCCAGCAGCGCCGTGCTGCCGACACTGGCCGGCGAGATGATCGCGCTGGCGGCGAAGAGCACCACGACCGCAGCCAGGGCGCGGCTCGCGGGCCAGCCGGCGAGTTGCACCCGCAGCGGGTCGGCCAGCCGCACGGCCCGTGTCGTCGGTGTCGGCGGCGCGCCCGCCACGGTCTGGATGCTCATGCCAGCAGCAGCTTCGGGTCGGGCTGCCAGCCGCCGCCGATCGCCGCGCCGTCGAGCGAGGAGATGACGTGGTCGCGGGAGGCTTCGGCCAGACCGCGCAGCCGGTCGAGGTCCACCCCGACGAGTTTGCCGTCGCGCTTGACGAACCGGCCGGCCACCAGCACGTCGCGGACCATTCCGGGGTGGGCGGCGTAGACGATGGAGGCGACCGGGTTGTTCATCGGCATGGTGGCGAGCGAGTCGCCGGCCAGGATCACGATGTCCGCCGCCTTGCCGACCTCCAGCGAGCCGGTGACCGCGTCCAGCCCGTTGGCCCGCGCGCCTTCGATGGTGGCGAAGCGCAGCACGTCGGCGCAGGACAGCCGGACCCGCTCGGGGGCCTCGCCGGCCGCGACCGCGGCACTGTTGTCGGTGGCCCGCTGCACGGCGAGGGCGGTACGCATGGTGGTGAACATGTCGCCGCCGATGGAGCTGCACACGTCGACCGACAGCGACGGCCGTACGCCGAGGTCGAGCAGCCGCCCGGTGGCCGGCCAGCCGTGCCCCATCTGCATCTCCACGTCGGGGGCGATCGACGCGGTGCCGCCGGTGTCGGCGATCAGGCGCAGCTCGTCGTCGGCGAGCGTGTTGCAGTGCACGTAGGTGACCTGGTCGCTGAGCAGGCCTTCGCCGTTCATCTGGTGGATCGGTTTGATCTTGCCCCAGTGTCCGTCGCCGACGTGCACCGACACCCGCAGGTCCAGTTCGCGGGCGAGCTGGAAGTCGCCCCTGGTGACCTCCAGGGTGCTGAACTGCGGTCCGCGCAGCGCCAGCCCCATGGTGACCAGGCCGGTGTTGTCGGCGAACCGGCCGGCGCGCAGCCGACGTACGTCGGCCTCGGGGTGCGGCACCGGTGAGGGCATCTCCCCGCCCCACTGCTGCGCGCCCCCGCCGTGGGCGAACACGGCGCGCAGTCCGGCGTCGGTGAGGGCGTCGACGGCGGCGTCCGCGTGGTCGGGGGTGAACAGGTTGTGTGACCAGTCGAGCAGGGTGGTGATGCCGGCGTCGAGCGCTTCCAGCGCGCCGATCAGCGTACCGGCGTAGGTGTCCTCGGGCCGGAAGTAGCGACTCAGCCCGACGTGCAGGCCGGCCAGGTACTGGTCCAGGGTCCAGTCCGAGGCGATGTTGCGGACCACCGCCTGCCAGGTGTGCCGGTGGGTGTCGACCAGACCGGGCATGACGATGCGCCCGGACACGTCCACCCGCTGCGCGTCGCCGGCGGGCAGGTCACGGCCGATGGCCGTGATCACCCCGTTGTCGATCAGTACGTCCGCCGGCCAGAGCACCTCGTCTGGCCCGGCGCACGTGACAACTATTCCTCCCGCGAGCAGGACGTTGCCTGTCATCGGTGCCGTCCCTTCGTCGAACTACGTGAACGTCTTGAAACTCAGGTGACTCGTCCAGGAAATGTGTCTGCCCAGGATGAGATGCACACCACGCCAGTGTCAAGCCTCAGTCAACACTTCGTTCAGCAACACTCACCGAAACCCCGGCATCAGCTAGCCGACACCGGGCGTGATCGGGTAGATTCACAGAGATCGACTGATTGGGCTGTTTGGGGTGGCTTGACATTGTCTGAGGCGGAAGACCTGGGTGGGCGGATCCGCGCCGCCCGCCAGGCACGCGGTATGTCGCTGCGGGCGCTCGCCAAGAAGGTCGGCGTCTCGGCGAGCATGCTCTCACTGGTGGAGACGGGCCGGTCCCGCTCCTCGGTGAGCACGCTGTACGCCATCGTCGAAGCCCTCGACATGTCGATGGTCGACCTGTTCGACACCCCGCCGTCGCCGAATGGCTCGGCACCGGTCCCCGCCGCCGCCACCATCGAGGCCCGGCTGGACGCCGAGGTGGCGATCGTGCGCCGTGACCAGGGTCGGCGGATCGAAATGGACAGCGGCGTCGTCTGGGAACAGCTCGGCCCGGCGACCGGGTCCGGCACCGAGTTCCTGCGGGTCACCTACCCGCCCGGTGCGAAGTCCAGTGTGTCCGGCCGGTTCCAGCGGCACACCGGCCACGAGCACGCCTACATCATGGACGGTGAGCTGACCTGCCAGGTCGGCTTCCAGGAGGTCGTGCTCGGCCCCGGGGACAGCATGGTGTTCGACTCGTCCCGCCCGCATCTGCTGGAGAACCGCAGCGACCGGGACGTGCACGCGATCTGGTTCATCGTGCGCCCCAAACCCGACTCGGGACCGTGAACGTCGACGACCCGGGGTCGGTCACGCCGCTGCGGCTTCGATCCGTGCCACCGCGCTCGCGACGCCGTCCTCGGCCGTGACGCGCCGCCCCAACCCGGCCGCCGCGTCCTGGACGTCGGCGTCGGTGGTGACCTGGCGGATCGCGGCGGCGAGCCGCTGCGCGGTGAGTGTGGACTGCGGCACCGGGGCGCTGCCCGCGCCGAGCGCCGCGACTCGCCGACCCCAGAAGAACTGGTCCAGGATGAACGGACAGATCACCGACGGTCGGCCGGCGCGCAGGGCGGCGGCGGTGGTGCCGGCCCCGCCGTGGTGCACCACGGCGGACACCCGGGGGAACAACCAGTCGTGCGGAGCCTGCGCGATGGGCAGGACATTGTCCGGCAGGCCAGCCGCGTCCAGTCCGCCCCAGCCGGTGGCGATGATGCCGCGTACGCCGGCCAGGCGCAACGCTTCCCCGACGGCGCGGGTGAGGCGCTGCGGGTCCCGCCCGGCCATGCTGCCGAAGCCGACGTACACCGGTGGGTCGCCGGCATCGAGGAAGTCGACCAGTTCGGCCGGCGGCTGCCAGTCGGTGGCACCGTCGAGGAACCAGTACCCGGTGAGGTGGGCGTGCCCCGGCCAGTCGGCGGGGCGCGGCAGGACGTGGCCGCTGACGGCGTGCAGCACCGGGATCGGCCGCCCGTCGGGCAGCCGGGTGGCCAGGGCCGCGCCCCTGGTCCTGGTCAGCCCCAACGTCTCCTGCCGGAAGGTGTTGACCATTCCGTCGTACATCCGGTAGCCGGCGCCGGCGGCACGGTAGGTGAACCGGTTGTACGCACGGCCGAGCGGCAGCGCGGGCATGCCGATCAACGGAAAGTCGCCGGTCGCCACGGACATCGGTACGGCCACCGCCTGCACCGCCGGCACGCCGAGTCTCTCGGCGACGTGCGGGCCGGCCAACGCCTTGGGGTGGTAGACGATCACCTCCGGGTCGGCCTGGCGGGCCGCCTGCCAGACGTCGGCCAGCAGCCCCCGGTTGATCGGGTTGGCCTGCCGGGCCAGTCTGATGTTGGTCTTGATCGAGCCGAGAAGTCCGGTGGTGTCCTCCATCGCGGCACGGCCCGCCGCCGAGTCGAGCAGTTGCAGGATCTCGTCGCCGAGGTGGCCGTACGCCAGGCCGTGATCGGTGACGAAGGACCGGAACCTGGCGCAGGTCGCCAGGGTGACGTCATGGCCGGCCGCCTGGAGCCCGGTGCCGAGCGCCAGGTACGGCTGCACGTCACCGCGTGACCCGACGGTGACGATCAGGACTCGCACCGTCACACGTCCCTTGTGGTCTGCCGCCGGAACTCCTCCATCAGCGCGGGCGTCCGTTCGATCATGAACGTGTAGAAGTCGCGGGTGTGCCGGAGCCGGTTCGCCTCGGGGGCGTCCGCGTCACCGACGAGATCGATGCCGCGCTGCATCAGGTCGATGAAGATACGCATCTTGTCCGTGGGGTCGATCGCCCGGGCGAAGGCGTCCGGGTGCATCTCGTACGCATGGCCCCGGCCGCTGGTCGGCACCCGACGCACCATGCCGGACTGCTCCAAGGCCCGCATGCCGGCCGAGACCGAGGCCTTGGACAGCCCGACCGCCTGGCACAGTTGCGCGGTGGTCTGGCCCGGCGGGTCGCAGATCAGCAGCCAGCCGAGCAGCTTGCCGAAGGCAGGGGTGGTGCCCATCTGAGCGAGGGCGACACCGACCTCCTCGGCGTACCGCCGCCCGGCGTCCGGGTCCACGCGCATCTCCTTCGCCACCGAGCCGGCCCCGAAAGACCTTGTTATCACGAACGTTCAGGACTTCCCGAACGTCAACGGTAACATGGCCACTGGTGACGCGCTCCGCACCGGTCCCACCCGACTCAGCGGCGGGCGAGTGCCTGGTCGATCAGCCCCTCGCTGTCAACCCAGAGCTGCCGTGCCCGGGCGACGTCGTACGACTCGGGTGATGACCGGGCGATCTCCGGGCCCTCCAGGTAGGCGCCGGTGGTGCCGTCGAACCGGGCGTCGGCGACCAGGTCGGCCAGGTGCCGGGCGGAGGCCCGGGAGCTGCGGGCACCGGGCAGCAGCGCGCTGATCAGTGGGGCGGCCATCCGAAAGCCGGTCCGGACGAGCGTCGGGTAGTCGCGGGAGAGGCTGGTGTCGGGCATCAGCCCCGGGTCGTACGCGTTGACGCTGATCGGCCGTCCGTCCAGTCGGCGGGCGAGCTCGTAGACGAAGTAGATGTTCGCCAGTTTCGAGGTGGAGTAGCGGACCCGTCCCGCCGTCGGTGTCACGTCGGCGTCGGACGGGTCGGCGAGCTCGCGGGCACTCGTCCAGCGCGGCTCCGGGAAACCCATGCTCTTCTCCCGCCAGTGGGTGCCGCTGCTGACGATCGCGATCCGGGCCCCGGCGGCCAGGTCGTCGAGCAGCCCGGTGACGAGGAGGTGGTGACCGAGGTGGTTGGTGGCGAAGGTGAGCTCGTAGCCGTCGACGGACCGGCGTACCCCGTCGATGATCTGAACGCCGGCGTTGCCGACGATGGCGTGCAGCGGCGGACGCTGCCCGGAGCGGCGCAGTTCCCCGGCCGCGTCCGCGACCGAGCGCAGGTCGGCCAGGTCGATCCGGAGCGGTTCGAGGCTCGCAGCGGGGGTCCGGCGACGGATCTGCCGGGCCGCCGCTTCTCCCCGGCTTTCCGCCCGGTAGCCGAGCACAACGTGCCAGCCCTGGGCGGCGAGCCGCCCAGCAACGCGCAGTCCGAGGCCGGTGGTTGCCCCGGTAATGACGACGGTCCTCATCAGAATGAATCCTCCATGGGTTGACGCTGTCAACCTGACCCTACGTCTTCCAGGTTGACAGCGTCAACCTAATCTAGGATCAGGCAATGAGCACCCGGGACGACCTGCTCGCCGCAGCGACCGCACTACTCGACGAGGGCGGCCCCGAGCGGGTCACTCTCCGGGAGGTCGGGCGTCGGGCCGGCGTGTCGCACAACGCGCCGTACAAGCACTTCACCGACAAGCAGGCGCTGTTGGAGGCCGTAGCCATCCAGGAATTCGACCGGCTCGACCGGCTCATGACGGAGACACCGACGCCACGGGCCGAGGCCGCCGCGCTGCTGCGGCGGGTCCTGCTCGAATACGTACGTTGGGCGCAGCGGCATCCCCGTCGGTTCGCGCTGGTCTACGGGTGGTCGATGAACGCCTCAGCGGACCTGCACGAGCGGGCCGGCGCCACCTGGCGGCGACTCGTCGAGCTGACCGCCGAGGCCCAGGCCGCCGCAGCCCTGCCCGCCGGCGACCCGGAGCGGGCCGCCGCCCTGGTCCGCGCGCTGGCGCACGGCGCCGCCGACCTGTCCATCACCGGCCATCTGGCGACCGACGGAAAGGGCCGGGCCAGCGCCGAGGACCTGGTCGAGGACCTGCTCCGGGTGCTGGGTCAGGCAGGGCAGTCGAGCTGACCCGGGCGTGACCTCTGCTCCAAGGCAGGATCGTGGCGCAACACGGCGACGTGGAGCTGCTGCAGCGCCGGCGCCGGGTCGACACCCAGCTCGGTGGAGAGCCAGACCCGACGCTGGTGATAGACGCGCACCGCCTCGGCGCTCCGCCCGGCCCGGTGCAGCGCCAGCATCACCGCCGCCGTCAGCCGGTCCCGGGCTGGATGTTCCGCCGACAGCACCACCAACTCGTCGGCGACCACCCGATGATTGCCCAACCGCAGCTCGGCCTCGTAGAGGTCCTCGACCGCGGTCAACCGGGCCGCCTCCAGGCTGCTCAGCAGCGCACCCGCCGGTCCGCCGGGCGACCAACCGCCGAGGACCGGCCCCCGCCACAGTCCCAGGGCCTGCCGCAGCACGTCGCGCGCCCGCAGGTCGGAAGCACTCCCCCGGGCCTCGCCGACCAGCTCCCGGAACCGGTGGGCGTCAACCGCCCGTTCGGGTACTCGCAGCACGTACCCGTCGTCACCGGTGATGATCGGCTGATGCTCCGGGTCGTCACCGGTCGCTCGCAGCAGCGCCCTCAGCTCCGACAGCCGACTATGCAGAACAGCCCGCGGTCGGGCCGGCGGTCGGGCCGGCCACAACAGCTCGATCAGCCGTTCACTTGAGACGTTGTGATTGGCCTCGATGCCCAGAACTCCCAGGATCAGCCGGTGCTGACGTTTGGCAAGGCGAACCGGCGTGCCTCCGATAAGGACCTCGACCGGCCCCAGGACCCGAACTTCCAACCCAACTCCCGGTGGCATAGGACCCCGACACCCACGGTAGTTGCGCGGCGGGAGTGCGGGAAGCGTGCGGGAAGCGTCGCGGAAGCAGCTGGCAAGGGCGCCCCCGAACAATCAGACATACATTCGATCACCGAGGAGGGCAATCATGCCGACCGCCACACAGCACGATCTCGACCCGGCGTTGGCCGAGGAGATCATCACCCGGTGGTTGACCGGCACGCCGGTCGACGGCTGGGACAACCCGGCCGGCCAGCTGTTCACCAGCGGCGAGTACGCCGTGCAGGAGATCACCATGACCACCGGTGGATCGGGAACCAACTGCAGTTCCTGCACCGGTTCCCGGCCCGTTCAGTGCTGCTGAACCGACCGTGACCGATACCACGGCGCCGCCGGCGACGAGCGAATCCGCCACCACGACGGCGGGCCAGGATCGCCCGGTCGACCCGACGGCAGCGGTGGTACCGGGCCGGACGGCAGCGGCCTTCGACCCTGTGCTGGACCGCCTGATCGTGCCGGAAGCCGAGCGACTGGCGGTCCAGCTCAGGGACATCACCGACCTGAACGCCGGTGAGCAGGCGGTGATCGTCGCCGCCGCCACCCGGGCGTGGCGTGACACGGTACGGCCGAAAGTGACCCGCGCGCTGGTGCTGGACGTGCACGCCGCACGGATCAGCGGTCGCTTGGTCGGGCCCGACCCGCGTGCCCGGTGGGAGCACTGGCTGGAGCTGGCCACCACCGACGGGTTCTGGCCGTCGCTGGACACCCGCTTCCCGACCCTGCGGCAGCGGGTGGGCACGGTGCTGGCCAACGGCCGCCGGGCGGTGACGTCCTTCGCGTACCGGTTCGCGGCCAACCGGGCCGACCTGCAGCCCACGGTGCTGCCACCGGGTGACGCCACGCTGCTCGGCGTCGAGTTCGGCTCCGGCGACACGCACCGCGGCGGTCAGACCGTGGCGGTGGTCCGCTGCGCCGCCGGCCCGGTGGTCTACAAGCCACGGTCCCTGCATGTCGACGCGGCACTGGCCGGGCTCGTCGACCGGCTGCTGCCCGACGAGCCGGCGGCCACCCGGATCCGGGTGCCGACGGTCCTGCTCCGCGACGGGTACGGCTGGGCCGCCCACGTCGCCCACCGATACTGCGCCGACGACGACGATCTGCACACGTTCTACCATGGACTTGGCCAGTGGACCGCGATCATGCGGATGCTCGGCGGCAGCGACCTGCACGCGGAGAACCTCATCGCGGCCGGACCGGTGCCGGTCGTCGTCGACTGCGAGACCCTGTTCACCCCGCAGCCGCCGCTGCTGCCGTCCGGGTACGGGCTGGCCACCGACCGGGCCGCCCGCGCGCTCGGCTCCTCGGTGCTGGGCACCGGGCTGCTCCCCGGCCGGGGCGTGGCACTGGCCTGGCGCGGACTGGACCCGTCCGGTGCCGGCGGTCTCAAGGGCGAGCAGCCGACGGTGTCCGTGCCGGTGCTGGTCGACGAGGGAACCGACCAGGTCCGCCTCGGCTACGCCGACCTCGACGCCCCCGAGGCCGCCAACCAGCCGAGTGCCGAGCCGGTCCTGGCCCGGTTCTGGGGTGACGTCTGCGACGCCTTCGACGAGCTGACCGACCGGCTGCGGCAGATGGACCGGCGCGGCCGGCTCGACCCGATGCTCACCGGGTTCGTCGGCGGCGAGGTACGGTTCGTCCGCCGCGACACCGAGACGTACGCCGAACTGGCCCGGATGCTGTGGCACCCGGCGTCGCTGCACGACGAGCCGACGGCCCGGGCCACGGTCGCCGACCTGTTGACCCGACACGGGCAGCGCGCCGCCGCCGCACCCGACGAACCGGAGGTCGTCGCGGCCGAGGTAGCCGACCTGCTCGTCGGGGACATCCCGATGTTCACCATGCCGGCGAGCACCCAGCTCATCGGTGACGCGCTGCGCCGCTGGCGCCAGGCCGACCAGGAGCTGGACCGCCAGGTGCTGCGGTCCACACTGATCAGCGCCTATCTGAGCGAGGCGCCACCCGCGCCGCCCGGCCCACCGCTGGTCCCCCGGCTGGTGCGGCCGGAGAACCTGGACCGTCGACGGCGGGCGCTCGCCGCGGACGTCGTCCGTACGCTGCTCGACACCGCCGTGCGGGGCGCGGACGGGACTGCCACCTGGATCGCGCCGGTGATCACCGCCGGTTCCGGCTGGGCCGTGCAGCCGTTGACCACCGACATGTACCTCGGCACCGCCGGAATCGCGGTGCTGCTGGCGGCCTACCGGCATGAGGTGTCGGCGGGGCGGGCCGACCCGGTGGACGGCGCCGGCGAGCTGCTCGACGCTGTGCTGGCCAGCATGCGCGCCGCCGAGGACAGGGCCGAGGCCGACCGGGTCACCGGTGTCCCGATCCGACCTGAGCCGGCCGGCGGTTACCTCGGGCTCGGTGCCCGGATCTGGGCCTGGCTGCTGCTGCGCAAGCTCATCGGCGACGGCCCGGTGCCCGCCGCTGCGGCAGCCGGCGAATCGGTGGTCGACGAGGCGTTGCGCCGGGCGCGGGCGCTCGCCGCGCTGATGCCGGCGGCGGTGGCGGCCGACGATTCGTACGACCTGCTGCGCGGCTCGGCCGGGGCGGTCGTGCCGCTGCTGCGGTTGGCCGAGCTCGACGGCGACGCCCGGTGGGTCGGCACCGCCGGCACGATCGGCGCCCATCTGCGGGCCGCCGCCCGCCCGACCGGCGCGACTACCGACAGCGCGAGCCCCGACAGCGCGGCCGCCGACGCCGCCCAGGCGTCCCCGGCGGCGGCGTGGTGGCCGGGTCCGTTCGCCACCGACGGCCTGGGCGGGGTGTCACACGGCGCCACCGGCATCGGGTGGGCACTGTCCCACCTCGACGACTGCCACGACCTGGCGGCTGCGGCGTTCCGCTACGAGGAGTCGCTCTACGATCCGGCGCTACCGGGCTGGCTGGACATGCGCAAACCGGAACGGCCGACCGACGCGGCGGCGTGGTGCCACGGATCGGTCGGCATCGGCATCGCCGCCGCCGACCAGCTGCGCCGCGCCCCCGACGCGCCGGCCCGTGACCAGTGGACCGACGTGCTGCGCCGGGCCGCGGCGGCGAGCTGGCCGGCGGGCATGGGCGCGAACCACACCATCTGCCACGGCGAGCTCGGCACCTGGGAGCTGCTGCGCACCGCGATGGCCGCCGGGGTGGCCCCACCGGAGGTGGATCCGGACGAGCTCGACGCCCGGGTGGTGACCGGGATCGAGGAGTTCGGGGCGGTCGCCGGCCCCAACCGGGACGCGTTCCGGCCCGGTCTGCTGCACGGCATCGCCGGCATCGGCTACCAGCTACTGCGGATGCATCCACAGTGTCCGCTGCCGTCGGTGCTGCTGCCCGATCCCGGTCCGCCGGGCCGGCTGGCGTAGGGCGGGCACGCCGCGATGTCCGACGTGACCGCACCGTACTGGCGGTTGGAGACCCCGACCGACGAGCTGGGTCCGTGGCAGGTCATCCGAGGGCTACCAGCCGCGCTCGGCCCCGCCCTGCGGCTGATCCGGCAGGCGGCCCCACGGGCGGCCGTGACCGTCCTGGTCCTGCACCTCGTCGCCGGGGTCGCCACCACGTACGGCCTGGTCGCCACGGCCGGGGTGCTGGAACGGTTGTTCGCGGCCGGGCCGACCGGGACCCGGCTGGCGTCGGCCGCGCCCGCGATCGCCCTCGTGGTGCTGGCCTTCGCCACCCGGGCCGGCCTGGAGATCGCCGCCACCCTGGCCCAGGCGCGGATCGCCCCGGCGGTGCGTCGCCTCGCCGACGAGCGGCTCGTCGCCGCCGGGCTGTCGGTGGAGCTGACCGCGTTCGACGATCCCCGGTTCCTCGACCGGATGTTCCGGGCCCGCGACCGAGGGCTGCTCTACCTGCAGCGGATCGTCGACAACCTGGTCGAGGCGATCGGCGCGCTGCTGGCCGTCACGGCGGCGGCGGTCAGCCTGACCGTGCTGCACCCGGTGCTGCTGCCGATCCTGCTGGTCACCGTACTGCCGGACGGATGGGCGGCGCTGCGGGCTGCCCGGCTCGGATACGCGAGCAACGCCCGGCTGGTCGCGCTGAACCGCCGGGTGGCGATGGTGACCGACCTGGCGACCGAGCGGGAACCGGCCGCCGAGGTGCGGGCCACCCAGGCCCAGGACAGTGTGCTGGCCCGGTACCGGCAGGCGGCCGACCTGGTCCGCGACGAGGAGATCGCGGTCGCGTCGGCGCAGGTGCGGGCGCGGGCGCGGGGTCGTGCCCTGGCCGGTGTCGCCCTCGGCGGCGTGTTCGCGGCGTTGTGGCTGCTGCTCGACGCCGGATGGATCCCGCTCGCGGTCGCCGGCACGGCGCTGATCGCCACCCGGACCGCCGTGGCGGCGCTGGCCCGCCTGGTCCGCACCGCCGACCAGCTGTTCGAGCAGGGCCTGTACGTGGCCGACTTCCACGCGTTCCTCGCCGACGCGGACACCCGCACCCGGGCGTCGGCCGGGCCGGCGGCACCCGCCGCACCGCAGCGGATCGAGTTGCGCGACGTCGGCTTCCACTACCCCGGCTCGGCGCCGGTGCTGCACGGGGTGGACCTGACCCTGCACGCCGGACAGACGGTGGCGCTGGTCGGCGAGAACGGCTCCGGCAAGACCACCCTCGCGAAGATCATCGCCGGGCTGTACCGGCCGACCGCCGGGTCGGTGGCCTGGGACGGCACCGACCTGGCCACGCTGCACCCGGACAGCGTCGCCGACCGGGTGATGATGGTGCTGCAGGACCCGGTCCGCTGGCCAGACTCGGCCCGGCTCAACGTGCGAATGGGCCGGTTCGACCGGGCCGACGCGCACGACGAGGCGCTGCGTCGGGCCGCCCGCCAGGCACTCGCCGACGAGGTGGTCGACCCGCTGCCGCAGGGCTGGGACACGCTGCTGACCACCGCGTTCACCGGCGGCGTCGACCTGTCCGGCGGCCAGTGGCAGCGGCTCGCGGTGGCCCGGGGCCTGTTCCGCGACGCGCCGGTGCTGATCTGGGACGAGCCGACCGCGCCGCTGGACGCCCGCGCCGAGTACGCCGTCTACGAGGCGCTGCGCCGGCTCGCCGCCGGCCGCACCGTCGTGCTGATCACCCACCGGTTGGCCAGCGTGCGCAACTGCGACCGGATCTACCTGATGCACAACGGCGAGATCGTCGAACAGGGCAGCCATCAGGAGCTGATCGCGTCGGGCGGCCGGTACGCCGAACTGTCCACCCTGCAGGCCCGGATGGCGCAGGACCCATGGCTATCGCTGCAGCCCCGCTGAGCCGGCTCGCCGACGAGCTGACCGGCACACTGTCGACACCGCAGGATCCGGAGTACGTCGACTGCCGGCTGCCGTTCCTCGCCCAGCTCGACGAGCGGCTGCCGCAGGTCGTGGTGCGGGCGGTGACCGCCGCTGACGTCCGGGCCGGGCTGGCGTTCGCCCGCGCCCACCGGCTCGACGTGGCGGTACGCAGCGGCGGGCACAGCTTCGCCGACCGGTGCAGCACCGACGGGCTGCTGCTGGACGTCGGCGGGCTGCGGCAGCTGCGGCGCGACGGCGACCTGGTCACCGCCGGCCCCGGGCTGCGGATGCGCGAACTGCGGCGGCGGCTGGCCACCGACGGGCGGACCGTCTCGGCCGGCTGGTGCCCGGACGTGGGACTCGGCGGTGCCGTGCTCGGCGGAGGGTACGGCAGCCTCAGCCGACTGTACGGCCTGGGCAGCGACCATCTGGTCGCCGCCGAGGTGGTGCTCGCCGACGGCCGTACCGTGTGGTGCGACGCCGACCGCGAACCGGACCTGTTCTGGGCGTTGCGCGGTGCCGGCGGTGGCCTGCTCGGCGTGGTCACCGCGTTCGTGCTGCGCGCCCGGCCGGCGGTGCCGGCGACGTTCTTCGAATGCCGCTGGCCGGTGCGGCACGCGGTGGACGTCATCGGCACCTGGCTGGGCTGGGCACCGGAGGCACCCGACGAGATCAACTGCGGGGCGGTGCTGGTCGGCCCGTACGACCCGGCCGACGAGCCGCACGTAGCCGTGTTCGGGATGAGCGTCGGCGCCGGCACCGGTTTCCTGGACCGGTTCGCCCCGGACCCGGAGCACGTCGAGATCCGTGAGCTGCCGGCGGCGGCAGCGGCGGCGGTGAGCTACCCGGAGAGCCCCGACGATCTGGAGGTGACCGGACCGCCGTGGGGCACGTCGGCGGGCCGGCGGCTGGTCCGCTCGGAGTTCTTCGACCGGACGCTGCCGCCGGAGGCGGTCGCGGCGCTGGTCCAGCACCTGGTGACCGACCGGGCCGCCGGCCAGTCCCGCGAGCTGGAGTTCATCCCGTGGGGTGGCGCGTACGGACGAGTCGCCCCGCACGCGACGGCGTTCGTGCACCGCCGGGCCCGGTTCATCCTCCGGCACACCGGCTACGCGGTCCGCCGTACCACCGACGCCGTCCGGCGCGACACCCTCCGCTGGGTGGACCGGTCCTGGGCGCTCGCCCACCCGTGGGGGTCGGGCCTGATCTACCCGAACTATCCGGAGCCCGGCCGGTCCCCGCTGGACCCGGCCTACCACGGCACCAACCTCGACCGGCTCCGTCGGACCGTGACCCGCTACGACCCCGACGCCGTCTTCACGCACGGATGAGGGGGGTCCTGCCGGCGGTCCCCGCCGAGGGTGCTGGGTGCAGGCCGCAGCTCAGGGTCGGTTCGCGGCGTACAAGCGGTCCAGGTCGACAAGCTGGACGCTGGGGTCCGTGGCCGCCACGGCTCGGAGGTCGTCGGCGAAGCCACCGCCGCTGAACAGCAGCAGCCGGCACCGGTCGGCCCGGACGCTGTCGCGGCCACGCAACAGGCTACGGATGTGCGCCAGGCGTTGCAGGTGGCCGGTCCCGACGGCCTCCTGCCACTTGGCCTCGCCGATCGCGAGGAGTTCCTCACGGCCCTGCTCGTCGCGGCCGAAGACCGCCACGTCCACCTCATGCTGCGTGCGTGCGGCGGGGTCGTTGACGACACCGGCCGCGACCCGGGTCGGAAAGCCGCCGAGAACGTCCGGATCGGCTTCCCACCGGGTCCATTCGCGGCAGATCGTTTCGAAGTGCGGGCCGACGACCTTGCTCAGGAAGGTGCGTCGCAGCCGGGGCCAGACCTGCCGCGACCGACCCACACGCTCCAGGTCGCCCCAGGCCGGCCGCATCACGGCGTGGTAGAAGACGAGCAGTGGCTCGGCGATCCGGTAGACGCCCCGGTTGCTCTTGAACGCGTCCTCCTCCCGCACGACCAGACCGACGTCCTCCAGCACACCCAGCGGATGGGCCAGGTCGGACGGCTGCCGGCCCAGAAAGTTCGCGATCTCACCTCGGCGGGTACGACCGTCCGCGATCGCCGCCAGCACCGAGTGGTACAACGCTGGGTCGCGGATGTCGGGCTCCTCCGCCAACAGGTAGCGGGCCTCCCGGAACAACGGGCGGGCCGGGTTCAACACGGCCCGCACCACCCAGTCGTCGAAATCGTCCGGTCCGGCCGGCGAGTCGTCCTGCGTGAACTCGTGCCGGTAGGCAGGGGTGCCGCCGACGATCGCGTTGACCAGCAGGGCGGTGCGCGGATCGGCGATCCCCCAGAACCGGGCCGCCGCCCAGTAGTCCAGCGTGCGCACCACCAACTCCAGGCCGGCCCGCCCCCGCAGCGGCGCGGTGCCGGACAGCAACCCGCCCATGAACGACAACGCCGAACCGCACAACAGCAGCCGCACCTGGGTGTTCGACCGCTGTCCCGCCGGGTCGAGCGCCCGCTGGATGATCGAGGGCAGCGCCGGACTGACGCGGGCCAGGAACGGAAACTCGTCGATCACCACCGGAAGCGGCCCGGCAGGGGCGAGCGTCATCGTCCGGATGACCGCCTCGTCCCAGTTCGCGAACCGCAGCGGCGTCGCCTCACCCAGATAGCCGCCGAGCGCCTCGCCGTACTGGCGCAACGCGTCAGCCTCGGACGACTCCGTGGCGGTGAACATGAACCCGCCAGCTACCCGCACCAGCGCGTCGAGCAGGAACGTCTTGCCCTGACGACGACGACCGGAGACCACTCCCAGCGTCGCCCCGCCCTGCGGCAGGCGCGCGAACCGGACCAACTCGTCCCACTCGACGTCACGGTCGAAGATCTCCGCCGGCTTCTCCACCCCACCACCCCGTCACGCTAGTGTAAGTGTAGTTACTATAACTATACCTACACCTCGCCCGCCCGTATGGCCTACCCTTGACCCAGCTGACAGAAGAGGCGCACAGGTTCCCTGGCCTTAAGCATCCGGTCGTCAGCCGGACGGCGCCGGCAGCTTCCGGTCCGCCCCACTCCCGCGCGGGTGTTTAGTTCGAGCTATAGTTGCTGCGTGTCTCCCGAACCCGCCCGGCGCTGGACAATCCGGACAACGGCTGATGTCCGCGACTGGCTGCGCACGACTCGCCAAGCCGACCCGGAAACGTACCGATCGGTGAACGTCGCGATCGACATGCTGGCCGAGATTGGTCCAGGGCTGGGGCGCCCACTGGTTGACACACTGCAAGGTTCGAGTATCAGCAACCTCAAGGAGTTGCGACCCAGGTCCGGCCGCGACGTCGCGGTCCGGCTTCTCTTCGTCTTCGATCCCTGGTCGCAAGCGGTGTTATTGGTCGCCGGCAACAAGGCCGGCAACTGGTCAAAGTGGTACAAGATGGCGATTCCGGCAGCGGAGATCGCGTACGAGGGCTGGCTGGCCTTCGAAATGAAGCGACGGGAGGAGTCATGACCGAGTTCCACGACTGGGACGACGTCCGCAGCGAACTACACGATGGGGACGACGCCGCGCTGGCGACGGAACGCGCGCGTACCGAGGCATGGATCAGCGCTTTCCACCTCGCCGAGGAACGTCAGCGGCTCGGACTCACCCAGCGGCAGGTCGCCGAGTTGATGGGGGTTACGCCGGGCCGGATCAGCCAGATCGAAAACGGCGACCTCGACGTCAACGAGGTCGCCACCCTGAGCCGATACGCACGAGCATTGGGCGCGCGGATGCGGATTATTTTCGACTACGGCAACGACCTTCGCCAGATCGCCTGACGCCAGCAGAGACGACTCCATCGGACCGTGGCCCGCTATGACCCCGACGCCGTACTCGCCCGCCGACCCGACGCGGTGACGCTGCCCGGCTGACGCTGGCGAGGGAACCTGCATTGTCGTAAAACTGGCGGGTTAAGGGCCATACAGGTTCCCTCGTCACGAAACGCCGGTCGTCAGCCCGAGCGCCGTCGCCAGCCGGGCGACGCCGGCCATGTTCGGCCCGCACCGGGCAATCTCCGCCACGACCGTACGGGCGGAGGGCCGGCAGCGGATCTCAGCCGGTACGACGCGGTCCGCCTCGACCAACCACCGTCCCGCCGCCGCGAAGTCGCCGACGTCGACGTACGCCCGCGCGGCGTCCACCAGATACGCCGCCCGATGCTCGGCCGGCAGCCGTAGCCAGCCGTCGTGACGGACGATCGTGGCGTGTCGGTTGACAGCGTCGGTGGCGTCCCCGAGGTCGACGGCCGCTGTCACCCGGGCGCAGTCGACAGCGGCCGGTCCGAAGCTCGCCTGCCGGTAGTCCAGCCCGTCGCCGATCCGGCCAGCAACGTCAGCGGCCCGACCGAGCAGCTCGTCGACGCTGCGGGTTTCGCCGCAGCCGGCAGCGGCCAACCCGGCCTGCAGCAGCAACGTCCCGTACACCGGGCCACACTCGACCGATGCCGCAACGATCCGATCGGCGGCGGCGATCGTCGTCGTCATCGCCAACCGGTCCTGGCCCAACCCGCGCAGCGCCTGCCCGAGCGGCACCGCCGCCGACCCGGCCAGCACCGGATCACCGCCGGCCACGGCAAGCGCCCGATCGGCCGCCAACCAGGCCAGCTCGGGTTCGCCGACCTTGACCAGCACGAGCGCGATGATCCGGTACGCGCGCACCAACAGCTCCGCCCCAGGCGCAGGCCGGGTGGCGTGCAGCCGCCGAGCGGCGTCCAACAGCCGCGGTGTCATCCGCAGCAGCCGGGGATAGTCCCCGTGCTGGTACGTCGACCAGCCGTGCTCGACCCGCTGCGTGACCTCCTGTTCCGCCGCCGGGCCGCTGTCGGCGGCGGTGAACACCTCGTAGCTGGCCAGCGCCGCCCGGACCGCCGCCACCCCGTCGACCGCCCCACCGGTCTCCGATGGCCGGTCCGGGCCGGTCAACTCCGCCGGGTCGACCCGCAGCACCTCGGCGACCTGCCGGATCAGCGAGAACCGGTCCAACGTCCGGACACCACGCTCCACCTTCTCCACCCAGCTCTTCGACCGACCGATCCGGTCGGCGAGCACCTGCTGGGTCATCCGCCGCCGTACCCGCCACAGCGCGACCCGACGCCCGACGGCCACGCTCATCGCCTGCCACCCGCGTCGATCCAGGTCCACGACACGAAGCGTTCGTACAACTCGGCCGGGTCGGTGATCCCGGCCTCCTCGGCTGCGGTCGTCAGCAGGTCGCCGACGTCGATCGACAGCGCCAGCGGCTCACCGACGTACGCCTCCGCCAACTGCGTCCGGCCCGGCGGGCACGGCCACGGCGTCCCGTCCGGACAGACCGCGCAGCACCACGACGGACGCAGCGGCTCGTGCACCGGCCCACCGCCGGCCCGGTGCTTCTTCACCGCAGGTAGTGCCGGCCGGCGTTACCGCCCCGCCGCTCGGCGCGGTCGGTCCGGGTCGCCGGCCGCCGATCCGGCGGCGGCACCGTCCGATCGGCGAACCGCCGCCGCCCCGGCACCGGATACACAACATCCACCGGCACGTCCGCACGCTGAAACCACTTCCCGAACACGCTGCCCCCTCAACGAGAGTTGGAAGGGCGGCGACCCGAGGTGGCTCTCCACGTCAACCCCGAGCCGCCGCCCAGCAGGCGGGCCCGACGCGCGAAAAGGGCGATCACGGGATGCGACGCCGGGCCCACACAGCACGCTATGGGCAACCCGATCTTCCAAGAGGGACGATTCCTACCCCGGGTAGGGCGTGACGCTGAACAGCGCCTCCACAAATCTCTAGTTGGCGATGCTCCGCTACGCGACCAAGCCAACCTTCGATGCAAGGTCACGAGCCTCGTTCCTCATTGTCCGTGGCCCGTCGAGCAGGTCCAGGGTGATCTGGCGGGCGTAGCCGTTGAAGCGAATCGTCTCCGGTGCCGACTCGTACGCCTGCCGAAGTGCCGCCACAGCCGCCTCGTAGTTACTCCTGCTGTGAGCGCCACGAGCAACCTCGATCAGATGTCGAGCACGACGCGGCCTTGATGGGATTGCAGCCGGGTCGATCCGCCGTGACTGCCGCACCGCCTCGCCGGGCTTCTGCAACTCCACTGCCACCGTCACCGCATGTACGCCCATGATGATCTGGGAGAACGAGGTCTGCGGCTGGTAGAAGCCCTGCGGAAGTCGTTGAGCGACTTGATCGGCACGGTCCCAGTACCGCCACGCACGACCTTCCTCACCGGCGCGCGCGGCGGTGTAGGCAGCCTCGAAGTTCAGTGCTCCCCACAGAGCGAACAAGTTTGCGTTCGACTCGGCTACCTGCGGCTCCAACGTCGAAACGACATCGAGCGTCACCGCCATGGCGGTGTCCCAGTCTCCCGCATCCCGGTGCACCTGGCACAAGAACCA
Source organism: Micromonospora sp. LOL_021 (assembly GCF_048060215.1). Lineage (NCBI taxonomy): Bacteria > Bacillati > Actinomycetota > Actinomycetes > Micromonosporales > Micromonosporaceae > Micromonospora > Micromonospora sp. LOL_021. The sequence continues at coordinate 83,531 of NZ_JBHMIN010000008.1, read as the reverse complement.
ACCAGCGCACGCCAATGCTTCGGGATCCCCCGACTCCTGAGCCGCGACCATCGCGCGGTCCGCGACGCGCCACAAGAGTTCCGCCGCAGGCTGGTAGGCCAGGAACATCTGCGCCAGCCCCAGTACCTCTGCCAGCAGCGCCTGCGCCTGCCGACGCTCGTCGCCGTCGTACATCAACGCGGCACGCTGCGCGTCCCGCAACAGGTCCGGCAGGAGTGCACCAAGCACCGTGCGGTGATCAGACGCCTGATGGCGTGCCTGCCACGCCGCCGTGAGGCGCTCCCGAATCCGAGGCAACGGCTGTACCGCGACGTCGTTGGACAGCGTTGAGCGGTTCACGGCGTCGCGAACCGATGCCAATGCTGGATGCTCCGGTCCGTTCACCACGGCCGAGTGGTCACCCAGTTCCCCGATGAGCGCGGATACATCAACTTTCAGGACACGGGCGATGCGGTCCAGCATGTGTATGCGCGGCGGCAGGATTCGATCGGTTTCCACTGCCTTGACCCACTCGGCACTGCGACCAACGAGGCCGCCGAGCACTGCTCGGGTCTTTCCGGACCGCTCGCGGTAGACCTTCAGACGCTGTCCGAAGGTCAGACCAGGCATGGAGTCCATTCCCGAACCTCCTCATCGCATGGAAACGCGATCGCTACCCCGGATCGCACCTCATGTCACGGTACCGGCTGTCGAGGGAACGCCCCGGGTAGGTTTTGTCGTCGAGCCGGCGGAATGCGTCCTCGATCGCTACGCGGTCCAGGAGCGGATCAGCGGCGCTCACGCGACGTTCAATTCTTGCGGCGATACGTAGACTCCGCGACGGCGGAACGCCGCCGGGGCGTGCACCACCGCGTCGACCCGCGCGGCCCGGGTGTTGAACGGGAACCAGAACCGGCGCCGTGATCGTGCCTCGGCCCATGCCGGTGCCCCGCGACCATCCTTGGTCGCCAGGTGTTCCGTCAACGCGGCCAGGAACACGTCCCAGTGCTCATCACCGGTGACAGCCGGCTCCTGCTCCAGCAGAGCGGCCCGCTCCTGCGCCGGCTCCCAGCGGTACTCCTCAAGGAACTCCGCCACCAACCGCCATCGTCGCTGCTCGTCGGCGCCGACGAGCAGCACGCCCAGCCGCGCCACCGTCAGCGGCTCGAAACTCTCACCATTCCGCCGCACGTCCTCGACGCGGCCGAGGGCGTCACGCATCCGCTTCCATCCTTCGGTGTCGCGGAATCTCTCGTGGTCCTGACGAGTTGGCGGCGGCCAGGATCACCGGCCGGACCCCACAAGCCAGTCCCGCAACTGATCATCGTCGCTAAGGCTGATCATCTGTACCAGCGCCCAGTTGTTCCGGTGATTCGGAGCGTCGAGCAGGCGCTCCTGCCAATCCTCGGCGTACTCGCGCAGCGCCACGATCATCTCGGTGATCGCCTCGTCGAACGTCGCGCCGTCCGCCGCGATGGGCAGGCCAGGGATGAAAACCGACCATCCGCCCGCTTCAGCGACGACCTGCGCGCGGGGTGCACTGAGCGATGCGAGGGAGGAACGGAGGCGTTCAACATCCACCACGGCCGTCCGCGCTGCATCCCGCCTGACCGTAGCCACGCGCCCCCGCTCAGCCGCGTCCAGCAGATCCTTCAAGTGCGCGCGAGCCTCGGTGTAGCTGTCATAGTGCGTGACCGACATCGGGCACCTCCTCGTCCTCTTGGAGACAAGCAAGCCGCAGGCGGGGACGTACGTCAAGTACGTCACGTACTCGACGCCAGCGCGGCGCGGCTGTTGACCCAGACGACCAGCAGCGCGCAGCCGGGCAGCGTCGACAGCGCCAGCAGCGGTGCCTGGTTGACCGACAGCAGTGCGGCCAGCAGCACGACCAGGCTGAGCAGGCTCAGCGGTGTCCGGCGTACCGCCGACCAGGCCGCGGCCCGGACCGCCGCGCGCACGCCCAGGCCCGGGGCCAGCTCGACCAGGGCCAGCAGCAGCACCGTCGCGGCGAGTACCAGCACGGTCAGCACCACCAACAGCGGTACGAGCACCGCCGCAGCGCCGACGTCGTGCAGCCAGACGATGTCGGTCACCAGGACCGCGATCAGCGCTGTGGCCGCCGCCCAGCGCCGCGTCGCTGCGGCGAAGTTCCGCCGGTACGCGCGGAAGTACTCGCGTACCGGTGCCCGGTCGTCGTCCTCGGCCTGCCGCAGGTAGCCGAACGCGGCGGCAACCGCCGGCCCGACGCTGAGCGACAGCAGCCCGAAGAAGACCGGGTAGCGCCACGGCTGGGCGACGACGGCGAGCGCGACCAGCAGCGGCAGGTTGGTGATGGCCAGCCCGAGGTTGACCACCAGCACCCGGTGCACCAGTGACCAGATCGTCGACCACGTGTCCGCGCCGACGTTGACCCGTGCGGTCAGCGACGGCCGCAGCGGCTGCCGGGCCGGTTGGCGCATGCCGGCCGCCGTCATTTCAACCCACTCGTGGCGATGCCCTGCACGAAGTAGCGCTGGCCGAACAGGAAGACGACCAGGATCGGCAGGATCGACAGCACCGAACCGGTCATGATCATGGCGTACTCGGCTTCGTAGAGCCCGATGAAGGTTCGCAGCCCGATCTGTACGGTCCAGAGGTCGTTGCTGGTCAGATAGATGAACGGTCCCATGTAGTCGTTCCAGGTGTTGACGAAGGTGAGCAACGCCAGGCTGGCCAGCGCCGGCTTGGACAGCGGCAGCACGATCCGCGCCCAGATGCCGTACTCGTTGAGGCCGTCGATGCGGGCAGCCTCGGTCAGCTCGTCGGGGATGGTCAGGTAGTACTGGCGCATCAGGAACACCCCGAACGCCCCGAACGCCTGCAGCAGGATCAGCGACAGGTGGGTGTTCACCAGGCCGAGCCGCTCCATGATGATGTACTGCGGCACCATGTACGCCTGCCACGGCACGGCGATCGTGGCGATGTAGGCGAGGAACAGCAGGTCCCGGCCCGGGAAGCTGATCTTCGCGAAGCCGTACGCGGCGAAGCTGCCGGTGAGTACCTGCAGGAACGTGATGGTGACGCTGAGGAACATCGAGTTGTACAGGTAGGTGCCGAGCGGGATCCGGTCCCAGATGCGGACGTAGTTGTCGAAGTGGAACTCCTGCGGGATCCACTGGATCGGCACGGTGAGCACCTGCGAGTCCAGCTTGACCGAGGAGACCAGCATCCAGGCGAACGGCACCAGCACGGCCAGGCCGAGGACGGTGAGCAGCAGCTGCAGGACGGCCCGGCGCAGCACGGCGAGGCTCATCGTTCACCCCTCCGTTGCAGCTGGAACTGGACCACCGTGATCACCAGCACGACCACGAACAGCACCATGGCGATCGCCGACGAGTAGCCGAACCGGCCCTGGGTGATCCCCTCCCGGAAGATCAGCTGCGACAGCACCAGCGTGGCGCGGCCCGGACCGCCCTCGGTCATCACCTGGATCAGGTCGAACACCTTGAAGCTGGAGATGGTCAGCATGATCAGCACGAAGAAGGTGGTGGGCCGCAGCGACGGCACGGTGATGTGCCGGAACCGCTGCCAGGCCGACGCCCCGTCGGTGCGGGCCGCCTCGTACAGCTCGGCCGGGATGGTCTGCAGCCCGGCCAGGTAGAGCACCATGTAGTAGCCCATGTCCCGCCACACGCTGGTGATGATCACCGCCGGCATCGCCCAGGTCGTCGACGTGGTCCAGCCCGGCGGGTCGTCGACGCCGATCGCCCGCAGCAGCTGGTTGACCGGCCCGGCGTCCGGGTTGAACAGCATGTTCCACACCACGGCCACCGCGACCAGGGCGGTGATGTAGGGGAAGAACAACGCGGTACGGAAGAACCGTACGCCGCGCAGCGCCCGGTTGAGCAGTACGGCGAAGCCGAGCGCGGCGACCAGGGTCAACGGGATGTGCCCCAGCGCGTAGTAGGTGGTGTTGTACAGCGCGGTCCAGAACGTCTCGCTGCCCACCATCCGGCGGAAGTTGTCCAGCCCGACCCATTCCGGGGTGCTGTAGGAGTTCCACTCCATGAACGCCAGCGCCAGCGCGGCGACGACGGGCACCAGGGTGAGCGCGGCGAAGCCGACGAAGTTCGGCAGGATGAAGCTCCAGCCGGCCAGGGTGTTGCGTCGGCGCAGCCGACGTGCCGCACCGGCACCCGGCGGCGGACCGCCGGGTGCCGGTGTGCGTACGGTGTCGATCGGGGTGTGGATCGCCATGGTGCCGGGTCAGTCGACCTCGGAGGTGACCCGCTCGCCCATCTCGGCGAGCCCGTCGTCGACGGACCGCTCGCCGATCATGATCAGCTCGTGCTCCTCGGTGAGGATGACATCCACGTCGGAGGCCTTCTCGCTGACCGGCATCTCCAGCACCACCTCGTCGGGCTGGAACGCCGCCTGCGCGACCTCGTCGTTGGTCATCCCGTCGACGCCGAAGTAGGTCTCGGTGATCGTCTCGTCGGAGTAGGCCGGGAGGACGCCGATGCTGGCGATCGCCGCCGCGCCTTCGGGTCCGGCGGCCCAGGCCACGAAGGTCCGGGCGGCTTCGGAGTTGCGGGCCTTGTTGTTGACCGCGAACGCGGTCGGCGAGCCGAAGGTGGTGACGGGTCCGCCCTCGGTGACCTGCGGCAGCGGCGCGATGCCCCAGTCGACGTCGATGCTGCCGGCCTTCTTCTCCTCGATCAGCCGGGCCGCGTACCAGGTGCCCATCGGCAGCATCGCGGCCTGCCCGGTGGCGAACATCGTGTGGTACTGGACCTTCTGCGTCGACGCGGTCGCCCACGGCAGGGTGGCGCCGGCTTCCTGCAGGTCGAGGACCATCTGGTAGCGGTCCTTGAGGAAGCCGTACTCGCCGCCGATCAGGTCTCCGCCGCTCTGTGCCGCCGCCGTCGAGTGGATGATGGAGCGCCAGGTGTGGTGGTACGTGCCGTAGACGGTGTCCTGGCCGCTGCCGCTGGTCAGCTGCTTGGCCAGGTCGGCGTACTCGGCCCAGGTGAGGCTGGTCAGGTCGGCGCCGGTGTCGGCGAGCACGGCCTTGTTGTAGTACAGCACCCAGAAGTCCTGCCGGTACGGCAACGCGAAGTAGTCCCCGTCGAGGTCGAACGGCTCCAGGCCGAGATACTTGCTCTGGTCGAGATCGGCCGCCTCGTCGGCCACCGACGCCAGCTGGCCACGCAGCGCGTAGCGGGAGTAGTCGGTGACGTTCTTCATGGTGAGCACGTCGGTCTGGTCGCCGCCGGCCAGCATGGTGGTGACCTTCTCGGAGTAGTCGTCGGCGAGGATGTCGACCGGCTGCACGTCGATGTCCGGGTGGGCGGCCTCGAACCCGTCGATCAGGGCCGCGAACTCGGGGGTGCTGTCGTAGTTCCACAGGGCGATGGTGAGGATCTCGCGGCCGTCGTCGCCGACGGCCGGCTCGTCGCCACCACCGCAGCCGGCGGTGACGAGAACCAGCGCGGTCGCGGCGGCCACCGCTGCACCGAGGTGTCGGTTCATCCTGCCGGTGTGTCGGTTCATCAGGTGACTCCTTTTGCGGAGGGTGCGGGATTTTCGTGGGTGCGGAGCCCGGCCGGTCAGGCGTGCAGCGTGAACGCGTCCGGGGTGACTTCGGCGTGCAGCGGTTCCCCGACGGTCCAGCGGGCCAGTTCGTCGAGGGTGTGGTCGGTCAGCCGGTGGATCTCGGTGCCGAGGGAACCGGCCAGGTGCGGGCTGACCATGACGTTCGGGCTGCCACGCAGGGCGGCGTCGACGGGTAGCGGTTCGGGGTCGGTGACGTCGAGGATCGCGTACAGCCGGCCGGAGCGGCACTCGGCGGCGAGCGCCGCCGGGTCGACCAGGCTGCCCCGGGCCGTGTTGATCACGGTCGCGTGGTCGGGCAGCAGGGCGAGTTCGGCCGCGCCGATCATGCGGTGTGTGCTGGGCAGCTCCGGCGCGTGCAGGGTGAGGATGTCGCTGTGCGGCAGCAGCTCGGCCAGCTCGACCAGGGTCGCGCCGGCTGCGGCGACCTCGGCCGGGTCGGCGTACGGGTCGGCGACCAGGCAGCGGGCCGAGTCGAGGCAGCCGATCAGGTCGACGACCCGGCGGCCGATCCGGGAGAAGCCGACGACGCCGATGGTGCGGCGGTAGTTGGACAGGTCGCCGTGCCCGTGGTGGTGGCTCCATCCCCGGTACGCCCGGTCGGGGTCGGCGGCGATGAACGGCACCTTCTTGCCGGCGAAGATGATCGCGGCGAGGGTGTACTCGGCGACCGGCACGGCGTTGGCGTCGGCGGCGGTGCTGACCTGGATGCCGCGCCGCCACACCTCGTCGGTCACCAGTGACCGGACGCTGCCGGCGGCGTGGAAGACGGCGCGCAGGGCGGGCGCGGTGTCCAGCCGCTGCCGGGTCAGCGGGGGTGCCCCCCAGGACGTCACCAGCGTCTCGACCGTGGCCAGTCGGGCGCGCACGGCAGGCGAGTCGAGTTCGTCGGCCCAGACCGGATCGGCCAGGACGACGACGCGGCCGAGGCGCTCCAGCCGAGCCTCGTCGAAGTGGGCCCGGTAGGAGTCCCGGTCCATCACGACGAGCGCCTGCGGCGGGGTGTGCACCGTCAACGTGTCTCCTCGGGTGGCGAATCTCCGGCCGACGTCCGACGTCGTGGGGACCTGCTGGATTCGCCGATGTGACATGGTTAACCTTCGGTGAACATGCTCGCTACCAGCCGATCTCATTCGGTCGGAAACGTTCGCGAACGAACATGGACGGGAGTGCCCATGCCGGCGGACCGGATGTTCAACCTGCAGCGCCGGGAGCGGCTGCTGGAGGAGTTGCGCCGACACGGCTCGGTACGAGTGGCCGACCTGGCCCCGCTGCTCGGGGTGAGCGAGCTGACCGTCCGGCGCGACATCGCCGCCCTGGCCGAGAGCAACCTGCTGACCAGGGTGCACGGTGGCGCCACCCTGCCCACCCAGCTCGGGCCGGCACCGCGGCGGCCCCGGGTGGCACCGACCCGGTTCACCATCGGCATGGTGGTGCCGTCACTGGACTACTACTGGCCGCAGATCGTCACCGGCGCCCGCAGCGCCGCCGCCTCGCTCGGCGTGCACATCCAGCTGCGCGGGTCCAGCTACGACCCGACCGAGGACCGCCGGCAGATCACCCGGCTGATCGACGCGCAGCAGGTGCAGGGTCTGCTGCTGGCACCCAGCCTGGACACCGACGGCGCCGCCGACATGATCTCCTGGATCGGCAACCTGCCGGTGCCGACGATCCTGGTGGAACGGCAGGCGCCCCGGTGGACCCCTACCCTGCGCCAGCTCGAATGGGTCCGCAGCGACCACGCCCTCGGCCTGGAAATGGCCGTGCGGCACCTGCACGAACACGGTCACCGTCGGATCGGGCTGGTGCTGTCCAAGGGCAGCCCCACCTCCGCCCACCTCGCCCAGGGCTGGGCGCTGGCCTGCGCCGACCTCGGCCTGCCCGCCGACCTGGTCATCCGGGAGGCGGTCGCGTTGGACTCCCCGGGGCACCGGGAGATCATCGGCGACGTACTGCGGCGGTGCCGACGCGAAGGCGTCACCGCGCTGATCGTGCACGGCGACCCGGACGCCATGTCGGTCGCGCAGTACTGCGCCGAGCAGGGCGTGCCGATCCCCGACCAGCTCGCCCTGGTGTCCTACGACGACGAGGTGGCGCACCTGGCCGAGCCGGCGCTCAGCTCCGTCCGCCCGCCGAAGAACCAGGTGGGCCGGGTGGCGGTCGAGCTGATGGTGGCCCGGCTGGTCGAGGGCCGACGCCGCCCCGTGCAACGGGTGCTGATCACCCCTGAACTGGTGATCCGCGACTCGTCCACGCCCCGGCCGCCGCGCTGATCTCACCCCGGTGCGGCCGGCAGCAGCATCGTCGAGGTGTGACCGTCCGGCCAGCGGATGTCGACCGTGTCTCCCGCGCCGCCGGCCGTCACCGTCACCACCGGCGCGGCGTCCGCCGGGTCTCCCCCGGTGCCGGTCAGGGTCACCGCCGCCACGAACACCCGACCGGGTGCCGGCACGGACGCGGTCCGCAGCACCGGCACCGCCACCTGATCACCCAACGGCGAGCTGGCCCGCTCGCGGCGTACCAGTGCATGCTCGAAGCCGGCCAGGCCGACCAGCCGGGACGTGACCGCAGCACCGGCCACGACGGACACCGGCGGGTCACCGCCGGTACGCGCCGGCGGCGGTACGTCACCGGCGACCGGCCAGCCGCTGAACTCCAGCACGGTGCCGCCGTCGAGACCGTCGGCGGAGTCGACCCGGGCCAGCCGTACCTCGGTCGGGCCGCGCACCGCCGAGGCCACCGTCACCACCGGGCCCCGGCGCAGCCGGCCCCGCCGGCCGGACCCGTGGTCCGGGCCGGCGTCATCGTCGGTGTCGACCCAGTGGGTGTCGGCCCGCGACACCGCCCAACCGACCCCGTCGACCAGCCGGCAGTCGACCGTCACGAACCCGTTGCGGTGACTGCGCCGGCCCGTCGCGTCAACCACCGTGACCGAATTGTCCGACGGGTCGCCGACGGTGGCCCCGGTCAGCGGCGGCATCGTCGCCGTCGAGTAGCCGAGCCGGGCGTACAGCGGCGAGTCGGCGCGCTCGTCGCCGGGCACCGAGTGGTCGGTGCCGTGGTTGACCACCCGGACTACGCCGTCGCGGCGGGTGCCGGTGACCAGCCAGCCCGGCGTCGACAGCGCGGCCAGCAGATCCGCCCGCTCGACCGGCAACGGCTGTTCAGTCGCCGTCCACACCGGATGGTCGGCCGGCAGGGCCAGCCCCAGCATCCCCTTCGCCGCCCAGTACGGCGACCCGGGCCCCGAGTACGACTGGGCCATCGCCGGCCACTCGTGGTGCCAGCCGATGGGCAGCAGGCCACGCCGGTCCGGTGCCCCGTGGTCGTGGAAGTGGCGCAGCATCCCGCTCGCCGCCCGGCGCAGCACCCCCGGCGCCACGTCGGTCGCACCGGTCATCGCCCCGACCCACAGCGGTGCGGCCGCCGCGAACCGGTACGCCAGGCTGCGGCCCTGCATCAGCGGCGACCCGTCGGCCCCGATCAGCCGGACCGCGTCGTCGAGGAACGCCGTGAGCCGCTGACGCCACGCCTGACGCAGCCCGTCGGGGCACAGGTCACCGGCCTGATCGGCCCACAGCAGCGGGTAGACGTGCAGCGCCCAGCCGACGTAGTGGTCGTAGGCGCGTTCCGGGCCGTCGGAGTACCAGCCGTCGGCCCGGTACAGCGACTCGTGCACCCGCAGCCCGGATTCGATGTCCTCGGTTGACCACGGGCCGCCGACCGAGCGCAGGAAGGTCTCCACGACGATCTGGAACCACACCCAGTTGATCGGCGGATAAGGCTGCCCGACGACGGTGGCGAGCCAGTCGACGGTCCGCTGCCGGGTCGCCTCGTCGAGCCGGTCCCACAGCCAGGGTCGGGTCAGGTGCAAACCGAGCGCGATCGAGCAGGCTTCGACCTTGGCCTGGTCCAGTCGGTCCGGGCGGGGCCAGGCGGTCGGCGAGGTCGGGTCGGTGCCGGCTCGCAGCCCGGCCGCGTACCAGTCGGCCAGCCCGTGCGGGTCGGCGCCGGCCTCGCCGCGTAGCCGGACCGCCGCCAGCAGGAACGACCGGGCGAACGCCTCCAGCGAGTCGCTGTCCGGGCCGTAGGCGCTGGACCGGCCGGGCAGGTCGATCCGGGCGTGGTCGGGCGAGGCGTACGGGCGCAGCGCCAGCAGCATCCGGTCGGCGGCCGCCGCCCAGTGCGCGCGGGTGTAGCCGGTGTACGGGGACAGCCGCCGGTCGTCGGCGATCTGCTCCTCGGCAGCCTGGTCATCGGCGTTCATTCGGGACCTCCGGAGACGGTCACGGTGACGGAGCCGGTCCGCTGGGCCGGCAGGGTGAGCACCAGCCGGTGCACGGCGTCGCCCCAGACGTCGCGCAGCAGCGGGTCGTCGACCGGCTGCCGGTCCAGCCGGCCGGCACCGAGCTGCGGATCCCAGGTCAGCACGAGGCTTCCGCCGGCCAGGGTCCGGACGGCGAGCCGCCCGGCGGCGTGGGTCAGCGGCTCGCCGGCGAGGACGTGGTGCAGCCGCAGCTCGGTCGGGTCGTCGACGCGCCACCGCTCGGTGACGGTCACCGTCGACCGGCGGCGGTCCAGCCGCACCTGCCGCCGCCACGACCGGCAGCCGGCCTCCGGCGGGTACGCACCGGTCAGGTCGAGGCGCAGCGCGTCGGCGTCGGCACCGGTGTCGACGGCGACCGCCGACGCCCGGAAGTCGCGGCCCGCCGCCTGACCGTGGCCGCCGACGACCGGCAGGTTGTGCCACTGGCTGCGGGTGACCCACTGCTCGTACCGGCGGTCGGTGAACGAGATCGCGGTGTAGGTGGGCTGGCCGAGGTCGACCAGCACCGGGCACCCGTCCAGGGCGACGAGGTACGAGCCGACGTCGTTGTGGTTGTGGTTTTCGTCGTTGTGCCCACCCTTGACCGCCACGGTCAGCCCGGCGGTGCTGCCGGCCCGTTCCCGGCTGACCAGTAGTTGCAGGTCGGGCAGCCAGGTGGTGGCCGGCAACGGCGGAGCGGTCGGCGGTTGCGTGGTCCACTGCTGGTCGACCAGCCCGAGCACCGCCCGGCCCAGCCCGGCGGCGACCGTCACGGCCGGTTCGCCCGGGACACGATGACTGGCCGCGAAGTCGATCACCTGCCGGTCGCCGGTGGCCCGGCCCCAGCGGTGCAGCACCTGCCACGGCTGCGCGGCGCTCGGCCGGGCCGGGCCGTCGCCGACGTTGACGTACCAGCCGTCGCCGAGGGCCATCCGGTGCGGGTAGCGGGCCAGCTGCGGCAGCGGCGACCACCGCCACGGATCCAGCCGGCCGCCGAGGACCCGGTCGAGCAGGTCGAGCGCTTCGGCAAGCCGCGCCGGCCCGTTCCACCAGTACGCGTACCCCTCGTCGCAGCCGCCGTCGGCGGGCAGCGAGTTGAGGTAGCGGTCGAGCCCGTCGACGACGAGGTCGACGACCCGCGCCCGGGTGTCCGGCTCGTCGACCAGGAACAACGCGGCGGCCAGCAGATGGCCGTGGATCCACGGGTTCCAGTTGTGCAGGTGCCCGTCCAGGCCGAGCCAGTGCCAGTCGCGGCTGCCCAGGAACGGCTCGATTACCCGGGTGCGGGTCTCCCGGCGGATCCGCTGGCGCAGCCCCGGGGTGCGTTCGTCGAGCACCGTACCGAGGATCAGGTCGGCCCAGGCCAGCACGGCGACCGTCTCGGCGGCCCCGAGGTCCAGGTACGGCCGGTCGACGTCGGGCACCACCCGGCCGGCCTCGGCGGCGAACTGCTCGTGCGCCGCCCAGCACCAGGTGCTCTGCTCGCAGAGCTGCAGCAGCCCGTCGGCGGCCTCGTCGAGGTACGGCTGGCCGTGCAGTGCGGCGGCCAGCGCGGCTGTGGCGGTACGACGCCGCAGCTCACCGGCGGGCTCCTCGTACGCTGTCCGGACCCCGTCGCGCCAGTAGCAGGCATAGTCGGACAGCAGCAGTCGGGGCCATGGGCGGTCCCGGCCGGCGTCGGCCGCGTCAACGATGGCCCGCTCGGTGACCTCGTCGACGTGCGGCCAGGCCGCCCGGCCGGTGCCGGCGGCGAACCCGATCGCCTGCCGTGCCCGGCCGAGCGCCGCCGTCCGCAGCTGCGGGTCCAGCGCCGCCCACCGACGGGCGAGCGGTCCGGGCCCGGCCGTCGCCTGCGGCCCTAACTCAGCCGTCATGCTGGTCGGCAGTGATCAGCTGGGCCAGCGAAGCCGCTTCGGTGGCGACCCGGTCGGGATCGTCGTCGATCACGAACTCCAGCAGGGTGTCAAAGTCGCGCCCGGTGGCGCGCAACTCGGCGAAGACGTCGCGCCAGAGCCGGTCGCGGGCGGTCAACGGCAGCCGCTCGTAGCCGGGCCACCAAGAGAAGACATGCACCGCGTCGACCCAGGGCAACACCTGGCGCAGGTCGTCGATTGCGGCGGCGTCGGGCAGGTCGAGCGGCGGCTGCCAGTACGTGCGTACCGCCGGATGGTCGACGTCGGCGAGCACCCGCAGCGTCGACTCGGCCGTGTCGGTCAACGTGCCGGAGTGGTACTCGAAGGCGAGGGTGACGCCGGCGTCGGCGGCCAGATGCGCGGCTGCCCGGCTGGACCGGACCACTGCCCGACGCTGCTCGGCGCTGGCCTGCGCGGAGCCGAGCGTGCCGGCCCAGATCCGGATCCGGGGTGCGCCGAGCGCGACCGCGCTGGCGAGTACAGCGGTGAAGTCCTCGTCCGGGTCGGAGCCGGCCCGGTAGTAGGAGCCGTAGGAGGCGACCCCGACGCCCCGGTCCAGGCCGGCGTCGCGCACCGAGGTCGCGGTGTGGGTGTCACCCGGCGGCACGTGCACGTCGCCGCCCCATTCGACGCGACACAGGCCGGCCCGTACGGCGACGTCGAGTACGACGAGCGCCGACTCCTGTCGCAGGGTGACGGAACACATGCCGCTGTGGATCTTCGGACTGGCCGCCGGCACGCGCCCTCCTCGCTGGGTCGGCAAGCGCTTTCCGCGAGACCCTAGAGCAGCGATTTGGGCGAACGCAACAGCCTCACCGGGTCGCCCGAGTGTCACGGCCAACCCCGCCACTCCGCCCGACCGATCGTGCCACCACGTAGCACCTGGTGCCACATCATGTTAGGGTCCGGGTATGGCAGCGGAACTGACGCAGCGGGATCTTCGGGCAAGATCCGGACAAATCATGGACGCCGTCGCGCATGGCGAGTCGTTCGTCGTCACCCGCAACGGCACCCCGATTGGGGAGCTGATCCCACTGCGTCGGCATCGAGTGGTGACGCGGGAGCAGTTCGCGGGGGTGTCTGCGAACGCGCCGGTCATCGACGCGGCGCGGTTCCGAAGTGATCTGGACAGCGCAATGGACAACGAGCTTCAGGACCCTTATGAATTCTGAAGTCCACGGGCTGCTCGACACCAACATACTGATCTTGCGCCGACAAATCGACCATGCCCGACTTCCGGATACGATGTCGATCAGCGCAGTCACCCTCGCCGAGTTGTCCGCAGGCCCACATCACACCGACGAACCAGTAGAGCGTGCGCGCCGGTTGGACGTGCTCCAGCGGGCCGAGTCGGAGTTCGACCCGCTTCCGTTCGATGCTGAGGCGGCCCGGGCGTTCGGCAGAGTTGTCGCAGCCGTACTGGCCGCAGGGCGCAAGCCGAGAGCACGTACGGCAGATCTCATGATCGCGAGTATTGCCATTGGCAACCGCCTACCGATCTACACCACAAACCCCGACGACTTCGCCGGCTTGGAGGGTCTGGTGACCGTGGTAGCGGTGCCAGTGCCGAACTGAACGGCAGCCGCCGCTGGTCCGCTGCTCCTTGATCCGGGCTGGTCACCAGCAACTCAGTCTTACCGGGTCAGCCCGAGCGTCGCGGCCAGTCCGGCCACGCCGGCAGCCGGCGGCGCGCACCGGGCGACCTCGGCGACCACCGTACGGGCGGACGGCCGCAGCCGGACCTCGGCGGACGCGACTCGGTCGGCGTCGACCAGCGACCGGCCCGCCATGATCAGGTCCCCGGACTGCAGTGCCGCCCGCGCTACGTCGACCAGGTACGCCGCCCGGTACTCGGCCGGCAACCCGCGCCAGCCGGGACGCCGCACCAGCACATCGTGTCGGCGTACGGCTTCTTCCGCCTCGCCGAGGTCGGCGGCCGCCACCACCCGAGCCAGCTCGACCGCCGTCGACCCGAAACCGCTCCGCTGGTGGTCGTGGCCGTCGCCGACCCGGTCAGCGACGTCTCCGGCCTGGCCGGTCAGCTCCCGCACGGCGGCGGCGCCGCCGCATTCGGCGGCGGCCAACGCGGCCTGCAGCAGCAGCGTGCCGTACACCGACAGCAGCTGCGGTGGAACACCGTCAGCCGGACCGACAGGGTCGAGTCGGTGCACGGCGGCGGCCGTCGTCGACATCGCCAACCTGCCCTGGCCCACCGCCCGCAGCGTCTGCCCCAGCGGCACCGCCGCCGTCGCCGCCGCCAGCAGCGGATCACCGTCGGTCGACGCGACCGTCATCGCCCGGTCGGCCGCCAACCAGGCCAGATCGGTTCGTCGAGCTTGACCAGCACCGACGACGCGACCCGGTACACCTGCACCAGCGGCGGCGCGCCGCCGGCAGGGTCGGCCGCGTGCAGTCGCCGCGCGGCGGTGAGCAGGTTGGGCAGCATCCGCAGCAGCTGCGGGTAGGGGGCGTGCCGGTACGCCAGCCAGGCGTGCTCGGCCTGCCGGGTCACCGCCTCTCTGGCCGGCGGCACGATGCCCGCGTCGGCGCCCGCGTCGACGCCCACGTCGGTCTCGGCGCATCCGTCAAGGATGTCGAAGCAGGCGAGGGCAGCGCGTACCGCCGACACGCCGGGCACCGCCGGACCGGTCCCCACCGGAGTGGTCGACCCGGCCGCGCCGACCAGCTCGGCCGGGTCGACCCGCAGCACCTGAGTGATCTGGTGGATCACCGAGAACCTGTCCAGCCTGCGGACACCGCGTTCGACCTTGTCGACCCAGCTCTTCGACTTGCCGATCCGGTCGGCGAGCACCTGCTGGGTCATCCGCCGCCGGGCCCGCCACTGCGCCACCCGGCGACCGATCGGCAGGTCGGCGCGGAACCGAACGGCACCACCGTCGACCGTCATTGCCGCTTCACCTCGGGTGCCGGTGCGGCCGCGCCGACGAACGTCCACGAGACGAACCGTTCGTGCAGCTCCGCCGGGTCGACGATGCCGGTCTCGTCGGCAACGCGCGGGAGCATCGCCGCCAGGTCGGCCGCCAGACCGATCGGATCGACGGCGTACGCCTCGGTCAACTGCACCCGCGCCGGGGAACACGGCCACGGCGTGCCGTCCGGGCACACCGTGCAGGTCCATGCGGGCCGGCACGGTTCGTGCGCCGGCTCACCCGACCCGAGTGGTCGCGGTGGCTCCGACTGTCGGGAAGCCTCCGGCCCGGTCACGGCAGGTAGTGCCGGCCAGCGTTACCACCCCGCCGCGACGCCCGATCAGTACGGGTCGCCGGCCGCCGATCCACCGGCGGCACCGTACAGTCGGCGAAACGCCGTCGGCCCGGCACCGGATACACCACATCCACCGGCGCGTCCGCACGCTGAAACCACTTCCCGAACACGATGCCCCCTCGGCGAGAGTTGGAAGGGCGGCGACCCCGAGGTGGCTCTCCACGACAACCCCGAAGCCGCCGCCGCAGGCGGGCCCGACGCACGGAAAGGGCGATCACGGGATGCGACGCCGGGCCCAGCTGAAGCGGACGGCGGGCCGGGCGGTGTACCGCGTGTGTGATGGTGCGGGACCCGGCACCGCCGTCCTACGTAGAAGGATGCCGAGTTGATCACCGAGAGTGAATGCAAGGGTGGTGCCCGTTGTGCGGCAGACCCCGAAACCGGTACTTCCGGTGCTGGTTGTGCAGGTCAGGCCGCCTGGCCGTCCATCAGTGCGGCGAGCTTCGCCAGCTCCTGGCCCATCGCCCGCCGCCGACTGGTTGTGATCATGCGGACGGTGTCGCGGGCGTAGCGTTGATGCCGCAGCCACACTGGAGCGTCAGCGGCCAGCTCACTGAGCACCGCTGTCGCCTCCGACCAATCCCGCAGCTCGGCGTGCGCGCGGGCGACGTCGAGCCGGTGCCGCCGCCAGGAGGTGATCGGCGCACCGCCCCGGCGGACGTTGGCCGCCAGATCGAGCGCGCGACGCGGCTCGCCAGCGACTACCGCCGCCTCGACCCGCGTCATGTCGACCCTGCTCGACCGCATCCCACCGACGACGAGCAGATGGTCGGGACTGACTGGTCGGGTGCCCAGCCGGGCCGTCGCGGCCGCCGCCACGTCGAGCTGGGCGGCCGCGTCGTCCGGCCGGTTGTCCCGGGCGGAAGCGGCGGCTGCACTCACCATCAGCCAGCCCCACACCGCCAGCTCATCCGGAGTGGCCCGGGAGATCCGGGGCTCGACGCTGTCAGCGGTGGCGATCGCCAGCCGCTCCGCGTCGGTCAGCCGGCCCTGGCGTAGCAATAGCCAGGTCATGCGCTTGACCGTCACCGCGCTGAGCAGCTCGTCCCCGGCGGACGCGGCAGCGTCCAACGCCGAAGTCACCGCCTGGTAGGCGAGGTCGACCGCCCGTACCTGGATCAACAGGCTGCCGGCCACCTCGTAGGCGCGGGCCAAGGTCCGGTAGGCGGCCGGCCTGTTGGCGTCGTCGGCGTGCTCGGCGGCGTGTCGGGCTCCGGCGATCAGCGGCGGCAGCACGGCCAACGCGGCGGCGTAGTCGCCCAGGTGGTAGGCACGGTCCGCCTCGGCCAGCCGACCCGGCACGCCCGCCGCCGGCAACGCCGGCACCTCGTCAGCAACGTACCCGGCCGGCCCTCGCGCCGGGATCAACACCCGACGCAGATCGAGCAACGCCAACGGACGATGACCGGGCTCCCGGCGCGCCGCACCCGTGCTCACATCCCCGAGCAAGGTCGTCGTCGGTACGCCCAACGCCCGCGCGATCGCATGCAGTGTCGCGATCCGGGGCGTCGTGCGCTGATTCGTCTCCAGCTTGCGGATCGTCTCCGTGCTGACCCCGGCGGCCGCCGCGATCTGCTCCTGAGTGATCGACTGCCGGCGTCTGACTTGCGCGATGTTGTCGCCGATGGTGGCCATGGAGAATCCTCCCCGCTGCAACGGTTACCGGGCAGCAGCATGCCGTGCGCAGAGCCAGGCATGCCGCCAGATACGACGGTACTCGCTTACCTGTCCGGTACCGGAACCTGTGGATGGCTGCGGCTTGGCCCTCTCAGGCCCTGGACTCATCGTCCTTGTGGGATATTCTCCAGATCCTGCGGTGCTCCGTCGTGGGGGAGCCGGCATGGGGTGATTGGATCATCTCCGTCGGTCACCGGGTGGAGTCCGAAATGGCGAGGCTTCACGGCTCGGTCATCGAGGCGCAGCGGGTCGCAGCCGAAGCGCTATCGGTGCTACCCGAAGAGGACCAGTTGTGGGGAGTAACCAGATCGACATGACAAACCAATCCCTATCGATGCAAGGCGTTCTGCATGCGTGAACTCACCGCCACGGAGCGGCTCACGCTGCATCAACTGCGGCTGCGGGACTTCTGGACGGCCCGCCTGCCGGTTGCCGAACCCGACGTGACGGCAGAGCCCACTGTGCCAGTGGCCGACCTGCCCCACCACTGGAATCTGACCCAGCAGATCACGCTCGCGCCCTGGCAGCTCGAGGCCGTAGATGCTTGGTTCACCGCAGGCCGGCGGGGAACGGTCAAGGTTGTCACCGGGGCTGGGAAGACCATCCTCGCGCTCGCCATAGCGGAAAAACTCCAGCGAGAGGAACCGGACCTTCGACTCGTCGTCATCGTCCCGACGATCGTCCTGATGCAGCAGTGGTACGACGTGCTCGCACAGCGCTCGAACCTGCCAACGGCGGCGATCGGCCGGCTGGGCGGCGGCTACTCCGACGAGTTTGACGGTCAGCGACGGGTGCTGGTAGCAGTCCTGGCGTCGGCACGCAAGACGTTGCCGGACATGGTGCGCAAGTCCGGAGTCGGCGACCGGTTGCTGTTCATCGCCGACGAGTGTCACCGGCTCCGAGCCCGGGAGATGTCGGCGGTTCTGGAGACTCCACGACGCCATAGCCTCGGCTTGTCCGCCACGCCCGAACGCGACGATGACCAGGACCTGCCGGAAGCAGATGACAACGCGGCAGCTGACCGGGAGATCGGCCGCGTGGTTTACGAGATGACATTTGCGCAGGCAATCGAGTCCGGTGTGCTGCCGCCGTTCGAGGTACATCACTTCGGCCTGTCGCTGAACCCGGACGAGGCCCACCAGTACCAGGCGCTGACTCGCTCCATCAACGAAGCGCGCCGTGAGCTGTCTGTCGCGGCACCGCCCGCACAACGGCAGAGCTTGCTGTCGTGGGCCCGGCGGGCCTCCCAGAAGCGGTCTGGGAGCATCGCAGAGGTCGCGGCGCGGTTTGTCGCCGAAACCCGCCGCCGCAAGCAGCTCATCTACCGGACGGGCAGCCGGCTCGACGTGGCCCAGGCTCTCGTGGTCAATGCGTTGGCGGAGCGGCCAGACACTCGGATCGTCCTGTTCCACGAGAGCATTGACGAGGTCGCCGCCCTGTTTGACCGTCTGGAATCTGCCGGCGTACCGGTCGTCATGGAGAACAGCGAACTTGCACCCGAACTGCGCGATCGGAGTCTGGAGCTGTTCCGGCGAGGCGATGCCAAAGTCATCGTTTCCGCCCGATCGCTGATCGAGGGCTTCAACGTCCCCGAAGCCGACCTGGGGATCATCGTCGCCTCGTCCAGTTCACCTCGCCAGCGAATCCAGAGCATCGGCCGAGTGCTGCGACGACACCGCGACGACAGCGGCTCCGAGAAGGCGTCGCGGGTCTGCGTCCTGTTCGTGCGCGATTCGGTCGACGAAACCATCTACGAGCGAGAGGACTGGGGCAAGCTCATCGGGGTCGAGCGTAATCGCTACTTCAGGTGGGACTTCCCAACTTCGCCGGTCGAACTGCCCGGTCCCCCGCGCTCGCCATTGCCCGACGACACCGAGATCGACTT
Source organism: Micromonospora sp. LOL_021 (assembly GCF_048060215.1). Classification (NCBI taxonomy): domain Bacteria; kingdom Bacillati; phylum Actinomycetota; class Actinomycetes; order Micromonosporales; family Micromonosporaceae; genus Micromonospora; species Micromonospora sp. LOL_021. Next base: position 64,894 of record NZ_JBHMIN010000008.1, on the reverse strand, counting down.
CGGTCAGCTCAACATCGGAGACGTCTATCCCGGACGTTACGAAGGTGACGAATATTCGTCGGACTCGGCCGGCAACGTGAGCGACACCGACGGGCGGATCGTGATCAATCCGCAGGGTGTGCCCGCCGCCGTGTCCCGACTCAAGGGCCATCCGGGCCGGTTTCGGGTAACGCGCAACGCCCGCGCGATCCTGGTCCTGGCCCGAGATGACGGCGACTGGGTCACCCTTTACGGTGGCATCCTCGCCTCGCCATTCCGTCCGCGCACGCCGTTACAGCACGACGCCGAGGTGGACGCCTCCCTGCTGAAACCAGGGGATGTCTACCCGGGACCGGTCGAGCCGGCGGTCGAGTTCCGGTTCCGGCAACGCGGCGGCGGCGTCATCGCCAAACGCGTCTCCCGTGGCGAGCTGTTCGCTAACGGACCCGCCGCCGAGCACCTGACCGCCCAGATCCGGCGACTGTCCAGGGCAGGTGAGTCCGTTACCCGGGTCCTCGTCAACGAACTACGGCACGCCTTCTGGTTCGAGGGCGGTCAGCCCAGATTCATCACCGAGTTGCCGGGGGACCTCACCTTTCCCGCGTAGCAGCTCAGCCCGTACGAAGTTCCGCCGCGCCGCCCCCGCATCACCCCCTTAGCCGTACCCGAGGAGGACGCCCCACCATGAGCATCGTATTCGCACCGTTCCACGGCAATTGCCCGAAGAACGTCTCCAAAGACGCCAAGTACGCAATCCGGACCGGAGCACGCGGACCGGTGGTCGCCCTGACCTACCACAGTTCCAACCAGGAGCGGTGGCTGGCAACCACCGAAGACCACCCGGACCTCGTAAAGATGGTCAACGCCATTAAGGCCAACATAGGCGCCGCCCCAAATGGACCCTTCTACATCAATGAATACAGTCAGGTCATCGTACCGGTCGGCCCGAACGCCACCTACTACCTGGCGGGCGACTACGACCTTGCCTTGGAGTTCGAGTTCGAGGGTACACTCCTAAGCGGGGTGGCGAATGAGTCACTAAAGCCGCGCGATCCGTGGACCGGACCCCACCCAGGAATTCCATACGTTCTCAAGGCCGGGGATCTGGACATCTACTACACCGCGCAACCCCGCCCGAACGTGGAACGGAAGGTGTTCCTGAGCGAACATGTCGGCAAGGACCGTGCGCGCCCCGTCGCCGACCGCGTCCGCGCTGTCAAGGGCTGGAACGGTGGCCGATTCTACATCAACGAGTGGCGCGAGATGTTCGCGCCTGTGAGTAGCGCCAACGGCCTGCAGTACGAGTACATCGGCTACCTCGACGAAAACGATCCATGGTTTCCCAAGCCGATCTGAGCTTGTGACTCAACCGCGTCTCCCCTGCCGGCCACAGTACGCATCACCCGGTGGATGCAGTGTCACATCACCGGGTCAGCCTGAGCGTCGCGGCCATCCCGGCAGCCGGCGGTGCGCACCGGGCGACCTCGGCGACCTCGGCGACCACTGTACGGGCGGACGGGCGTAGCCGGACCTCGGCGGACGCGACCCGGGCGGTGTCGACCAGCAACCGGCCCGCCGCGCAAGAACGTTTGGTTCAGCGGAGTACGGAGAAGGTGGACAAGCTATACGCAGCAGCAGACGGCGAGGCGGTGTTCCCAGCATCCAGGTGATCACCTTCGAGATCGACGCTGCGACCGACGGGGCCGACGGCTCGATCTGGGGGGGGGAGATTATCCCGGACAGGGTCTGACGGATCAGACGCCAGGGCACGACGGACACTCGCGTACCCTGATGCCGCACCGCTGCTCATATGTCCACAATGCTGGAGTAACGTCATGTCGTTCACCGAAGCTGTCCGTTCGGCCCTGACCCGGTACGTAGGGTTCAGCGGCCGGGCTCGCCGCGCCGAGTACTGGTGGTTCGTCCTGTTCTCGACCGCCGTCGCCATCGTGGGGTCGATCCTCGACCTCCTGCTGGGGACCGGTTTGGACGGAGGCAACCTCGGCATTCTCTATGTGGTTGCCCTCCTGGCGCTCGCACTGCCCTCGCTGGCGGTCGCCGTCCGCCGCCTGCACGACACCGAACGATCCGGCTGGTGGGTGCTGATCTCGCCGATCCCGCTGATCGGCCCCCTCGTGATGCTGATCTTCACCGTGCAGGACGGCACCCCCGGCCCGAACCGCTTCGGTCCCAGCCCGAAGTACTAGTCGGCGTACGGCTGCACCCGGTCCGGATCGTCGGGGTGCAGGAGCGTCGGTGCGGCCGGCCAGGTGGGCCGCCGCATCGACGCTCAGTCGCTCCTGACTGGTGTTGACGGTCGGAGCACCAACAGGTAAGCGACCGCAGCCGCCGCGCCCCAGCCGGCGAACACCGTCCACGGTAGCCAATTCCCGGTGTCGTCGCCGAGGTCGAGCAGCCACCCGCCGCCCAGGTTGCCGATCAGTCCACCGAGGGAGAGCACCAGTCCGTTCGCACCGAAGTAGGACGCGACCGCGCCCGGCGGGGCCAGCCGCGAAACGGTGCCGTTGACCGTCGGTAGCAGCAGGACCTGCCCGAGCGTGAAGACGACGACACCGGTGACCACTCCGGCCGGTCCCGGCAGCACACCCAGCAGCAACAGACCGACGGAGAGCATGACCGTGGCCACGGCGAGCGTCCGGCCGGTCGTCAGATACCGCTCGGCAAGGCGGGTCGACGGGACGGTCGCCACGACCATGACGACCGCCGCGACGGTGTAGACCAGGCCCAGCGACGTCGCTCCCGGCAGAACCTGCCCGACCCGCACCGGCACGGCGAGGTAGAGCTGACTGAACAGCGCCCATGCGAAAGCACTGACCACAACGAACCGTCGAAACCCGCGATCTCGGGCAACGGTCCGCAACCGGTGCAGGGAGGACATCCGTACCGACGTTTCGGCGGTAGGCGGGTCGGGTCGCAGTCCGATCCAGGTGATCGCACCGGCGAGCAGGAACAGGCTGGACGCGACGATGCACAGTGCCGGGAAGTTGGTGGCCGCGAGGAGGCCACCGAGTGCGGGCCCGAGGACGAAGGACGCGTTACTGGCCATCTCCCGCACGGCGTAGGCACGGGTACGCAACGGCGCCGGTGTCAGCTCGGCGTACAGGGCGTAGCTGGCCGGGTGAAAGAGGGATCCGCCCAGGCCGGCCAGGACCGAGGCGACCGCAAGTCCCGGTACGGCGTCCACGACACCGAACGCGGCGAAGCCGGCGGCACGCAGCAGCACGCCCACGCAGATCGCCCGACGGTGACCGAACCGGTCGGCCAGCATCCCCGACCAGAGCATCATGCCCTGCTGACTGGCCGACCGTACCCCGGCGAGCAACCCGGTGAGCGCGATGCTGAGCCCCAGGTCGTTCAGGAGGTGGTACGCCAGCAGCGGGACCAGGGCGTAGAAGCCGAGCCCCATGAGGAACGTGTCGGCGACCATGATCCGCAGGCCGGACGACCACCGCATGCGCTGGCGGCCGGCCGGCGCGTCCCCCGAGGAGGACACCGGCTGCCCTCGCCCTGGGACGACACTCGTACGACGGGTGGTACTCAGCGGAGTGCCCGGGCGTTGGATCCGGCGGCCAATGCCTCGACCTCCGCCAGAGCGGCCATCGATGCGTCCCCCGGCGTGGTCATCGCCAACGCGCCGTACGCCGCACCGAGCTCGACACCGAGCCGCAGGTCGCCGAGCCGCAGCAGGCCGTAGACAAGGCCAGCGGCGAAGCCGTCGCCGCCGCCGACCCGGTCCAGAAGCTCCAGACCCGGTCGGTACCGGGCTGCGACGGGGCCGGCGTCAGCGGACCAGGCGACGGCCCCCCAGTCGTTGACCGAGGCGGACCGCACGGTGCGCAACGTCGCCGCCACGATCGACAGATTGGGGTAGCTCCGGGCTACCTGCTCCAGCGACGTCTGAGTATCGCCCAGGTCCGGACGGACCCGGTCGCCGGGCACCTCCCACCGGCCCTCGCAATGGTCCACGCCGGAGTCCGATCGGCCGGCGCCGAGAACGGTACGGAAGTGCTCGTCGTTGCCGATCAGCACGTCGACCGTCCGGGCGATGCGCTGGTTGACGAGTCGGGCCCGGTCCTGGCCGCCGATGTCGCGCCACAGGCTCGACCGGTAGTTCAGGTCGTACGAGACGACTGTGCCGTGCCGGCGGGCGGCGGCGGTGGCGGTGGATGCGGTCTCAGCGGCGGCATCGGACAGGCCCGCGTATATGCCACCGGTGTGCAGCCAGCGGACCCCGAGGGTGCCGAACAGGTGGTCCCAGTCGATCTGGTCGGAGCCGAGTTGACTGACCGCGGTGTGGCCGCGGTCCGAGGTGCCAACCGCGGCGCGCACCCCCTCGCCACGTTCGGTGAAGTTGAGCCCGTTACGGACGGTACGGCCGACTCCGTCGTAGGGCACCCACCGGATCAACGAGGTGTCCACTCCCCCTTGACGTACCAGGTCCTCGACGAGCCGGCCGATCTCGTTGTCGGCCAAGGCAGTGACGACGGCGGTCCGCAGGCCGAAGGCCCGGCGTAGCCCACGTGCGACGTTGTACTCGCCACCGCCCTCCGAGACGGCGAAGGTGCGTGCGGTCCGGACCCGGCCCGCACCGGGATCGAGACGAAGCATCACCTCACCGAGAGAGACCAGATCGAACTGACACTCGGCGGCGGGACGGATCGTCAGGGTCATCGAGCCCGCTCCCTGGACCTGCCGTTACGCTCCGTCGCCCTCGCGGCAGCCGCATCGGACCGGTCGCCGGTCGGACCGACCCACGCCGTGACGGTGCCTCGTCGTCGTGTGCTGTCCGCGAGCCGCAGGCCGAGTAGCAGCGGCAGAGTGGCACCGAGCAGCAACGGCCCGAAGGCGAGCGGCGCGGTGACGAGCGGCACCGCGACAGCAGCCGCGAGCAGGGCCAACCCACGTCGGGGAGCGGCGAAGGCGAACAGCAGCGCGGCACGTCCCCAGCGTCCGGTTTCCCCGTCGGGGTCGCCGGCGGCGGTGACGGCCAGTGCCAGGTGGTACGGCACCAGTGCCAGGATCAGCCCGATCTGCAGGGCCAGCAGGGCTGCGGCGTAGGCACCTGGACGGGTGGCCAGGAAGACGATGTTGGCCGCCAACAGCGCAGCGGCGACCGTGGACAGGATCGAGTGCCGCCACAGCCGCCGCCAGTAGTGCCCGAACATGGCCAGCGCACCGACGAACGGCCGGGCCCGTCCATCCGTACGCCACTGCTGCAGCGCGTGTGCCGTGGCGGCCAGCGCCGCAAGCCAGGTGACGACGCCCAGACTCAACAGGAGCAGGGCGCAGCCCGCCAGCGCCGGGTAGGCGACGAACTCCAGCACCCGCAACGTGGTGGCCGCCCAGCCGCCTTGGGCGGCCGCCACCTCGCTTCGACGCCGGGCCGTCCCCCGTCCGGTGGCGGACGGCGCAGCGCTCAGGCCGGCCACGGCAGCACCCCGGTCACCGGTTCGTCGCTGCGTACCAGATCGCGACCAGCGACGTCCACGTGGGTCGCCGCGACCACCCCCACCTGTGCCGGGCGGTCGGCGGAGCCAGGCAGCAGGATCACCGCGGCGGCGGCGGCCCGCACGTCGGCGCCGTCGATCCGACGGTCGGCCGGCGCCAGCAGCACCGTCTCGCCGTCGGTCCCGAACCGCACCCCGACTCCTTCGGCACAGTCCACCGGCTCGGCGACGGCCGCGCTCGGGGCCAGCGCGCAGGTCGGTTCGACGCTGGTGAGGATCCGGGTACGGACGACCGGCGCCACCTGGACCCGAACGGTGTGCAGGGTGCGGACGATCCGCAGACTCGGCGTACTGCCGGTGGGGTTGGCCTCGATCTCCGTCGTCGCCTGACTGACGGTGGCGGCGTCCGGGACGATCTGGCGGACGTACGCCTGCGCCGGTCCGGACCGGAGCACGATGTCGCCGCCGACGAGCTCGGCCGGCCAGTCCGAATGCAGCAGAAAGGTCCACTCGCGTGGCTGGTCGGCGGCGAGGAGGTCGAGCACGACCAGCCGGCCGGCCGGGGTGAAGACAAGTGTCCGGTCGACGCGCCGGACGCCGAGCGCCGGATCGAACATCGCGGCAGACTCGGCCGTCGCGTGCACCAGCCCGTCGCCGGTGAGCACGTCCCGCAGGCGGGCCTGGCGCTCGTGGGGCAGGTCCTGGTAGACCTGGTAGCGGTCCTCGCCGGCCCAACCCTGCCCGTCGACCAGGACGAGGTTGTGGTAGGCGGCCCGCTTACGGTTGCAGTACCCGTCGTCGACGGCGAGGAACTCGCCGTGCGCGCCGAACACGAACGCCCCGGCGTCGGGGTGGTGGTGACCGGCGTTGAGGGTCTGCCAGCCCTTGTCCCGGCGGAACCGCTCGGCGGTGTCCCATGCGGTGTGTCCCCCGCCGGGGGCCGCTTTGAAGCTGACGAAGGCCGCGCCCGACTGCCAGCTGGTACGGGCGGTCACCTGTCCGAGGTCGGGAAAATGAGCGGAGGTCGGCACCGTGTCGGCGGGATCCACGGCCGGCATTTGCGGGTCGTACCAGAGCAGTTCGTAGCCGGCCTCCGGCATCACGCCCGGTCTGACGCCGGAGGCGTACGCCTCCCGCCAGAAGTGCCGATCGGCGACGTGGTCGGCGAGCCAGCGGGCGCGGCCGTCGCGGTACGCGGCGGCGAGCTTGTAGTAGAGCGCGACGCTGTGCCCGGACCGGCGGTCGTGGCAGTCCCCGTGGTCGATGTTCTCCTCGAAGCCGGGGGCGCACTGGTGCAGCCGCCATTCGAAGGTGCGACTCAGGAAGTCGCCGCGCCGCCACCAGTCGATGCCTTCGGCGTGTTGCAGCAGGTCGAGGTGGATGGCCAGCCAGGGTACGCCGTACCGCCAGTAGACGACACCCTCGGAGTCCGATCCGTCGCCCGGCATCAGGTCCAGCACCGTCGCGAGGTTCTCCCGTGCCCGGTCGCTCCACCGTGGTTCGTCGAGGACGTATCCGGCGGCGGCCAGGCCGGCGTAGCAGATCCAGTTGTGGTTCTGCCAGTAGCTCGACGACCACCAGGAGCCTTCGGTCTCGACGGCGAAGGCGTACAGGCGCTCACCCTGCAGGGCGAGCTTCGCCCGCAGCGCCGCCGCCTCGTCGTCGGGCAGGTCGTCGCGCAACCAGGAGTACGCCAGGGACAGCCCGTGCAGCAGCCAACCCGCGTCGAGGTCGTGGTCGGGCATCTTCGCCTTGCCCCAGTGCGGGTAGGACACTGCGGTACCGATCCAGCGGCGGGCTTCGAGCAGGTAGCCGGGCTGGCCGGTGAGGCGGTAGGCGAGGGCCAGGTTCATCGCGGCCGGGCCGAGGTAGGTGATGCTCGCGGTCGGATGCTCGGCGGGCAGACTCTGTCCGCGGTACCAGGCGCATTGCTCGTACAGCCGCCGCCACTGGGCGGCGTGGGTGGTGGTGAGCGCCGCGCGCAGTTGCCCGAGGCGGTCACCGATGAGCAGGGGTTGCATCAGCTCTCCATCCGGTAGATCGATCGGAACGTCACTGTGGTCGCGTCGTTCGCGGTCCAGTCGACCCAGCGGCGGACACGCTGCGGGTCGTCCGCCGGTCCGGGTCCGGGACGGCAGACGACGTCGGCGTCGACCGAGACGGTGTGCCGGCCGTGCAGGGTCTGCCGGCCGGGCCAGACCGTTTCCAGGGTGCGGTCGGCGGTAGCCCGAACCGCCAGGTCGACATCCGGTCTGAGCTGCGCGCTGATCCGGCGGGGCCGGTCGGTCTCCACCCGCAGCTCGTCGACCAGCACACCGCCGCGCAGGGTCAGGTGGCGCCGGGCGGTCACCCCGGGATACGCGGTGTCACAGCCGATGGCGACCGAGTTGCTGTCGTACCCGATCAGATGCCCGGTGCACTCCGCCTGCTCGAGCCCGTCGACTGCGAAGGTGGGATGGGCGGCGGTCGAGGCGTAGTGGTGCCGCCAGCCACGGTGGCCGTACGGCACCTGACCCGGGTCGGGCTGCCAGGGAGTGTCGGCACCGTACAGGTACAGGGCCAGCTTGTCGCGGTGCCCGTGCGGGCCACCGTGCGGGCCGAAGTCGGCGACAGCGTGCAGCCCCGATCCACGCAGCACCACATAGCCCCCGTCGGGAAAGATCGTCACCGGCTGCGGCTCCGTCGGCCCACGGCCCAGCAGGGGCAGCAGTTCCCGGAGTTCGTCCAGCTCGTACCGGGCCGGTGGCCGGTCGTACGGGCCGTCGTGCAGGGCTGGTAGCAGACCTCCGTCGGTGGTCAGGGTCTCGAGCACCGTGGCCATGGCGGCGAGTCGGCTCTGCGTCTGCGGTGGCACCGGAGTCTGCGGCAGTGACTGCAGCGTCAACAGGTACGCCCGCAGGACGAAGCCGTGGTAGTAGGTGGCTGCCTCCCACTCCCACCCGTCCGGACGAATCGCCGTCGAGACGTGGTCACACAGCCCGTGCCGACCGGTCAGCCAGTCGGGGCGGCCCGAGCAGACCGCGCCGGCGGCAATCAGCCACGCGGTGTAGTTGGACTCGAACTTACCGGCGTCGACCAGCGCCTGGCGGGCCTGCCCGGCCGCCTCGACGAGGGCTTGGAGCAACTCGTTCACCTCCATGGGCAGTGGTTCACCGCCCGCCCGCAGCGCTGCGGCGGCCTGGCCGATGGTCACCGCCCAGATCGCCTCGGTCAGCGCCTGATGGAACAGCCGACCACGCAGCATCCAGCCGGCGGCTCCGTCGTGCGGTGCCGCGCCGAGTGCCGCGTACTGGCGGGCGTACGCGGTCAGCAGGTCGACAGCCGTGCGGCGGTCGTCGTCCCGGGGTGACCGGGCGAGCAACCGGATGCGCCGGGCACTCGCCTGATGCGCCAGGACGGTCCAACCGCCCCGCACCGACGGATCGTCGATCCGGCAGCCGTGGCGGCACCGCGCGCCGGTGTCCGGAAACTCGCCGTCGAGCAGCCGGTCGTGATCGAGTTCCACGCCGTGCGCGGGGCAGACGTACGCGTGCCACCAACCGCCCCGCTCGGGCGGGAGTACCGGCGGACGCAGGGTCGGCGTCGGCACGGTCACCGGAACCAGGCTCCACCGTCGATGTCGATCGTCGCCCCGGTGACGTAGGAGGCCGCCTCGGAGGCGAGCCACACGACTGCGCCGGCGACGTCCTCGGACCGGCCGCCACGACCGAGCGGCACCCCCGCGATGATCGTTTCCTGAGTCTGTGCCGGGGTGAACGTCTCGTGGAAGGCGGTGCCGCCGATGAATCCCGGGGCGACGGCGTTCACCGTGGTCCCGGTCGTCGCCAACTCCTTGGCGAGCCCCTTGGTCAGGCCCCGCACCCCCGCCTTCGCCGCCGCGTAGACCGCTGATCCGGCACCGCCACCGTTCTGCGCAGCCAACGACGACATGGTGATCACCCGCCCCGCCGTACCGGCGGCCCGCAGGTGCGGGATCGCGGCCCGCACCGTTCGGAAGGTGGCGCCCAGGTTGAGATCAACGACCTGGGCGTAGTGCTCGTCGGTCATCTCCGCCACCGGGCTGCGGCCGACCATTCCACCCGCGTTGCAGACCAGGATCTCCAGTCCGCCGAGAAAGCTGGTGGCCTCCCCGACAAGATCGGCCACCTCGCTGGTCCGGGTGAGGTCGGCCTGCCGGACGACGGTCTTGCGACCCAGCGTCTCGATGGCCGAGGCCACTTCGGCGGCCGGACCGGCGGAGTGTCCGTGGTGGACGGCCACGTCCGCCCCGGCCCGGGCGAGTGCTACGGCGATAGCGGCTCCGATACCGTGGCCGGCACCCGTGACCAGGGCCCGACGCCCAGCTAGATCGATATTCATCGAGATACCCCTTTACTTGATTCCGGCGGTGGCGAAGCCCTGCACGAAGTACCGCTGGGCGAACAGGAACAGCACGATCATCGGTACGGTGGCCAGCGTCGATCCGGCCATCAGGTAGGACCATTCGGTCCGCTCGGCCTGTTGGAAGGCCGCCAGACCGACCTGGATCACCCGCAGGTCGTCGCGGGTGGTGACCAGCAGCGGCCAGAGGAAGTTGTTCCAGCTGTTCTCGAAGGTGACCAGGGCGACCGTCGCGACGGCTGGTTTCACCAACGGGGTCATCACCCGGGCGAAGATCCCGAACTCCCCCATACCATCTATTCGGGCGGCCTCCTCCAGCTCACGGGGCAGAGAGAGGTAGAACTGCCGGAACAGAAAGATCGCGAACGGGGTGAGCGCGCCCGGAACGATCAGGACCCACCACGAGTCGAGCCAGCCGTAGCCGCCCCGGCCGAGGTGGTCGTTGCCACCGAAGAACGGCATCCCCTTGGCGATCAGATACTGCGGGACGATCTTCGTGTAGGTCGGGATCATCATCATCGCGAGGATGGCCATGAACAGCACGGTCCGACCCCGGAACGAAACCCGGGCCAGCGCGTAGCCAGCCATCGTCGCCAGCATCAGGTTGATCACCGTGTGCCCGATGGCGATCAGCAGGCTGTTGCGGAAGTACGTCCCGAACGGGGCGTAGTCCAGTGCTGCCTGGTAGTTGCTCCACACCCATTCGGTCGGCAGCAGTTGTGGCGGGTAGGCGGCGATGTCGGCGCGGCTCTTGAGCGACGTCAGGATCATCCAGACGAACGGAACGACCATGATGAGTCCGCCGAGGCCAAGCAGCAGGTGCAGCACCCAGCGGGCGTCGAACTTACGCTTCATCGCCGTCCTTCCCGGTCAGTCGGCGCCCGATCACCGTCAGGACGAGCAGGAAGGCGAAGAGCACCACGCTCTGCGCACAGGCCGCCGAGATGTCGAACTCGCCGAACGCCGTCCGGTAGATCTCGTACGTCATGACGGTCGTCGAGTTCGCCGGGCCGCCGTCTGGGGTCAGGACGTACACCTGGTCGAAGACCTGGAACGCGTCGATCATGGAGACGATGAAGACGAAGAACGTGGCGGGTTTCAGCAACGGCAGGGTGATCGCGAAGAACTTGCGGGGGCCGGAGGCACCGTCGATATTCGCCGCCTCGTACAGGTCGTGCGGAATGTTCTGCAGCGCTGCCAGGTAGATGAGCATCTTCAGGCCGATGCCTTTCCAGATGCTGACGAGGATGACCGCCGGCATCGCCCAGTCGGGGTCCGACAGCCAGGCCGGCCCGTTGACCCCGATCCAGCCCAGCAGAAGATTGAACAGTCCCAGGTTGGGCTCGAACATCCACATCCAGACCAGTGCGATCGCGACGGTGGCGGTGATGTGCGGCATGAAGAACGCCGCGCGGTACCAGGCCAGCGCCTTGATCCGCTGGTTGAGCAGCACCGCGATGACCACCGCGATCGCCATCGCCACCGGAACGGTGAAGAAGGTGAAGACGACGGTGTGCCAGATCGACAGGTTCCAGATGTCGTCGGCGAAGATCTGACGGAAGTTGTCCAGGCCGGCCCACTCGACGGTGCCGGCGATGATGTCGTAGTCGGTGAAGGCCAGGCCGAACGTGGCCACCACGGGTAGGCCGATCCACCAGATCAGGTGGATGACCGACGGGGCCAGCATCAGGTACGCCGCGCGACGACGTTCGGCACCCAGCCTTCGGCGACGGCGGGGCGGGCGTGGCGCCCGACTCGCGGACGCCACGCTCACGGTCTCGAGGGTGCTGGTCATGTCAGCCCTTGGCGATCGCTGCCTGGGCCTTGGCCACCAGCTCGTCGAGTGCCTGCTGCGGGTCCTTCTGGCCCAGCAGGACGGACTCGATGGCCGCTTTGAAGTCGCCCCGGATCTCCAACCAGGCCGGCACACCGCCTTCGGAGTAGGCGGCGTCGAGGTTCGCCATGGCGAACTGCGCGGCCGGGTTGCTCTGCACGTAATCGGAGTCGGACAGGCTGTTGAGGGCCGGCACGTTACCCCGCTGCTCGTTCGCGGCGAGCGACGCCTGTTCGTCGGTGAGGAAGCTGACCAGCGCCTTGGCCGCCGCCGGACGCTGCGACTTGGCCGAGACCGTTGCCAGCGTCCCACCCTGGAACATCGCGGGACGCTCGTTACTGATCATGAAGAAGCCGATCTTGTCTTCCTCGATCAGCTCCGGTGCCTGTTCCTCGATCGCCAGCAGGTGGTTGTTGTGCCCCACCATCATCGCCGCCCGCCCCTGGGCCAGCGGCAGGCCGGTGGCACCGGGCTGGGTGAAACCGAAGTCCTCGCTCTTGTCGGTGAGGATGATGTCGGCCATCAGTTGCAACGCCCCGACCGCCTCCGGGCTGTTGAAGGCCGGTCGCCCATCCGAGGTCCACAGCTCGCCGCCGTTGGCCCACATCAGCGGGAGGAACGTCTGGCGCAGATCGTTGGAGAGGATGTCCACGCCGGCGCGGGTGAGCTTGCCGCTTGCGTCTCGCACGGTCAGCTGGCGCCCGATCTCCCGCAGCTCGGCGAAGTTGCTCGGCGGGGCGGCGATGCCCGCCTCGGCGAAGATGTCCTTGCGGTACAGACCGAACCGGGTGTCCAACATGATCGGCAGGCCGTACACCTTGCCCTGATAGATGCCGGGCTCGACGACCCGCTCGTTGTACCGCTCGGCGAGCTCCTGCTGGTTCTCGTCCAACTCGGCCAGGGCACCCTTGGCTGCGAACGGCGGGATCCAACCGACCCCCATGAGCATCACGTCGTACGGCCGACCGCCTGCGATCGACGTGGTGAGCTTCTCGTTCAGCTTGCCGTACGAGGTGTAGTCGACCTCGACGGTGATGTCCGGGTACTCCTCCTTGAACGCGTCGAGCTGCTCCTCCAGCACGGTCTTGCCGTCGGCGCCCTCAAAGATCGGCGTCAACAGCCGGATCGTGCCGCTGGTCTGGTCGTCGCCCTCCGTTGTGCCCGCCGGTCCGCCGCACGCGGTGGCGAGCAGCGCGGCGACGAGCACCATCGTCACCGCACGGGTCCGACTCCCCCGGGTTCTGGTCATCCTGGCCTTCTCTCCCGCGGCGCGCTCCGCCGCTTCTGGGTAGCTGCGACACCACGATCTAGCTCGTGGCAGGAAGGACTTTGCATCGATTTACTGGTGGATCGTTGCAGCAAGGCTAGGAGCGAGGTACAGACATGTCAATGGCTAGACACGGCACCGAAACACCGGCTTTACTGGTAGGCCCAGGGGCGGTCACGAGCTGGTAAACCTCTACACTCAGCTGGTTCAGATCGCCAACAAGGGGGAGCACGCGACGTGAGCGGTGTGACGATCTACCAGGTAGCCCGCGAGGCGGGCGTCTCGCCCAGCACCGTGTCGAACTTCCTCAACGGACGCCCCGGCCGGATGCTCCCCCAGACCCGCATCCGGGTGGCCGCCGCGATCGACCGGCTCGGCTACCGGCCAAACCGGGCGGCCCGGCAACTGCGCACCGGCCGGATCCAGGTGATCGGGCTCGTCGTACCGTCGGTCGCCAATCCGTTCTGGGGCAGCTTCGCCCGCTACCTCGAACGGGCCGCGTTGAGCGACGGCTACCACGTCCTGCTCTGCAACAGCGAACGGGAACCCGACCGGGAACGGCGCTACCTCGAGGAGCTCTGGGCCGACGGCATCCGGGGCGTCGTCCTCTGCTCCTCGCTGCCCTCGCTGGATCACGTACTGCCACTCGTCGAGACCGGGCTCAGCCTGGTCGCGTTCGACCGCACCGCTCAGGCCGGTGACCCGGGAACCCTGGTCAACATAAGCGTCGACAACGTGGTGGGCGCCCACCTGGCCACCGCCCACCTGCTACAGCTCGGCCACCGACGCATCGCCTTCGTCTCGGGGTCGCTGCGCAGCGTGAACCGCCGGGAACGGTTCCGGGGTTTCACCGACGCACTCGAGCAGGCCGGCCTGGACCCGGCCGAAACGATTGTCTGGTCCGGTGGCGCAGAGCAGGAGCCCTACGGAGATCTCGACGCCGCCGGGCTCGGTCGCACCGCCGCGAACGCGCTGCTGCGGACCTCGGACCGCCCCACCGCCATCGTCGCCATCAACGACATGTGCGCCCTCGGAATCAGCGCCGGCATCCGGGACGCAGGGCTCCGGGTAGGCCAGGACATCTCAGTCGTCGGCTTCGACGACATCGTGCTCGCCGACCTCGCCGCACCACCACTGACGACCGTACGTCAGCCGGTCGCGGAGATGGCGGCAGCCGCGTTCCGGCACCTGCGGGACCGGATCGACAACACCGAATCCGGCCCGAGCCAGTCGCTGCTGCTCCGCCCAGAGCTGGTGGTCCGCACGTCGACGGGCCCGGTACCGGAAGTGAGGAAGTAGGGCACCACGATGACAACAGGCGGCGTCCCCCGGGTCAAATCGGCAGACCGCACCGTCGAGCTGCTGGAGCTACTCGCCGCCACCGCGGACCGGCGCACCCTCGTGGAACTCGCCCGCGCCCTGGGTATCCCCAAGAGCAGCATGCACGGACTGCTCCACACCCTCGTGCAGCGCGGCTGGGTTGAGACTGACACCGCAGGATACCGCTACGGGCTGGGCGTCCAAGCACTGCGGACCGGTGCAGCTTACCTGCGTACCGACCGCGCGGTCCGCCGGCTCACCCCGGTCGTGGACCTGTTGCACCGCCGGCTCAAGACCACCGTGCAACTGGGGCGGCTGGTCGGTGGCCACATGGTCGCCCTGCTGACGCGGGAAGAGGTCGACGTGGCACCGATGCTTCGGACGGGCTGGCCGGCCCCGGCGTACGCCACGGCGATCGGCCGCGTCGTACTGGCCCGAGTGGCCGACGACGACGAGTCGCTGGCACGGATGCTGTCCGCCTCACCAACCCTGCCTCCCGACGCTCTCGCAGCGCTCCGCGAAGAGCTCCGGCGGGTGGTCGAGCGTGGACATGCTGTCGACCAGGTGCCGGCCGGCCCGAACGGCGGCCGCGGCGTGGCGGTCGCCGCCCCGGCCAAGCTCGGCCCGCACGACGCGATCGGCGTCTGCGTCACCGACGGCGAGCTGACCGAGGCGCATGCCAGTGAACTCGCGGACGCAATCCGGGCAGCGACCACCGCCGGCCTGACGGGTCGGATCTAACAACTTCGAAATACGCCGTTGACCTTCCAGTCATCTTCTTCTATGGTCACTCGGCACTAGTGCGACGTAGTTCACATATAGGAACTCTCACTACTGAGGACCCATAATGAGACGTATCGCAGTCCTCGCGCTGCCCGTAGCCGTGGTCGTCGCCAGCTCCGCACTGACCACACTGTCCGCGCACGCCACGACCGGCTTGCCCGTTACGGCAGCGACTGCCAGCTCCCACGACGGCAACGGGCCAGCCAACGCCATTGACGGAAGTCTCTCCACTCGCTGGTCCGCCCAGGGCGACGGCTCCTGGCTCCGACTCGACCTCGGTGCCAACCAGCAGATCGGATCGGTCGGCATCGCCTGGTACAAAGGCGACCAACGCCGGGCCACCTACACCGTTCAGACCTCAACCGACGCCAGTTCGTGGATCACTGTCGTCCCCCAGCGACAGAGCAGCGGCAGCACCTTACAGGTCGAGGACCACGACTTCACCGACCGGTCGGCCCGGTACGTACGCGTCGTTGGCTACGGCAACACGGCCAACAACTGGAACAGCATCACCGAGATGCAGGTCTACGGCGCTGACGGGGGCGGTGGCGACTGCACCGTCCCGGCAGACGTGCTCGACCTGACCAATTGGAAGATCACGCTGCCGACCGGCTCCTCCGGCAGCCCGACCGAAATCAAGCAGCCCGCCCTGAACGACTTTCAGATCTCCCCCTATTTCGTCGCTGCGGACTCGTGCCAGTCGGTCCAGTTCCGCTCCCCCGTCAACGGGGTGACCACGGGCGGCTCCAGCTACGCTCGGTCGGAGCTGCGTGAGATGACGAACAACGGAGCCGCCCACGCGAGCTGGTCGTCGACCTCCGGCACACACACGATGGTCGTGGACGCCGCGTTCGACAGGCTTCCATCGACGAAGCCGCACGTGGTCGTGGCCCAGATCCACGATTCGGACGACGACGTCACGGTCTTCCGATTGGAGGGCACCAGCCTTTACGTCACCAACGACAATGACACCCACCACAAGCTGGTTACCAGCAACTACCAGCTGGGCACCCGCTTCGAGGCCAAGTTCGTGGTCAGTGGCGGGCAGGTGAGGGCGTACTACAACGGCGTCCTGCAGACCACCATCGCCAAAAACTTCTCCGGCGCCTACTTCAAAGCCGGCGCCTACACTCAGGCGAACTGCTCAAACTCTTCGCCGTGCAGCGGCGACAACTACGGGCAAACTCGAATCTTCGATATCACCGTTACCCACTCCTGAAGCTGGCCGCCGCCCGGGGGCTCACACCCCGGGCGGCGCGGCGTCCTCGGGTCGCTTCCGAACCTGGCGCCGCAGGTCAGAGCGGGCAGATTCCGCGGAAGCGCCCGACCTCGGCTCCGATAACCGGCACCGACGGCAGAGTCAATCGGCGGCGCGACAGACTTGGCGCTGCTCGCCCAGTCCTTCGATGCCGACCCGCACCACATCCCCCACGCGCAGGTAGGGGAACTGGCCAGACAACGCGACGCCCTCCGGCGTACCAGTATTGACGACGTCACCTGGCTCAAGCACCAGATACTGGCTCAGATACCAGATCAAGTGGCGCACATCAAAAATCATGTCCTGTGTGGTGGAGTGCTGACGAGGCTGGTCGTTCACAAAGCTGTGCAGGGTGAGGCGTTGCGGATCATCCAGTTCATCGGCAGTGACCAGCCATGGCCCCATCGGGTTGAACGACTCGCAACTCTTGCCCCTGACCCACTGGCCGCCGGCATCACCCATCTGGTAGTCACGCTCGGACAGATCATTGGACACGGCGTATCCCGCTATGACGTCGCCCGCCTCGGCTGGTGACGCGAGGTAACGTGCCCGCCGGCCGATGACGACCGCCAACTCCACCTCCCAGTCGGTCTTCACCGCGCCTCTCGGGATCACGATGTCATCGTAGGGCCCGACCACCGTGTTCGAAGCCTTGAGAAAAACGACCGGCTCGGCCGGCGGAGCGGTGCCGGACTCCGCAGCATGCCGGGAGTAGTTCAGCCCGATGCAGGCCACCGTGCCCGGCCTGGCGATCGGCGCACCGACGCGGGCACCCCGGACATCGACCTCCGGAAGACCCCCGGCGGCCATGGCAGCGCGTACCCGGTTCATGCCGTCACCGCCGAGAAAGGCCGAGTCGATGTCGGCGGTGACGCTGGTCAGATCGAAGTGACGGCCCCCGACGAGGAGTACCGGTCGCTCGCTGCCCTTTGGGCCGACCCGCATGAGCTTCATCATCAATTCCCTTCGGAGCAGGACAAGTCGCCGCAGACCGGGACGGCGCCATCGGCATCAGCCAGGCCCGTGCGCAGTAAATCGATACACTTGCAGTGTCGTCAACGCCCGCGTGGTCTGTCAATCGACGACGCACACCCTCGAAGCAGCCGGTGACTGATCAGCCGGGCGGGCAGGGTGGTCGCCACCCGTGCGACGCTGTGCCGCTGGCCCGTTGGTCAGCGCGGATGGACCGGGACACCGGTCCGGCGGCGGATCACCGCCGGACCAGGAGCCGGCACGCCATACGCCGAATCGAGCGGACCGCCCGTACGCGGATTTTGCATGACAAGGCCGCCACTGCGGGCCCCGCTCGCTTTGCAAGTGGTGGGCGATACTGGGATCGAACCAGTGACCTCTTCGGTGTGAACGAAGCGCTCTCCCGCTGAGCTAATCGCCCTCAGCGCGGATGACTGTACCCGATCGTCCCGCCCGGGCGCACATCCGGGGTGCCGCACCGGTCAGGTGGTGGCGAGGTAGCGCAGGAAGCTCGCGATCACGTCGATGCCGAGGCCGATCTTCAGCGAGACGATCACCACGACCGCGACGAAGACGAGGCCCACCCCGGCGATGCCGAGCCGCACCGGCCAGCTCTGCCGGGTCGCCCACCGGGTCCACCCCTGGACGTGCCGTCGGGTGAAGGCGAGCAGCCGCTTGGCCCAATGGAACTCCACGCCCCAGACCGCCAGTCCGCCGAAGACGATCAGCCAGCCCGGCCCGGGTAGCGGGATCAGCACCAGACCGAGGACCACGATCAGGGCCCCGAGCAAACCGACGCCGACCTTCAAGGCGATCCGGCCAGTGGGGTTGGAGCGGATCAGGGCGAGGGTCATTCTGATCCGTTGGCGCAGCCCGGACAACGTACGCGGTGCCTCCGGTTCAGGACGATCGGTGACGGCGACCGGAGCGCCGCTCCCACCCTGACGCCCGATCGGGTCACTGCCCACCTGGTCTCCCCCCGACTCGGCGTGTCCGACAGTCTCGTCCGCCGGGTCGTACGGCGCATGACCCGGTGTTGAATTCTCGGTCATCCGCTTGGCGGAGGAGGGTTTTATGGCCATTTTGCCCCTCATTGTCGCCCGCCCCGTCACCACAGGGCACCACTGGACGTTACCGGAGTGAGTCGACGTCTGAACCACCCGACGCCGGGCACGTCCCAGTACCTCAGCAGATCCGGACAAGCCACCTGAAAAGGACTTTTTAGTGTATCCCGGAACCGCTTCCCTCTACTGGGTGAGATCAGCGATAGACGGAGCGTAGTCAAATGCAAGGCCGGAGTATGGGGAAAGCGGGGCGGGCGTCCCGCAGCGGTGCCGGGGGGAGAACGTCCATGAGTGTCATCCGACCAACGACCGTCGAGGTCGAGACGTCACTACGGCTCATCGCGCCTGACGCTACCGCGCTGCCGGTACGAGCCAGCCTGCGTTACGAACCGAGCGATCCGTACGCGGTCCACGTGCTCTTCCACGCGGAGTCGGCCGGCGGTGAAGCGGTCAGCTGGTCGTTCGCCCGCGAACTTCTGGTGACCGGGCTCGACGAACCGGCCGGGATCGGCGACGTCCGGGTCTGGCCGTGGACAACTCCCCGGGGCGACTTCGTCGCGCTCGCGCTGAGTTCCCCGGACGGCAACGCGCTGTTCGAGGTGCCGCGCAGCGTACTGGTCCGATTCCTGCGCCGCACCTACGTGGTGGTGCCCCGCGGCCGCGAGTCCGACCACCTGGACGTGGACACCGCGGTGAACCGGCTGCTGGCCGGGCGCTGATCGGAACGGCCCGGCTCCGCCCGACCCGGCGGGGACCGCGGCTGTTTCGCGTGACGGGAGTACGGCGATGCGCCGTACTCCCGCCGCTGGTGCACCCCGGGCGCAGGTCGGGAGGCCGGGATATGGATGTGCCCGGCTACCGGGGTGCGGTTGCGGCGCGCTGCGGTTACCGTCGAAAACGATGGTTCAGCCCGATCAGCTCGCCCGCCGGATGTCCGACCCGGACCCGCTGGGGCCAGCGATCAGCGCAACTACTCTCAGTGACAGCTTGACTGCTGACGAACCACCCCGACCACGGCTGCTCCCCCACGACGAACTGCTACTGGTCACCGCCGGTCACGGCAGCCACGAGATCGACTTCGTCGCGTACCCGTGCCGACCCGGCACCTTGCTCTGGGCCCACGCCGGGCAGGTGGTCCAGGCTGGCGGACAGCACGGTCTGGACGCGATCGTGGTGCGCTGGACCGCCGCACCAGGCGTACCGGACCGGCCCCCCGCCCGCGCCCACTGGCAGCTCACCGGCGAGGACGCCGACGCCATCATCAACGAGGTCAGCCAACTCGTCGTGGACAGCCAGCGACCCCAGCGGACGGCGCTCGTCGACGAACTCCTCCGCCATGAGCTGCGGGTCCTGCTGCTGCGGATCGCCCTGCTGCCGTACGGCTCCTCCCCGGCGGCGCTCGGTGCCCCCACTGCGGACGACCGCCCCGGTGACGAACCCGCACCGGCGGACGAGGCCACCGGGGCCGGCTCGTCGAGGTGGGACACCTTCTGGCGGTTCCGGGCCGAGGTGGAGCGGGACCACGCGCGCAGCCGACGGGTCGAGGAGTACGCCGAACGGATGTCCTGCGCGGTCCGCACCCTCACCCGGGCCAGCCTCACCGTGACCGGGCGGACCGCCAAACAGGTGATCGACGACCGGGTGGCCCTGCAGGCCAAGCGGTTGCTCGCGGCGACCGACCTGCCGGTGGCCCAGGTCGGTGCGCGCCTCGGCTTCCCCGAGCCGACGAACTTCGGCCGTTTCTTCCAGCGCGAGGTGGGGTGCAGCCCGGGGAGCTTCCGCGCCGACCTGCGGGAACGCCCACCGGTGACCGACCGGGTAGCGGCAACCGGCATGATGGTGGCGTGCAGATCTCCGCGCGCGGCGACTACGCGGTACGAGCAGCGCTGATCCTGGCTGCCGCGTACCCGACGCTGATGTCCACCCAGGCGATCGCCGCCGAGCAGGACATGCCGCGCAAGTTCCTCGAGGCGGTGCTGGCCGACCTGCGCCGGGGCGGGGTGGTCCGGGCACAGCGCGGCGCGGAGGGTGGCTACACGCTGAGCCAGCCGCCCGGGGACGTCACCATCGGCATGATCCTGCGGGCGGTGGACGGGCCGCTGGCCGGGGTACGCGGGCTGCGTCCGGAGGAGACCCGGTACGCCGGTGCCGCCGAGAACCTGCCCCGGCTCTGGATCGCGGTACGTGCCGCGTTGCGCGAGGTGGTCGACGAGGTGAGCCTCGCCGAGGTACTCACCGGCCGGATGCCGGCGCACGTACGCAAGCTGACGCTGAAGCCGGACGCCTGGGAGTCCCGCTAGTCAGGCATGTGGACGGTCGGGTTTGCCGCTCGACGCGGCAGGGAACTGACCAGCCCACCTGCCGACGGCCGATGGAGGGAACGCAAGCGATGGGCGTCATGTTCCGTAAGCGGAAGCGGTTCGGCCCGATCCAGTTGAACTTCACCGAGAACGGGTTCTCGTCCTGGACCATCCGGATCGGCCGATGGTCGTGGAACTCGCGGGCCAGGAGGCACCGGTACGACCTGCCCGGCCCGTTCTCGTGGAAGCAGGACAAGTCGCGTAGCTGAGCGGCGCAGGACAACGATCGAAGGCTCGGCGGGATCGACCGCTGGGCCTTCGTTCTGTAGGAATAATGACCCTATGTCCGATATAGCTGGAGATGATGCCCGGTCCCGTACCCGGAATCCCCGCCGGGCCGAGGTCCGGCGTACCACTGCCATCTGCCTGCTGATGGTCCTGCTCTACTACCTGGTTCCGGTGGAGCCGGGGGTGACGGGGATGCATCTCGCGGTCCGCGCCGTGGTCACCGTCGTCGGCGTGGCGCTGGTGGCCGCGCTGGTGCTGCAGCAGATCCGCGACCAGATCACCGCCGATCCGTCCGACGTACGCCTCACCCGGCTGGCGATCGCACTGGTCGGCGGCGTGGTCGTGTTCGCGCTGGCCGACCTGGTCATCTCGTTCAGCGACCCGGACCAGTTCGTCAACATGACGACGAAGACCGACGCGCTCTACTTCGCGATCGGCACGCTCACCACTGTCGGGTACGGCGACGTGCACGCCGAGGGCCAACTCGCCCGCGCCGCGGTGTGCGTCCAGATGGTGTTCAGTGTCGGAGTGCTCGCCACCGGCGCGTCGCTGCTGGTCAGGCGGTGGACGGAGTACGCCCGCCGGCAGCCGGGGCGGTCGGGGTGATCTCCACGTCGCCGGCCAACCGGCCGTCCGCCGGCCGGCGCCGCACCTGGTCGGCGGCGAGCAGACCGGCCAGCGCCCGGTTGGCGTCGGTGGCCCGGTGGACCGTCCCGGTCACCGTGAAGCTGCGCAGCTCGGCGACCGTCCGAGAGCCGCACTCGACGAGATGAGCGTGCAGCCGGTCACGCAGCGCGGCGAGCCCGTGGTCCGGCTCCTGCCCGGCGACGGGCGAGTCCGGCTCCTGCCCGGCGACAGCCGTCGTCTGCGGATCGTCGGCGGCACGCAGCCTCCACCCCGGCGGGCCGACCTCCCAGAGCGCCTCCTTGAACGCCTCGATGCGTTTGCCGGACCCGGTGGCGAAGGCGACCGGGTACGGCGTACCGCCGTCGACCTGCCCGGCCGCCCCGGGCGGCACCAGTTCGACGACGCTGACCAGCGGAAAGCCGGCTGCGGTCAACGCCGGGCGCAGCTCAGCTGACGAAGCCGCTCCGACCACCAGCAGCTCGGCCGGGCGGCCGGCCGTCGACGCACGCCACACGGCGGATCCGGGCAGCGGGCCACCGGCCAGGTCGAGGTGGCACAACAGTGGTGCGTTGGCGGCTGCGGCGGCGGTCACGGCCACCGGGAGCAGCTCCGGACCGCCGGGCAGCAGATGGGCCGTCACCGCCGCCGGCAGCCCGGTCGGGTCCGCCTCGGCACCGGAGGAGGTGACCGTGACGACCGTCAGGTGCCGGCTGGTGACCAGTTCCGGGTGGTCGGCGACGGCGCGCAGCGCGGCGTCCGCGGTGGCCCCCGGCGGGCCCTGGTACGCCTGAACGAAGGTGGCGCGACGGGCCTGGCGCAGCGCGGCGGGAACCCAGGTGCTCAGGTGGCGGAGCAACAGGTCGCGCGGGACCCGGCCCGCCGGCTCGGCTGTCATGGCGTCCGTTCTACCGGCCCGGGTCACAGCCCGCACGGGCGGGGCCGGCCGAGCCGCCGGCGCGGCCGGACTCGGCTCGGTGCCGGCCAGGCGGTCAGCCCGGCACCGAGACGCCGACGCCACCGCGGGTCCGGGAGCCGTACCGCTGCTTCTCCCGGGCCAGGTCGAGCGGCCGGATCCGCTTGCGGGCGGCGAGCGCCTGCTCGTCGAGGCGGTCGGCGGGGACCAGCCAGACGACCTCGAACTCCAGCCCGTCCGGATCCCGGCCGTACAGGCTCTTGGTGGTCCCGTGGTCGGAGGTGCCGACCAGGGCGCCGGCGGCGGCGAGCCGGGTGGCGAGCAGCTCGAGTTCGTCGAGCGTGTCCACCTCCCAGGCCAGGTGGTAGAGGCCGACGGTGCCGCGACCGGCGCCGGACGGCGCGGCGTGCCCACCGATCTCGAACAGGCCGAGGTCGTGGTCGTTGGTGGAGCCGGGTGCCTGCAGGAAGGCCGCGCCGGAGAAGCCGTCGGGGGTCATCGGCACGACGGAGAACCCGAGCACGTCCCGGTAGAACGCCAGGCTCCGGTCAAGGCTCGAGATGTACAGCACGGCGTGGTTGAGACGGTGGATTCCCATGTCGTGAAGGCTAGCGCGAGTTAGTTTAACTCTCAACGACTTCCGGTATGATGGTGGTCATGACCCGCTGGCTCGACGACGACGAACAGTGCACCTGGCGCGCGTACCTCTACGCCACCAGGACGCTGGCCGCGACCCTGGACCGCGAACTGCAGGCGAGCGCGGGGATGCCACACGCGTACTACGAGATCCTGGTCCGGCTCTCCGAAGCGCCCCAGCGCACCCTGCGGATGAGCGAGCTCGCCGACGCCACCGACTCCTCCCGCAGTCGGTTGTCGCACGCCGTGTCCCGGCTGGAACAAATCGGCTGGGTCCGCCGTGAGGAGTGTCCGACCGACCGGCGCGGCCAGTTCGCGGTGCTCACCGAGCCCGGCTTCACCGCCCTCACCGCCGCCGCGCCCGGCCACGTCGACGCGGTCCGGCGACACCTGTTCGACCAGCTGACCCCGGAACAGGTCGATCAGCTACGGATCATCAGCGAAGCGTTAGTCAAGCATCTAGCCGGTAACAATCCGCCACCATGAGCGAACTGTCCCACATCAGACCCTTGTACAGACCGTCGTCGGACACGCACGATGGGACGTGTCTCTCGGCCTGGGCGAAATCACCACGCAGGCGCACGGCCTGATCAGCGTCGGCGACCTGCCGGGCGCGCGTAACTTGCTGGCCACGGCGTTGGCCGACACCGACCCGCGTCCCGCACACGCCAGCACCGAACAGGCGGAGGCCGCCGGACTACTCGCCCGGGTGACGGTCGCACTCGGCGAGGCACCGGCGGCGCGGGCGTGGGCCGCGTACGCGTACTCGGCGAACCAGCGGCTGCACGGCACGGCGGACGAACGGACCATCGGGGCCGCCGCCACCCTCGCCGCCGTCCTGCACCGGGTGGGCAGCGACGCCCGCGCCGCGCACCTGTACCGCGAGGTGATCGACGAACTCTGCGCCATCGACGGCCCGGAGTCGCTCCGGGTCCTGGCCGCCCACGCGGACCTCGCCACCGTCGAGTTCGCCTGCGGCGAGTGCGACATCGCCCGGGACCGGCTGGAGGATGCCTGGGAACTGCACCGGGAGGTGTACGGGGAGGGGCATCCGGCCGGGATCAAGATGCTGGCCCGGCTCGGCGCGATGCAGCGCGACTGCGGCCGGCTCGCCGAGTCCGACGTCAGCCTGTCGCTCGCCATCGACCTGTGCCGCACCCGCCTGCCGGCGGACCATCCGCTGGTCGGGCAGGTCGCCGCGCTGGCCGAGGCGCCAGCGGATCCGGCGCACCGCTGTGGCGGGCAGGGACCGGTCGACGATGGGCCGGACGACACCGACGGCCCGGGTCCGGACCGCAGTCCGGACGACAACGGCGACCCGGGCCCGATCCGTCGGCCGGACGACAACGGCGGTGCGGTCCACGACGGTGACGGCCTGGACCAGGGCAGCTGGCCGCCCGGCACCAGGCCGGCCAGTGGGTTGGCGGCTCCGGCGGCCGATCCCGCCGGGCGCGATCGGCTTACCGGTCCGGCCTGGGCCGAGCCCGGCTGGATCGAGCCGGAACCACCGGTCACTGAGGTAGCCGACCCCCGCTGGTCGGCGGCGTTCTGGACGCAACCGAGCGCACCGTCGGCGACGCCGACCACCGACCAGTCAAGCGACGA
This sequence comes from Micromonospora sp. LOL_021, assembly GCF_048060215.1. Classification (NCBI taxonomy): domain Bacteria; kingdom Bacillati; phylum Actinomycetota; class Actinomycetes; order Micromonosporales; family Micromonosporaceae; genus Micromonospora; species Micromonospora sp. LOL_021. The sequence goes on along the minus strand of NZ_JBHMIN010000008.1, from coordinate 40,200 downwards.
CGAGACGCGCGCCCATCGGGACGGACGACACCGGGCCGACCCGCCCTGGCTCGACCCACCAGACCAGCCGGTGGACCAATCGGTGCCCGACCCGGCGGCTGAGCTGGGCAGCGGCCGGCCGTGGACCCAGCACGGCTGGATCGAACGGGAGCCGGCGGGCGGCGACGCCGACGACCCGCTCTGGTCGCCCAGTGGTTGGCTGACCGACGACCCCTCCCCTGCCGGGCGGAACACGACCGGGCGGGAGCAGGGAGGCGACCAGCGCCAACCGGACGAACCCGACCCGGCCGACGGCCGGCCGGCCAGCATCCCACCGCCCCGGGTGCCGGTCGATCTGCCATCGTCCGGCCCCGCCGACCAGGACGGGTCACCTGGCATCTGGCTCTTCGACGAACCGTGGTGGCCGCCCGAGCAGTCCGATGCCGGCGACGGCTCCGCTGCGACCGCTGCGGATCGACCGGACGGACCAGATCGACCGGATGGTCCAGATCGACCGGACGCCTCGGACGCCGCCGGCCCGGTCAGTCCGTTCGGGCCGGTCCGGTTCCGGCAAGCGACCGGCCCATCAGCGGCGGACAGTCCCACGGCCGGCAGTTCCATGGGCGACCCGGCGGCCGTACCCGGCGAGCCGGTGCCGCCGGAGAGTCCTGCCTTCGTGCCCAACCCACGGGTGCCCGACGGGGCAGGCGCTCGACCGGAGCCGGCACCACCGGTGACCGACGAGGGTTTCGCGGACCCGGACGCCTCGGTCGATGCCGAGGCCGCGGTCCGCCACGTCGAGGTCACGGACGGGTCGGGCACCGGAGCCACGGACGGACCGGCCGCGAGCGCCGCGGCCAGTGGAGCCGGCGCGACCATCGGAACCGGCGCCACCGGCACGGGCCGGAGCACCGGGACACTGTCCCGACTGCCACGGCGCGAACTCAGCCGGATACCCGACCGCCGCAGGAATCTTCCGGTCCGGCGGCAGCGAGGACAGTTGGTGCCGGTACCCAAGCCGGTGACGACCGCTGCCCGCCCACGCGGGCCGATGCTGGTGTTCACCGGAGTGGTCGTGGTCCTGCTCGGCGCGGCGGCGGTGGTGGCCGGCGTCAGCCTGGTCGACGAGACGCCATCCGGGCAGACCGGGGCACCGGCCGAGGTCCACCCTCCGACCGGTACGCCGACCAGCGCTGCGCCGACGGCCGCACCGGGTACCGCGCCGGGCGGCGTGGGTCTGCGCGACAACCGGGACAGTGTGACGTTGACCTGGACCTACCCGGCGGGCGCCGAGGGACAGGTGCTGATCTCCGGGGGAAGCAGCGATCAGCAGCCCCGGGCCTTCATGACGTTGCCGGCGGGTGCGGACAGCTTCGTCGCGTACGGGCTGGACGAGTCGATGGACTACTGCTTCACGGTCGCCGTGGTCTACTCGGCCGACGTGATCGGGCAGGCCGACCCGGTCTGTACGGACCGGGCAGCGAACGCCCGGTGACCAACCCGGTCTGTACGGACCGGGCAGCGAACGCCCGGTGACCAACCCGGTCTATGCCGGGCCGGGCTCGTCGTCCACCGGGTCTGCCGGAAGCCGGACCCGGGCCTGAAGTCCGGTACGGGCACCGCCGAATCCTGCCGCCCCACCGTCGCGTCCCGCCGCATCGTCCGCCAGCCCCACATCCGCCGCCCGCCCCACATCGGCCAGCTCGACAGTGCCGCCGTGCCGGCGGACCAACTGGGCGACGATGGCTAGTCCGAGCCCGGCGCCACCGGCGTCGCGGGCCCGCGCGTCGTCGAGCCGGGTGAACCGGTCGAAGACCCGTTGCCGGTCGGCCGGCGGAACGCCCGGACCGTCATCGGTGACCAGCAGCTCATGCCAGTGGGGCCCAGCCGGTCGGGCGGTCACCAGCACCTCGGAACGGGCGTGCCGGACCGCGTTGTCCAGCAGGTTGGCCAGCACCCGGACCAGCGCGTCCGGGTCGCCAGCGATCCACAGCGGCCGGCCCGGCGGCACCACCCGCACCGGCCGTGGATATCGGGCGGCCACCGTGGCGGCCAGCTCACCCAGTTCCACCGGACCGACCGGGCCGAGCACCACACCGGACTGGTCGGCCCGCTGGTCGGCGCGGGCCAGCAGCAGCAGGTCGTCGACCAGGCGGCTGAGCCGTTGACTGTCCGCCAGCAGGTCGTCGGCGACCGCCGGCCAGTCCGTCCGGCTACCGAGCCGCTGCGCCACCTCAAGCTGCGTACGCAGGCTGGTCAGCGGACTGCGCAGCTCATGAGCGGCGTCGGCGACGAACGCGCGTTGCCGGGCCCGCGCGGCCTCCAGCCGGTCGAGCATGTCGTTGAGGGTGACCGCCAGCCGGTGGATCTCGTCGCCGCCGCCCGGCACCGGCAGGTGGCCGGCCTGTTCGCCACCGGTGATCTCGGCCGCGCCGGCCCGCAGTTTCTCCACCGGCCGCAGCGTCGCCCCGACGGCCCGCCAGACGATCACCGTGACCGCGGCCACCAACAGCGGAAACGTCATCAGCAGGATCACCCGTACCAGGGCGAGGCTGCGGTTGATGTCGGCCATCGACCGGGCGACCAGCACGGTACGGGGCTGTGCCGGCCCGCCCGCCGGTTGGGCGATCACCCGGACCGGGCCGCGCAGACCGAGCCGGGCACCCGGCACGGTGACCGCCCCGGTCGGTTCGGCGGCGAGCTCCTCCCGCTCGCCCGCGTAGAGCATCGGGACGAGTCGGTCGGCGCCGATGGACGCGGCCCGTATCCGTCCCCGCTCGTCGACGATCTGCACCCGTACGTCGTTGCCGGCCACCGGCAACGGGTCGGGCACCGCGTCGGCGGCGACCAGTTGGGCGATCGCGTCGGCGGTGGTCCGGGCGTCGGCGTCGGCGCTACGTTCCAGTGCCAGCGCGAGAACGGCGGTGAGCCCGATCGCCCCGGCGGCCAGGCCGGCGGCGAGACCCAACACGCTGATCGCGGTCAGCCGGGTGCGCAGGCTGAGCCGGACCCGCAGGTACGCCCGCCACCGACCGGGGTACGCCACCGAAGACCGTCGACCGGTCATGGGACCAGCCGGTAGCCGGCACCCCGGATGGTCTCCAGCCGATCCCGGCCGACCTTGCGGCGCAGGTACCCGATGTACACCTCGACGGCGTTCGGCGCGGTGTCGACGCTGGCGTCCCAGACGTGGTCGAGCAGTTCGATCTTCGAGACCACTTCGCCGGCGCGTCGCATCAGGTACTCCAGCAGGGCGTACTCACGGGCGGTGAGCGCCACCTCGGCGTCGGCCCGGGTGACCCGGCGCCGAGCCGGGTCGAGGCTCAGGTCACCGGCGGTGAGCACGGCCGGCCGCTGCGGCGCGCCGCGCCGCAGCAGCGCGCGCAGCCGGGCCAGCAGCACCACGTACGAGAAGGGCTTGGTCAGGTAGTCGTCGGCACCGCAGTCGAGGCCGTCCGCCTGGTCGTACTCGCCGTCCTTCGCGGACAGAATCAGCACCGGCAGCCAGTTCCGCTCGGCACGCAGCTGGCGCACCACCCGGTAGCCGGACAGTCCGGGCAGCATCACGTCGAGGATCATCGCGTCGTAACCGCCGCGCCGGGCCAGCTCCAGCCCGGCCGGCCCGGTCGCGGCGACGTCCACGACGAAGCCTTCCTCCTGCAGACCACGCCGCAGGGCATCGGCCAGCCGGACCTCGTCCTCCACCACCAGCACACGCACCGGTCAAGGGTGCCATCATGGGTGGACGACCGGGTTACCCGTGACCGCCCTCGCTGAGCGTGTTCTCAGCTTGGCCACCCGCTCTCAGCAACGTCTCAGTACACCCGACGCACGATGGGTGGCAGGAGGTACGAAGATGTCGGTATTCACATCCCGGCCGGCGATGCGCTGGCTGGTCCCCACCGCGTCGGCGGCGGTACTCGTCGGCGGCGGCGTGGCCGTGGGGGCACTCGCCGCGTCCGCTGACCCGGTCCTGCCACCGCGCAGCGCCGAGCAGCTGCTGGTCGACCTGCAGACCGCCGAGGTCGACGGCATGTCCGGGACGGTCGTGCACCGCGCCGAGCTGGGCCTGCCGGCGGCGCTCAACCTGGCCGGTCAGATCGGCGCCGGCAACGGGCTGGGCTCACTGATCAACGGCACGCAGACCCTGCGTGTCTGGTACGCCGGTCCGGATCAGGCCCGGTTGGCGATGGTCCGCACGCTGGGCGAGACCGACGTCATCCGCAATGGGCGGGACGTCTGGATCTGGTCCAGCCAGCAGCAGCAGGCCACCCACTTCGAGTTGCCGGCCGAGGGCGACGACGCCGACGCGGCGGACCGGCGGGCCGGCGCCGATCCGGCGCCGGACCTGCCCGTCACCCCGCAGGCGGCAGCCGACCAGGTGCTGGCGGCGATCGACCCGAGCACCGAGGTGTCGGTGGGCCGCTCGGCGGAGCTCGCCGGGCGTACCGCGTACGAGCTGGTGCTCACCCCGCGCGACGAGGACTCGCTGGTTGAGGAGATCCGGATCGCGATCGACTCGGTGGAGTACGTGCCGCTGCGGTTCGCGGTCTATCCGACCGGTGCCGACCGGGCCGCTATCGAGACGGCGTTCACCCAGGTCAGCTTCGATACACCGGATGAGGAGCAGTTCGTCTTCAACCCACCGCCGGGCACCGAGGTGATCGAGGCGGGCGAGGACGAGGTCGCGGCGCCGGGTGACGGTTCCCGGGGTCCGGACCAGCTGCCCGGCGACGCCGAGATGGGCGGCATGCTGGATGAGCTGGCGCAGGGCTGGGCGGACAGCGAGGATTCGGTCCGTACGGTCGGCAGCGGCTGGGGCACCGTCCTGGTGGTCACGCCGCCGGCCGAGGCGGCAGCGGCGGCCGAGGAGCACACCGGGGACTCTGCCGAGGGCGCCCAGGTCATGCGGATTCTGGGTGACCTGCCGGCGGTCGACGGGCCGTGGGGCAGCGGCCGACTGTTCTCCAGTGCGCTGCTCACCGTGTTGATCGCCGACGACGGCCGGCTGTTCGCCGGCGCGGTGACGCCGGAGCGGCTGTACGAGGTGGCGAACGAGACCCGCTGACTTGACCGGTCCACTACCGGCGTCGACCCCGGATCACTGGGCATCGACGCCGGTAGTGCCGTTTGCAGGGCATGATCAGGCAGAGGCGTGGACCGATACCAGGGCTGGATCAACTTAACCGGTTGCGTAGCGGGAAAGCGCCGGTCTACTCTGATGCCTGCGCGAAGGGCCGGGTAGTCGCCGACACCGTGCTGGCCAGGTCAGCCGGTGTCTTTCGTCCCCGTGGGTCACCCACGGGCCGCTACCCGAGGTAGGTCATGAAGACACGTCTGAGCGTCGCGGCCGCGACGCTACTCGCCCTGGTCACGTCCGTCGTGGTGCTGGTCCAGCCCGCGCACGCCGCCGTCGGCCTGCACGTCAGCGACGGCCGGCTGGTCGAGGCGAACGGCACTCCGTTCGTCCTGCGCGGGGTCAACCACGCACACACCTGGTACCCCAGCCAGACCAACTCCTTCGCCAACATCAAGTCCCTGGGCGCGAACGCGGTCCGGGTGGTGCTCAGCAACGGCCACCGGTGGACCCGCAACGATGCCAGCGACGTCGCCAACGTCATCTCGCTGTGCAAGGCCAACCGGCTGATCTGCGTCCTGGAGGTGCACGACACCACCGGGTACGGCGAGGAGGGGGCCGCAGCCACCCTGGCGTCCGCCGCCGACTACTGGATCGGCCTGGCCAGCGTGCTGCGCGGCCAGGAAAATTACGTCATCATCAACATCGGCAACGAGCCGTTCGGCAACAGCGGCTACCAGAACTGGGCCAGTCACACCACGAGCGCCGTGCAGCGGCTGCGCGCCGCCGGTTTCGAGCACGCGATCATGGTCGACGCACCGAACTGGGGACAGGACTGGACCTTCACGATGCGCGACAACGCGCAGGCGGTGTGGAACGCCGACCCGGCCCGCAACCTGATCTTCTCGATCCACATGTACGGCGTGTTCGACACCGCCGCCGAGATCAGCGACTACCTGGGCCGGTTCCGCTCGGCCGGTCTGCCGATCGTGGTCGGCGAGTTCGGGCACAACCATTCCGACGGCAACCCGGACGAGGACTCGATCCTGTCGTACACCTCCCAGCATGGCATCGGCTGGCTCGGCTGGTCGTGGAGCGGCAACAGCGGCGGCGTCGAGTATCTCGACATGGTGAACAACTTCAACGTCAACAGCCTCACCTCGTGGGGCCAACGGCTGTTCAACGGCACCAACGGGATTCGGGAGACCGCACGGGAGGCGACCGTCTACAGCGGCGGGACGCCGCCGCCGACCACCGCGCCCCCGACCACGGTGCCGCCCACCACAGTGCCGCCGACCACCGCGCCCCCGGCCGTGGCGTGCACCGCGACGTACGCGGTGGTCGGTCAGTGGCAGGGCGGTTTCCAGGGTGAGGTACGGGTGACCGCTGGCGGTTCGGCGCTCAGCGGCTGGCGGGTGAGCTGGACGTTCGCCAGCGGTCAGTCGGTCAACCAGGCGTGGAACGCCACCGTCACCAGCAACGGGGCGAGTGTCTCGGCGACCAACGTCAGTTACAACGGCAACCTCGGCGCCGGACAGAGCACGACCTTCGGCTTCATCGGCAGTTGGAACGGCAGCAACCCGGTGCCGACGCTGTCCTGCGCCGCGCGGTAGTCGCAGCCGCCACTGCAGGTGTGACCGGTGGCCGGGCGGGTACCCGTCCGGCCACCGGCACACCCGGCGTCGCTCAGCTGAGCCGGCCGGCGGCCGGTGTGGGCATTGGCAAATCGCTACGAGCTGGAGGTTTACGGTGAGCGAAGGTCCTCGTCTGCGGGTGGGCGCGTACGCGGTGATCGTCCGGGACTCGGCGGTGCTGCTGAGCCGGTTGTCCGATGCGTCTCCGGTGTTCGAGCCGGGTGCGTGGCATCTGCCGGGAGGTGGTCTCGATCCGGGCGAGCAGCCCGGCGAGGCGCTCACCCGGGAGTTGCAGGAGGAGGCCGGGCTGGAGGTGATGTCGTCGCGGTTGCTGGACGTGCGGTCGTACCTGGCGCACCGCAACGGCACGGACTGGCATGTGGTCGGGCTGCTGCACAGCGCCCGGGTCGGGCCGGGCGAGCCGGCGGTCACCGAGGTCGGCGGCAGCGCGGACGCCATCCGGTGGGTGCCGATCGACGAGATCGACCGGCTGCCGCTGTCGCCGCCCACCGCGGACGCGCTGCGGATGGCGGAGTTGCTGCCGGTGCCGGCGTAAGGGTTCGTCGTCAGGCGTAGCTGGTTGGTCGTCAGACATGGTCACCGGACCGGTCGCAGCCGTCACGGCCTCGGCCGGGCCGGTGACGACCGGATTTCGGCTGGCCGGCCGCCGCGTCGGGTGCACATTCGCGGCGGGCGGCCCGTAGCCGCCAGATGACGAGCGCCCCGAGCGCCAGCACCGCGACCACGACGGCGGCCGCCCGCCCGGCGAATTCCTCGATCGCGGCGTACGAGGTGCCGGCCAGGTAGCCGATCAGCACCGTGCCGATCCCCCAGACCAGCGCGCCCGCGACGTTGTAGAGAAAGAACCGCCGGTACGGCATGTGTGCCGCGCCGGCCAGGGCGGGCATCACCGCGTGGAAGAAGGTCACGAACCGGCCGACGAAGACCGCGGTGCCGCCCCGTACGGCCAACTGGTGTTGCGCCCGCCGCACCCAGGCCTGCCGCTTGCGCAGGAAGCGCATCCGCAGCAGCCGCGGCCCCAGGGCCCGGCCGATCAGGTAGCTGGTGGTGTCGCCGGCCACGGCCGCGCTGACCACGACCACGGTGATACCGGGTAGCGAGATGGTGCCGAGGCTGGCGGCGACGCCGCCGAGCACCGCAGCGGTCTCGCCGGGGAACACGAAGCCGACAAACAGCGCGTCCTCGGCGAAGACCAGAAGCCCGACCAGCAGGTAGATCAGCGCACCGTCCATCGACAGCAACCGCTGCAGCCAGTCGCTCAGCACAGCACCCCCCGCTCGCGGGGGGCGGCGGACCCGACGTTAGCAGTTGCGGGGCGGTGCCCGTGACGGTCCGACGGATGCGGCGCCGGGGCGTCATGGGCGTACTCCCCACCACAGAGAGGTGACACCCGACTTCTTAACCGGTTAAGCGCTACGCGACGCGCGCCCGGCGAACGCCGTCAAGCACACACGTGGTCGTCAGACCACAGACAGTCGCGAGCCGGCACGGCGCCGACGCCGCCCGCCGGACCGGCAGGCGGGTCAGCCCGACGTCGCCAGCCGCACCATCGTCCAGGAGACGGACGGCAGCATCACCGACAGCCGTCCCTGGTCGACGGCCGGACCGGGAAGGGTCCGGGGACGTACCCGGTCCGGCTGCGCCGACGTGTTGGCGGCCCGCACGTCCGGGTCGGTCAGCACGCACTGCTCGACGACCCGGTAGCCGGGGAACGCCCGCAGATCGATGTCGAGCACGAGGGACTCCCGCTGCCCACGGTTGACAGCGAAGATCACCAACTGATCCGCGTCGTCGTCGTGGGTGGCCACGACGTCCAGCAGCGGCACCTCGCCGTACCGTGCCGTCTCGACGACCGGCCCGGTGGTGCCGCACTCCACCCGCAGCACCGTCCCCCGGGCGTGGCGCGCCGTGTACGCGAACGGATAGAAGATCGTCTGCCGCCAGGCTGGACCGCCCGGCTCCGCTCGGATGGCGGCGATCGTATTGACCAGCTGAGCCTGGCAGGCGGCGGCCACCCGGTCGCTGTTGCGCAGCAGGGTGATCAGCGAGGTGCCCACCACCACGGCGTCGGCGACGGTGTAATCGTCCTCGCTGAGCGACGGTGCGTGGACCCACTCGGTCGGTACGCCCTCGGCGAGGAACCGGCGCATGTACCAGACGTTCCACTCGTCGAACGAGATCTGCATCCGCTTGCTGCTACGGGTCTTGGCCCGGACGTGGTCACAGGTAGCCACGATGTCGCCGATGAATCGGTCCATCTCCACCGATGAGGCCAGGAAACTGGTCAGGTCCCCGTCCTGTTCCTCGTGGTAGAGGTGCGCGGAGACGTAGTCGACCTGGTCGTAGGTGTGTTCCAGGACGGTCGCCTCCCAGGCCGCGAAGGTCGGCATGGCGGGACCGGAGCTGCCGCAGACGATCAGCTCCAGATCGGGGTCGATCATCCGCATCCCCCGGGCCGTCTCGGCGGCCCGTCGCCCGTACTCGTCGGCGGTCTGATGGCCCAGCTGCCACGGCCCGTCCATCTCGTTGCCGAGACACCACATCCGGATGTCGTACGGGGCCTGCCGGCCGTGCGCCCGGCGCAGATCGGACAGCTGCGTGCCGCGCGGATGGTTGGCGTACTCCAGCAGGTCCATCGCCTCGCGGGGACCCCGGGTGCCCAGGTTCACCGCCAACATCGGCTCGACCCCGGCGGACCGCGCCCAACTGACGAACTCGTCCAACCCGAAAGCGTTGGTCTCGATACTGTGCCAGGCCGGGTCGAGCCGGGTGGGACGCTGGTCTCTGGGCCCCACCCCGTCCTCCCAGCGGTAGCCCGAGACGAAGTTGCCCCCCGGGTAGCGGACCACTGATACGCCCTGCTCCCGGACCAGGTCGAGCACGTCACGGCGCAGTCCGCGCTCGTCGGCGGTCGGATGGTCGGGTTCGTAGAGCCCGGTGTACACGCACCGGCCCATGTGTTCGACGAAGGATCCGAAGGTACGGCGTCGAACCGGTGCAACCGCGAACGCCGGATCGATGTGCACCGTCACCGGGCGGGGCACTGCCGGGTCGACCATCGCCATCGGGACGTACCTCCACAAAAGGTGCACGGGTGCGGTCGCAGAGCGACCGACCACGGACATCGACGGTCGCCCGCCAGCGCCCCAGGTTGTCGGACGCTAACATGCGCAGCGTGGCCCTGTCTGCCGGCAGATTTCCAGCCGCCGTACCCGTGGCGGGCATGTCCGGGCGGTCGTCGGGGTACGAGGCCACCGTGAGAATCGGAAACACCGAGATCCGGCCGCTCGGCGGTGGTCTCGGATGCCTGGTGATGGTCCTGCTATCGCTGATACTGTCGGTCGCCGCCACCATCGCGCTGAACGTGGCGGTGCGCTGACGCGGGCGGCGAGCCCGGTCCCGCCGGGCTACCCCAGGTGCGGCGGGTGCGGCGGGGTCAGGGTTTGCGGGCGACGCCGCCGACGAAGGTGTAGTAGGTCTCGGTCTGCTCCGACGGCGCGTCGTCAGGAGCCGGACGCCACTCCGCAAGGGGCACCAGACCGGGTTCGAGCATCTCGAAGTCACCGAAGTACGAGAGGATCTCGTCGCGACGACGCCACCGGCCGGTACCCAACGTCTGGTTGAAGATCTTCTCGACCACGAGCGCCTTGCGGGCAGCCTCCGGCTGACTGTCACCCGGGTTGTGGAAGTGAGACAGGGCCAGGTAGCTCCCGCTCGCGATCGCGTCCCGGTAGACCGTCGCTACCGCAGCTGGATCCTCGTCGTCACCGAGGTGGTGCAGGATGCCGAGCATCAGCAGGCCCACCGGCTGATCCAGGTCGATCATCGACTGTACGCCGGGATCGGCCAGGATCTGCTCCGGGTCACGGGTGTCCGCCTGGACGACGGTGGTCATCGGAGAGCTGTCGAGCAACGCCCGACCGTGTGCCAGCACCATCGGATCACTGTCCACATAGACCACCCGCACCTGCGGGTCGACCTGGTGGGCGATCTCGTGCACGTTGCCCTGGGTGGGCAGACCCGAGCCGATGTCGAGGAACTGCCGCACGCCGGCCTCGGCGACCAGGTGCCGCACCGCGCGGCGCAGGAAGCCGCGGTTGGCTCTGGCCGCCAGCGGACCGTCGGGGGTGACCTGCAGCGCCATCTGGCCGGCCTGGCGATCGACCGCGAAGTTGTCCTTGCCGCCGAGCATGTAGTCGTACACGCGGGCGACGCTGGGACGGGTGGTGTCCACCCCGACCGGGACTCGTTCCTCAGTGCTCACGGCGGAGACCTCCGGGGGTGTGGCCGACCAGGATCTCGTGGTCGGCTGGGAGCGCTGCCGTGGTGGAGTCTAAAGGATGCCGATCATCACCGAAGGCCTGCCCGGTGCGGTCGTCAAGCCGCCGGCCGCAGCGCGTTCAGCACGAACCCCGTTCCAATGTAGTCGCCTCGACCCACACCGAACACCCACTCGACCCGCCGCGCGGACCGCGTCGAGGTCGATCCCCATCTCGTGGGATGCCGCAGCGTCCGCAGCGAGGAGGTGCTCCGGACCAACCGCCGTCAGCACGCCTGCTTTGAGGGACTTGCCAGCCGTGCGGCCTAACGCACCTTGTCGGCGAGGGCGAGCACTCGGTCAGCCGTCAGCTCGTCGAGGCGGTCGACGACCAGCGTCGCGCCAGCCAGGGCGTCGGCTGCCGGCGGGTACGCGGGGTGCGGCACCGCGACCACCACCAGACCGGCGGCCGCGGCGGACCGCAGCCCGTTGCTCGAATCCTCCACCGCCAGGCACCGCTGCGGCGGTACGCCGAGCAGCCGTGCCGCCACCTGGTAGACCTCGGGGTCCGGCTTGCCGGCTGCGCACTCCTCGGTCGACACGGTTGCCCGGAACGCCTCGGTGAGCCCCGCCGTGGCCAGCACCTGTTCGATCAGGCGGCGGGGTGAGGAGCTGGCCAGGGCGAGCGGGAACCGCCCGGCGAGGTCGCGGACCACCTCGATCGCGCCCGGGATCAGCGGCAGCTCGGCCCGGTACCGCGCCGCCATGGCGTCGATCACCTCGTCGGCGATGCGGTCGACACCGCGCCCGACGCCGAGCTCCGCGTCCAGGTAGCCGGCCCACTCCGGGGTACTCATCCCCATCAACCGCTGCTGGGCGTCCGGCAGCCACCGACCACCGGCTCCGGTCACGTAGTCGCGCCGGACCTGCTCCCAGACCGGTTCCGTGTCGATGAGTACGCCGTCCATGTCGAACACCACCGCGGAGATCATGACCCCATCCTGCCCGGTCGACCGGAATCCGCCCGGACCGGGGTCACTGAGCGCTATCCTCACAGGTGAGCTCCCTTTTCTCGATCCGACCCGGGTCGCTGCAGTGGCCCAATGACCGGACATAAGCGGTGAAAGGAGCAGTGATGTCGGAGCACGCCGCACCGGCCCGCGACCGGATCGTGGCCGGCGTCCACGACTCGGCATCCAGCTGGGCCGCGGTCGCCCTGGCCGCCCGGGAAGCCGCCACCGCGCACCGGCCGCTGCGGCTGGTGCACGCCCTCAACTGGATTCCGGACGACCTGTCCGGCGGCGACGAACCCCAGCCGGACGCCTACCAGCTCGTCGAACGCGCTCTGGAGATCGCCACCCGGACGGCCCCCGGGATCGACGTCACCACCGAAGTGTCGGAGAATGCCCCGGCCACCGCGCTGCTCCGGGAGTCCCGGATGGCGTCGCTGGTCGTGATCGGCGACGGGGACCTGGCCCGGTGGACCTGTTTGCCGCTGGACGCACTCGCCGTACAGATCGCCGCCCGCGCGGACTGCTCGGTGCTGGTCGCCCGGGCCGGCTCCGAGCCGGCCCCCGAGCCGGCCGCGCCGGTGCTGGTCGGTGTGGACGGCTCGGCCGGTTCGGAGCGGGCGCTCGGCTTCGCCTTCGACGCCGCCGCGCAACGGGGCAGCGAACTGATCGTCGTACGCAGCTGGGAGAGCGAGTCGAGCTGGGCCGACGCCTCGGCGGCGACCGCCGACGAACTCGCGGCGGCGGTGACCCCGTGGCAGGAGAAGCATCCCGACGTCGCGGTCCGCCAGCAGGTGGTGAACGGCCCGCCGGCCCGGGTGCTGATCGAGCGTTCCGCCCGGGCCGGGCTGGTGGTCGTCGGAGCCCGTGGCGATCATCCGCTGCGGGTACCGCTCGGCGCGGTCAGCCAGGCGGTGCTGCACCACGCCGGGTGCGCGACGGCGATCGTCCGCGAAGGTGGCCCCCGGCCGCCAGCCGGCGACTGACCGGGACCTACGCCCTGGGAGGTGGCCCGACCGGCCCTGCCCCGCCCGCACCGACCACTGCTACCACGGAAGGAGAGAGATTCGCCGACCAGTGCAGGAGGCGGGCGCCATGCCGAAATTCGTCTACGACTTCATCGAAGGTAACCGCGAACTCACCGACCTGCTCGGCGGCAAGGGCGCCAACCTGGCCGAGATGACCCGGCTCGGCCTGCCGGTGCCGCCCGGCTTCACCGTCACCACCGCCGCCTGCCGCGCCTACCTCGCCGACGGCACACCGCCGGCCGGGATGTTCGACGAGGTCAACCGCCACCTCCGGGGCATGGAGGCGCGGCTGGGCAAACGGCTCGGTGACCGGCACGACCCGCTGCTGCTCGCCGTACGGTCCGGTGCCCGGTTCTCGATGCCCGGCATGATGGAGACCGTCCTGGACATCGGGTTGACCGACACCACCGTGCACGGCCTCGCCGCGCAGAGCGGCGACGATCGCTTCGCCTGGGACTCCTACCGCCGGCTGGTGCAGATGTTCGGCCGGACCGTGTTCGGCGTGCCCGACGAGCTGTTCACCACCGAGTTGGAGACGGTCAAACGGACTGCCGGGGTCACCGCGGACTCGGCGCTCGGCGCCGACGACCTACGCGCCCTGGTCGAGGCGTACCAGAAGGTTTTTCACCAGCACACCGGCCGGGACTTTCCGCAGTCGCCGCACGAACAGCTCGACCTGGCGATCCGGGCGGTCTTCGAGTCGTGCAACGCCGAACGCGCGGTGCTCTACCGCCGGCAGGAACGGATCCCGGCCGAGCTGGGCACCGCGGTGAACGTGATGGCGATGGTGTTCGGCAACCGGGGCCCGGACTCCGGCACCGGGGTGGCGTTCACCCGCGACCCGGCGACCGGGGCGCGCGGCGTGTACGGCGACTACCTGGCCAACGCTCAGGGCGAGGACGTGGTGTCCGGGGTCCGCAACACGGTCCCGTTGCAGGAACTGGAGCGGATCGACCCGCGCAGCTTCCACCGGCTGATGACGATCATGGACACCCTGGAGCATCACTACCGCGACCTGTGTGACGTCGAGTTCACCATCGAACGCGGCACCCTGTGGATGCTGCAGACGCGGGTCGGAAAACGGACCGCCGAAGCCGCCTTCGTCATCGCCGCGCAACTGGTCGACGAGGGGGTCATCGACCTCGACGAGGCACTCGACCGGGTCACCGGGGCCCAGCTCGGTCAGCTGATGTTCCCCCGGTTCGACCCGGCCAACGCGCCCACGCCACTCGCGGTCGGCGTACCGGCCGCTCCGGGCGCGGCCGTCGGCCGGGTGGTGTTCGACTCCGAGGCGGCGGTCGCCGCCGCCGGTCGGGGCGAGCAGGTCATCCTGGTGCGTCGGGAGACCAACCCGGACGACCTGCCCGGGATGATCGCCGCCGCCGGCATCCTGACCAGCCGGGGCGGCAAGACCTCGCACGCAGCCGTAGTGGCGCGGGGCATGGGCCGTACCTGCGTCTGCGGCGCCGAGGCGTTGACCGTCGACGCGGCGGCCGGCCAGATCACCGTCGCCGACGGTACCGGGGCGGCGCCGACCGTGCTGCGCGCCGGGAATTTGATCTCGGTCGACGGGGCGACCGGCGCCGTCTACGCCGGTGCCGTCCCGGTCCACCCGTCACCGGTGTTGCGCTACATCGAGGGCGAGTTGGCACCGGAGGCAGATCCGCTGGTGTCTGCGGTGCACCGGCTGCTGGGCCACGCGGACGTGGTGCGCCGGCTCGCGGTGCGGGCCAACGCGGACACCGCCGCCGACGCCCACCGGGCCCGGGCGTTCGGTGCCGCCGGAATCGGCCTGTGCCGGACCGAGCACATGTTCCTCGGCGACCGCCGGGAACTGGTCGAGCGGCTGATCCTCGCCGAGACCGACGCCGACCGCGAGGCCGCGCTGGCCGCGCTGCGCCCGCTGCAGCGGCAGGACTTCGAGGCGCTGTTGGCCGAGGCGGACGGCCAGCCGGTCACCATCCGGCTGCTGGACCCGCCGCTGCACGAGTTCCTGCCCGCCCTCGACGAGCTGACCGCCTGGGTGGCCCGGGCCGAGGCACGCGGCGAGGACCCGGGGCACGACGGGCGGCTGCTCGCGGCGGTCCGCCGGATGCACGAGGCCAACCCGATGCTCGGCCTGCGCGGTGTCCGGCTCGGCCTGATGGTGCCGGGCCTGTTCGCCACCCAGGTGCGGGCGATCGCGGAGGCGACCGTCGCCCGGTCGCGGGCCGGCGGCGACCCCCGGCCGCAGATCATGGTGCCGCTGGTCGGCGCGGTGCAGGAGCTGGAGGCGGTACGGGATCAGGCCGAGGCGCTGCTCGCCGACATCGACGGTCTGCCGCCGATCCCGGTCGGCACCATGATCGAGGTGCCGCGAGCGGCCCTGACGGCCAGCGCGATCGCCGAGGTGGCGGACTTCTTCTCGTTCGGCACCAACGACCTCACCCAGCTGGGTTGGGGGTTTTCCCGCGACGACGTCGAAGGGGTGTTCTTCGGCCGCTACCTGGAGCTCGGCATCTTCCCCGTGTCGCCGTTCGAGTCGATCGACACCGCCGGTATCGGACGGCTGATCCAGATCGCGGTCGCGGACGCCCGGGCCACCCGGCCGGACCTGGAAATCGGCGTCTGCGGCGAGCACGGCGGCGACCCGGACTCGGTGCGGTTCTTCCACGACGCCGGGTTCGACTACGTCTCCTGCTCGCCGTACCGGGTGCCGCTGGCCCGCCTGGAGGCCGGACGCGCGGCGGTGCGCCCAGCTCACCGGTCCGACACCCGTTGACCGCTCGCCCGGTGGGCAGGTGCGCGGGCACCAGCCCACCGGGCGCCGCTGAGGAGGCAGATGATGAGCACCGCTGAGGCCACGCCGACCCCAGCGCCGGTCGGCCGTACCCGGTCGGCTCCCCCGCCTGGTCCGCTGGCCGGCGTCGCCGGTCCACAGTCCGGTCCGTTCGGCCCCGTGATCGGCACCGGAGGTCCCGATCCGGCCGTGCTCGTCCCGGTGAGCAGCGGCGGCCGGCCGCTCGGCGCGTTCGTGTGCGCCGCCGGCCGGGTCCGCTACCGGCCGGTGGTCGCCGCCGACCGGATCGCCGCGGCGACCGTAGCGGTCGCGCTGGTGGGCGCCGCGGCGGTCGCGGCAGTCGCTCGCCGCCGTCCCGTCGCCGTCGGTACGGTCGCCATGGGACCGGGCGGCTGGGTCAGCTTCAAAGGGTTGCCCGGTCCGGCGCCACGGGTCGTCGCCGACGGCCGTCGGCCCTGGTGGGCCCGGCTGCTACGGGCCCGGCGGTTGAGTCGGTGAGCCTGCCCGCGCGGTCGGTACACCGCAGCCCGGCGTGGTCGGGGGACGGCAGCCACGTGGACGATGTTCACGTATTGGTACTCATATGATTACCCTGTGACAACCCCCGACACGTGGCGCCTTCCGCCCTGGACCCTGCTCAGCAACCACGGACACGTCCTGCTCGCCATCGCCCGCGACCCACGGGCCCGGCTGCGGGACGTGGCGGCGCGGGTCGGGATAACCGAACGCGCGGCGCACACCATCGTCGCCGACCTGGAGGAAGCCGGATACCTCACCCGGCACCGGGTCGGCCGGCGCAACGAGTACACCGTCAATCCGCACGTACCGTTCCGACATCCGGCCGAATGCGACCACCTGGTCGGCGAACTGCTCGCGCTGTTCACCGACGGCCAGTCGGCATCGGCCGGACCGACGCCGACGCCCGTATCGCCGCCGGCCGGGCCACAGCCGACGCCGGCCGGTCTACCGACGGGACCCCAGTCCCGCAACGGCGGGTCCTTCGCACCTGTCCCCCACCCGTCGACGGAGGTGGACTGTAGTCAGGTGCAACTGAAGGAGTGAGGACCATGAGCGCCAGTCACCTGATCGTCGTCGGTCTCGACGGCTCCGAGGGCAGCCGCCGGGCTCTCGACTGGGCCGCCCGGGAAGCCGCTGAGCGGGGCGGCGCGCTGCGCGCCGTCGTCGCCTGGCGGTGGGACGGTGGAACCGCAGTCAGCCCCATCGAAGAGCGGCAACGCGCCAGCGAACTGCTGGACCAGGAGATCGCCGAGCTGACCGCCCGGCTCGGATCGGCGACGCCGGTCGTCGGCGAGGTGGTCGAGGGCCGCGCCGCCGACGTGCTGAGCACCGCCGCCCGCGGCGCGGACCTACTGGTCCTGGGCAGCCACGGCCACGGCCGCCTGCAGCACACCGTGCTCGGCTCGGTCAGCGAGGAGTGCATCCGCAAGGCCACCTGCCCGGTCGTGGTGATCCCGGTCCCCGCGCTGGTCTCCTCGGCCACCGACACCACCAGCTGAGCCGGAGGTGATCGCCATGGTCAGGCCGATCGTCGTCGGCTACGACGGGTCGTCCAGCGCCGACGCCGCAGTCAACTGGGCTGTCGCCGAAGCCGTCCGGACCGCCACCCCAGTGGTCCTCGCGTACGCATTCGAATGGCCGACCGGGGCCGGGCCGCTGGTCCCCGTGCCGACCAGCTGGCCAAACGCGGCATCCCGGCGCGACGCGGAGACGATGCTGCGGGCCGCGGCCGCCGAGACGCACCCGGACGCCGACATCAGCACCGTCGTCCTCGACGGACCCGCCGCCCTACGGCTGCGCGACAAGTCCCGGGACGCGGCGTTGCTGGTGGTCGGCAACCGGGGGCACGGCGGCTTCGCGGATCTGCTGCTCGGGTCGACCAGCGTGACCGTCTCCGCGCACGCGCGCTGCCCAGTGGTGGTGGTCCGCGGCGCGGCGCACCCGACCGCACCGGTGGTGGTCGGCGTGGACGGCTCCGAGCCGTCGCTGGCCGCGCTGCGCTTCGCCGTCGAACAGGCGGCCAGCCGGATGGTGCCGCTGCGGGTGCTGCGTGCCTGGCACCCACCGGCACCACGGTGGCAGCCGCCGGCCTTCGACCCCCGGGAGATCGTCGCCGCCGAGCGCGCCCTACTCGACGACGAGCTGACCGGGTGGCGGGAGAAGTACCCCGAGGTCACGATGACCGCCGAGGCGGTCGTCGACAACCCGGGCCGGGTCCTGGTCGACGCGTCGCGCACCGCCAGCCTGGTGGTGGTCGGCTCGCGCGGCCGGGGCGGCTTCACCGGCCTGCTGCTCGGCTCGGTGTCGCAGCAGCTGCTGCACCACAGTCACAGCCCGGTCGCGGTCATCCGCGACACCATCCCGGCCGACGCCCGCTGAGCGGGCGCGCCGACGCCCACCCCCGCCGACGCCCACCGCGCCGACGATCACCCCGCCCGGCGGGCCGGCCCCCGACCCGCCGGGCACATACCCCAATGGAGGCTGACGTGTTCGCCGAGCAGATCCGCGATCCGTGGCGGACCTTCCAGGGACGACGGTGGCGGGACACGATCGACGTGGCCGCCTTCGTTCAGGCCAACTACACGCCGTACACCGGCGACGCCGAATTCCTGACCGGCGCGACCGACCGGACCCGGGCGGTCTGGGACCGGCTGCGGGACATGTTCGTCGAGGAACGCCGCCGGGGCGTCTACGACGTCGACGCCGCGACGCCGTCCACCATCACCGCGCACGCCCCCGGCTACATCGACAAGGACCGTGAGCTGATCGTCGGCCTGCAGACCGACGCGCCGTTGCGTCGGGCGATCATGCCGCACGGCGGGCTGCGGATGGTGGAGAACGCCCTCGCGGCGTACGGCTACCCGGCCGACCCGCAGGTGCACCGGATCTTCACCACGTACCGCAAGACCCACAACGACGCCGTCTTCGACGCCTACCCGGCCGACGTGCTGCGGGCCCGCCGTTCGCACGTCGTCACCGGGCTGCCGGACGCCTACGGACGCGGCCGGATCATCGGCGACTACCGGCGGGTCGCCCTGTACGGGGTGGACCGGTTGATCGCCGAACGCCGGGCCCACCGTGAGGCACTGGACCTGGTTCCGTCCACCGACGACGTGATTCGCGACCGGGCGGAGCTGGCCGAGCAGATCCGGGCACTCGGCGAGCTGGTCGAGATGGCGGCGGCGTACGGCTACGACGTGACCCGGCCGGCCGCCGACGCCCGGGAGGCGGTCCAGTGGCTGTACTTCGCCTACCTGGCCGCCTGCAAGGAACAGAACGGCGCGGCGATGTCACTCGGCCGGACCGCCACGTTCCTCGACGTCTACCTGCAGCGCGACATCGAATTCGGGCAGCTGACCGAGCTGGCCGTGCAGGAGCTGGTCGACGACTTCGTGATCAAGTTGCGGATCATCCGGTTCCTGCGCACCCCCGAGTACGACGAACTCTTCTCCGGCGACCCCACCTGGGTGACCGAATCCCTCGGCGGGACCGGCACCGACGGGCGGACCCTGGTCACCCGGACCACGTTTCGCTACCTGCAGACGCTCTACAACCTGGGGCCGGCTCCGGAGCCGAACCTGACCGTACTCTGGTCCCCCACGCTGCCCGACGGGTTCAAGAGGTTCTGCGCCCAGGTGTCGCTGGACACCAGCGCCATCCAGTACGAAAACGACGACACGCTGCGGTCCTGGTACGACGACGACACCGCGATCGCCTGCTGCGTGTCGGCCATGCGCCTCGGCCGGGACATGCAGTTCTTCGGGGCCCGGGCCAACCTCGCCAAGGCCCTGCTGTACGCGATCAACGGTGGCCGCGACGAGGTCACCGGCGAGCAGATCGCCCCGGTGAGCCAGCCGGTCGGCGGGGAGATCCTCGACTACGACGAGGTCCTCGCGGCATTCGACCGGACGTTGGACTGGCTGGCCGCCACCTACGTCACCGCGCTCAACGTCATCCACCACATGCACGACCGGTACGCGTACGAACGGTTGCAGATGGCGCTGCACGACTCCCCGGTGCACCGGTTCCTCGCCTGCGGGATCGCCGGCCTGTCGGTGGCCGCCGACAGCCTGTCGGCGATCCGGTACGCCCGGGTCAAGGTGCTGCGCGACGAGACCGGACTGGTGGTCGACTACGTTGTCGACGGCGACTACCCGGCGTTCGGCAACAACGACGACCGGGTGGACGAGATCGCGGTCTGGCTGGTGGAGACGTTCATGGCGAAGCTGCGCCGGCAGCCGGCCTACCGCGAGGCCGAGCACAGCCTGTCGGTGCTGACCATCACCTCGAACGTGGTGTACGGCAAGCACACCGGGCACACCCCGGACGGCCGGCGGGCCGGCGAGCCGTTCGCCCCGGGTGCCAACCCGATGAACGGCCGGGACCGGCACGGGCTGGTGGCAGCGGCGATGTCGGTGGCGAAGCTGCCGTACGACTGCGCCCGCGACGGCATCTCGCTGACCACCACGGTGACCCCGGCAGGCCTGGGACGCACGCCGGCGGAACGGGTGGCGAACCTGGTCGGTGTGCTGGACGGCTACACCGACGCCGGCGGTTTCCACCTCAACGTCAACGTGCTGGACCGGGCCACCCTGGAGGACGCGATGGCGCACCCGGAGCGGTACCCGCAGCTGACCATCCGGGTCAGCGGGTACGCGGTGAACTTCGTGCGGCTCACCGCCGAGCAGCAGCGCGACGTCATCTCCCGGACGTTCCACGGAGGGCTGTGAGGTGACCACCGGGGCGGTCCACTCGTACGACGTGTCGATCGGGGTGGACGGCCCCGGTACCCGGTTCGTCGCCTTCCTCGCCGGCTGTCCGCTGCGCTGCCAGTTCTGCCACAGCCCGGACACCTGGTTCCGGCGCGCCGGCACCCCGACCACCGACGACGCGCTGGTCGCGCAGGTGCTGCGCTACCAGCGGTTCATCTCGGTCGCCGGTGGCGGGGTGACACTCAGCGGCGGTGAGCCGCTGATGCAGCCGTATTTCGTCCGCGCGGTGCTGCGCCGGTGCCACGACGCCGGGCTGCGCACCGCGCTGGACACCTCCGGGTTCCTCGGCGCCCGCGCCGACGACGCCCTGCTGGACGCCACCGACCTGGTGTTGCTGGACATCAAGTCGTCCGATCCGCTGACCTACCGACGGGTGACCCGCACCGGGCGGCTCGACCCGACGCTGCGGTTCGCCCGCCGGCTGGCCGACCGGGGCACCCCGATCTGGGTCCGGTTCGTGCTGGTGCCGGGGCTCACCGACGCCGAGTCGAACGTGGCCGGGGTGGCCGAGGTGGCGGCCGGCCTGCCGACGGTGCAGCGGGTCGACGTGCTGCCGTTCCACCGGCTGGGCGCGCACAAGTACGCCGAGCTGGGTCTGGAGTTTCCGCTGGCGGCGACGGCACCGCCGGACGACGCGCTGCTGGACCGGGTCCGGGGGCAGTTCCGCGACCACGGGCTCACCGTCTACTGAGACTCGCCGGCTACAAGAACTCGCCGGTGAGACTCCGGTTACCGATCGGGCTCACCGGCTACCGAGCTGGTCGCCGTGGGCCACAGCGACCGGGCGGTCGGCCCGCCACGCCGGTGACCAGCGGAACCGGTGGGTGACGCCACGCCAACCACCGCCGGCTGTCGCGCCGGCCAGTTCGGCCGCGATCTGCCGGACCTGGCGGTAGCCGGTGGCCATCAGGAAGGCCGACGCCCGACCGTAGCTCTTGATGCCAACGACGAAGTAGCCGGGCTCGGGATGGCGCAGCTCGTTGACCCCGGACACCGGCACCGAACACCCGCGGGCCGGCCCAGGGTCGAGGAGGGTGGCGAGGCCACGGCTGGTGCCGAGCACCGGGTCCAGGTCGAGGCGGAGCTCGGCGGCGATCCGGTGGTCGGCGCGGAAGCCGGTGGCGACGACCACCCGGTCGGCGACGATCATCCGTCCGTCGCGGCTGGACAGCCGTACCGGGCCGAGATCGGACCGCTGCTCCACCCGGTGCGTGACGAATCCGGTCTCCAGGACGATCCGACCGACGTCGACCAGCTGGCGCAGCCGGGTGCCGATCGCCCCGCGTGCCGGCAACGCGTCGGCGGCACCCGGGGCGAAGACCGGATCGACGGTCACCCGGCGGACCGCCCAGGTGATCCGGGTGCCGGGCTGCTGGTCGGCCAGCTCGATCAAATCGAGCAGGGTAGTGGCGGCCGAGTGTCCTGCGCCCACCACGACGGTGTGCCGGCCGGCATGTGCCGCCCGGTCGGCGCCGAGCACATCGGGCAGGGCGAAGTCGAGATGCGCGGCTGCGGCCGGCTCGCCGAGCGCCGGCAGGCCCTCGCCACCCAGATGGTTGGGGGTGTCCCAGGTCCCCGACGCGTCGACGACGGCGCGGGCGAGCTGTTCGGTGCCGTCGGCCAGGCGGGCCACGAACGGCGCGTCGACGCGTCCGGGGCCGCGCAGCCGGTCGACGCCGAGCCGGGTGATCCCGGTGACCCGGGTGCCGTAGCGGATCCGGTCGGCCAGCACCGGCAGCTTCGCCAGCGGCAGCAGGTACTCATCAATCAGTTCGGCGCCGGTCGGGTGGTACCCGGGTTCGGGCACCGACCAGCCGGCGGCGTCGAGCAGTCGGCCGGCAACCGGGTCGATGTTGTCCCGCCAGCTGCTGAACAGCCGTACGTGCTGCCAGTTGCGGATCGCGGCACCGGCGGCGCTACCCGCTTCCAGCACCAGCGACGGGATCCGGTGCCCGGCGAGGTGGACGGCGGCGGCCAGTCCCACCGGGCCGGCGCCGATCACGACCACGGGCAGCTGCCGGGCGGCGTACTCGATGCTCATCTGTCTCCTCTCGACGTGGTGGCGGCCAGCCGAGATGCAGCGCGCAGCGGGAACGTCCGGAAGCCCGGCCCGTCACCCCATCAGCCGAATCGATGCCTGTCGAGACAACGCATCATGCTGTACCGCGCCCTGAGCTCCGGCTAGGCGGACACGCTTCCAACGACCACCCCGCTGCGGGCGCTCGCACACCGGGTCCGATTTCCCGCTGGTCATTTCGCCGCAGGCCGTTGCCCGTCATGGCCGGCCGGGACGCATCAGCCGATAGGGCCGGAGGTCCCGCCCGGGCGGGACGCAGTGCCTGCCGGCAAGCGGCGCAACGCCCCTGCCCTGGCGGACCGGTCCGGACGAAAGTGGAACCGGGTGAGAGTGCAACCGAGTAAGGCGCGACGTGCGGAAAGGGTGGTGGGCGGCGATGAACGCCGGATGGATCAGGAACGGGCGGTCCGGTCCGCTGATGGCGGACTGCCTGGAGGCCGCAGCCGCGGCCCCGTCGGTGCACAACAGCCAGCCGTGGCGGTTCCGCCCGCACCCGACCGGCATCGAGGTGCTCGCTGACCGGCGCCGGCAGGTCGACCTGGTCGACCCGGCTGGCCGGGAGTTGACCATCAGCGTCGGCGCCGCGGTGTTCAACCTGCGGGTGGCGATGCTGGCCCACGGTCGGATACCGGTGATGCGGCTGCTGCCCGAGTCCGACGATCCGGACCTGCTGGCCCGGATCGCGGTCGGACCGCCGGCCGAGACGGACGAGACGGTACGGCTGCTCGCCCGGGCCGTCGCGCACCGGCGCACCAACCGACGCCCGTTCGCCGATCTGGCGGTGCCCGGCGAGGTTCTCGACGAACTCGCCGCCGCCGCTCGGACCGAGCACGGCCGGCTGGCCGTGGTCGACCCGATGATGCGCTCGTCGGTGCTGGCGCTGATCGGCACCGCCGAGGATCGCCGCCGGGTCGACCCGGCGTACTGGACGGAGCTGGAACGGTGGACCCGGGACCGACCGGGCCGGCTCGACGGCGTACCGCCGCAGGCCTTCGGACCCTGGCCGGTCCCCCGCACCGTGCCGGTACGCGACTTCGGACTGGTCTGGCCGGCCCCGCGACGGCGGGTCGCCGGGTTCGAGGAAGACCCGGTCCTCGCCGTGCTGTACACCGTCGGCGACAGCCCGCGGGACTGGTTGCGGGCCGGGCAGGCGCTGCAGCGGGTGCTGCTCACCGCGACGGTACGTGGCCTGGCCACCACGCTGCTGACCCAGCCCCTGGAGTTTCCCGAACTGCGTGACCTGCTCGGCCGCCAGCAGGACGGACGGCGGGCGCAGGCGATCATCCGGATCGGCTACGGACCGCTGAGCCCACCGGTGCCCCGCCGGCCGCTCGCCGAGTTGCTCGAACCCGCGCCGACCCGGCCGGTTGACGCGGTGGGGGTGGCCGGTGCCAGTTGACACGCGACCGATCGTCGATCCGGGCGTACCCGGCGTCGATCCCGTGCCCACCGTCGATCCGGGTGGGCTGGACGCCGCCGAGGTCGCCCGGCGTGCCATCGAGTACGGGCCGAACATCGTGCCGGGCGAGTCCAGCCGCACCGGGCTGGTCCGCAGGGTGGTCCGCCAACTGAGCGACCCGCTGGTCGTGCTGCTGCTCGCCGCCGGGGTGGTCACCACGGCACTCGCCGACTACCCGAACACCGTGGTGATCCTGCTCGTCGTGGTGGTGAACACCGGTATCGGCGTGGTGCAGGAGGTCCGGGCGGACCGGGCGATCGCTGCCTTGGACCGGCTGGCGGCGCCGGTGGCCCGGGTGCTGCGCGACGGAGTCGACCGGGTCGTGCCGGCAGCCGAACTGGTCCCGGGCGACCTGGTCAAGGTCACCGCAGGCGACATCGTCCCCGCCGACCTGCTTCTCACCGCCGTGACCCGGCTGCGCTGCGACGAGTCGACACTGACCGGTGAGTCGGTGCCGGTGCGGCACGACGACGGTGACTCGGCCCACGCCGGCACCGTCGTCGTCGCCGGCCGGGCGAGCGGCATCGTCACCCGGACCGGTGCCGACAGCGCGTTGGGGCGGATCGCGACGTTGATGCGGCGTACCCACCCCGGGCCGACGCCGCTGCAGCTGCGGCTGACCCGGCTGAGCCGGGTACTCGGGGCCACCGCCGTGCTGCTGTCCGGTCTGGTGTTCCTGATCGGCCTGGGCGGCGGACGGCCGGTCGCCGACCTGGCGGTGACCGCGGTAAGCCTGGTCGTCGCGGCGGTGCCAGAGTCGTTGCCGGCGGTCGTCACCCTCGCTCTGGCGCTCGGCGCGCACCGGATGGCCCGGGCCCGCGCGGTGCCACGGCGGCTGCCGGCGGTCGAGGCGCTCGGCTCGGTGACCGTCGTCGCCGCCGACAAGACCGGCACCGTCACCGAAGGACGGATGGCCGTGCAGCGGGTGGTCACCCCGGTCGCCGAGTACACCGTGGACGGGGTCGGTTACCGGCCGACCGGGGGGATCGTCCGCCGCAACGCCGACGGTGCCGCCGGCGTACCGGTCGGTGTCGCCCCGGACGACCTTCGGCGGCTGGCCCGGGCCGGGCTGCTCTGCAACGACGCGGAGCTGACCGCGCCGGACCGGGACGGCGACGCCGCGGACCACAGCCCGCGACACGGCGGCGGGCCGGACCGCAGCCGGGCAGGCGGCGGCCGGACGGCCCACTGGCGGGCGGTCGGCGATCCGTTGGAGGCCGCGCTGGTCGCCTTCGCCGGCCGGACCGGTCTTGACGCCGACGAGATCCGCCGGGCCTGGCCCCGGGTCGCCGAGCACCCGTTCGACCAGACGCACCGGCGGATGACCACCCCGCACCGCACCTGTGACGGCCGGTACCTGGTCGTCTGCAAAGGCGCTCCGGAGACGGTGCTGACCCCTGAGGTCACCGCCGCCGACCCTGGTCAGCTCACCGTACTGCTCGACCAGGCCCGGCGCCTCGCCGACGCCGGACTGCGGACCCTGGCGGTCGCGGCGGCGGTCGGTCCGACGCTGCCCGACCTGGCCCACCCCCACGGGTTGCGGCCGCTGGGGCTGCTCGGGATCGGTGACCCGGTACGGGCCGACGCCCCCGACGTGGCCCGGACCTTCGCCGCCGCCGGGATCCGGCTGCTGCTGGTCACCGGAGACCATCCGGGAACCGCCGCCGCCGTCGGCGGCCGGTTGGGGATCTGGTCCGCCGGTGACCCGGTCGCCACCGACCCGACCGCCCCGGAGCAGGCGCGGGTGTTCGCCCGCATCCAGCCCGAGCAGAAGCTCGACGTGGTCGCCGCGCTGCAGGCCCAGGGACACGTGGTGGCGATGACCGGGGACGGGGTCAACGACGGCCCGGCGCTGCATCGGGCCGACGTCGGGGTGGCGATGGGCGGCGGCACCGACGTCGCCCGGCAGGCGGCCGACCTGGTCCTGGTCGACGACCACCTCGGTACGGTGGCGGCCGCCGTCGGTGAAGGGCGGCGGATCTACGACAACGTCCGGCGGTTCCTGCGGTACGCGCTGGCCGGTGGGCTGGCGGAGCTCGCGGTCATGCTGCTCGGCCCGCTGTTCGGGCTGGCGCTGCCGCTGCTGCCCGGTCAGATCCTCTGGATCAACCTGCTCACCCACGGCGTGCCCGGCGTGGCGCTGGGCGCCGAACCGGCCGAGCCGGACGTGCTGCGTCGGCCACCCAGACCGCCCACCGAGTCGGTGCTCGGCGCCGGCCTGCTCGCCGGGGTGCTCACCACCGGCGCGTTGATCACAGCGGTCACCCTGGCGGCCGGTGTCGCCGCGTACCACGCGGGCCGGCCCTGGCAGACGATGGTCTTCGTCACCCTCGGGCTGGCCCAGTTGGGCGTCGCGCTCGCGGTCCGGGCCCGCCGGGGTACGGCGGCGGAAGGTCCGCAACGGGGTACGGCGGCGACCGGCGACCGGCGCCGGATGGCGAACCCGGCACTGGTTTTCGCGGTGGCCGGGGCGGGTCTGCTGCAGCTCGCCGGGGTCTACCTCGGCCCGCTGCGGGCGCTGCTGGACACCGAGCCGCTGGCTCTGACCGAGTTGGCGGCCTGTGCCGCTGTCGCGGCGCTGCCCGCACTGGTGTTACATCTGTCCCGGAGCGGGAACGGACGTGGTTCGGGTCCGGATTCCCCGCGTCCCGTCGGCCACGAGCCGGCGGCGTAGCAGACCTGACCAGGAGGCAGCAGATGGACGAGGCGACCACCAACGGCACCGGGACCGGGACCACCGTCGACACGGCGGTGACCGGCGCCGACGCCGCGACCGCCGACCGGCCGTTGGCCGCCGTACTGGCCGAGGCTGCCGCGGCCGCCGGCTACGCGCCGTCGGTGCACAACACCCAGCCGTGGCACTGGCGGGTCCGGCCGGACAGCCTGGAGCTGCGCGCCGACCGGGAGCGGCAGTTGCCGGCCACCGATCCGGACCGCCGGTTGTTGATTCTCAGCTGCGGTGCCGCGCTGCACCACGCGAGGATCGCGCTCGCCACCCAGGGTTGGACGGCCGAGGTACGGCGGTTGCCGGACCCGGCCGAGGAGGATCTGCTGGCGGTGCTGCGACCCACCGAACGGATCGCGGTCCAGCCCGACACCGTCCGGATGTTCCAGGCGATGCAGGTGCGACGCACCGACCGTCGGCCGGTCAGCGACGAGCCGCTGCCGGTCGCGGCGGTCACTGCGATCACCGCCGCCGCCGGAGCCGGCGTCCAGCTGCAGATCCTCTCCTCCGACCAGGTGATGCTGCTGGCGGCGGCGGCGAGCCGGGCGGAGGAGGTCGAGTCGGAGGACCCGCAGATCCGCGGCGAACTCGACTACTGGACCGGGCTGGGCACCCCGCCCGGCACCGGACTGCCCGACGAGGTCCTGCCGGAACGCGCCGCGCAGACCACGGTGCCCGGACGCGACTTCGGCCGGGCCGGCACTCTGCCGGTCGGCGGCGGGCACGACCGGGCTGCCGTCTACGCCCTGCTCTTCGGTGACGACGACGAACCGGCGTCCTGGCTGGCCGCCGGCGAGGCGCTCTCCTCGGCCTGGCTGACCGCGACCGAGCTGGGCGTCTCGGTGGTGCCGCTGAGCGGGGCGGTCGAGGTGGCCGCGACCCGGCAGACCTTGCGGCACATCCTCGCCGGGCTCGGCTACCCGTACCTGGTGCTGCGGCTCGGTATCGCCAGCCCGGACCACGCCGGCCCGCCGCACCCGCCGAGGATGCCGGCGGCGCAGCTGGTGGACACCAGTGCGGTGGACACCGCGAAACCCCACGCCACCGACCCCGAGGAGGGGCGATGAATCCCGAGGGACCCGTACTGGTCGGTGTCGACGGTTCCGAGGCCGCGGTGCAGGCCGCCCGGCTGGCCGCCCGGGAGGCCGTGATGCGACGGCGCCCGCTGCGGATCGTGCACGCCTTCGTCTGGCCGGCGTTGCGGGCACCGATGGCGTTGGCACCAGCGGTGCCGCCGGAGGGCGAGGTTGAACGGTACACCCGGGAGATCGTCGACGAGGCGGCCCGGGCGGCGGCCGACGAGGCGCCGCAGCTCGAGACCGTCACCCAGGTGATCGACGGGGCCGCCACCGTGGTCCTGCTCGCCGAGGCACGCTCCGCCGCGCTGGTCGTCCTCGGCGACCACGGGTTCGGACCGATTTCCGGTGCGCTGATCGGCTCGGTCGCCTCCCAGGTGGCGACCCACGCCGACGGCCCGGTGCTGGTGGCCCGGGGCGACTGTGACCGCAGCGGTCCGGTGATCGTCGGGGTGGACGGCTCCGAACTGTCCGCACAGGCCGTCGAGTTCGCCGCCGAGGCGGCCGACCTGCGCGGTACGGAGCTGCTCGCGATCCACACCTGGACCCATCCGCCGTCGATCGGCCCGGGTGACATGCAGCCCTTGGTCTACGACGCGGCGGCGCTGCAGACAGAGGAGGAGGCGCTGCTCGCCGAGTCGGTGGCCGGGGTCCGCGAGCGGCATCCCGACCTGACCGTACGGCAGCTGTCGGTCCAGGGTCGGGCGACCAAGGTGCTGACCGAGGAGTCGGCCCGGGGTCAGCTGCTGGTGGTCGGTGCCCGCGGGCGGGGCGGCTTCACCGGGCTGCTGCTCGGCTCGGTGAGCAACGCCCTGCTGTACCGCAGCCAGTGTCCGCTGGTCGTGATCAGGCCGGCCCGACACTGATCGGGCCCGGATCGGCGGGCGGCGAGCCGAGCCGGTCCGGGCGACGGGCCGGCTAGCATCGTCGCTGTGAGCGCCGCGAACCCCCCGCCGGACGAGCACCGCGACGCGCCGTCGCTCGGGCTGACCCCGCTGTCCCGGGTCCGACTGGACCAGCTGCTGCAGGAGATGCTCGACCGGGTCGGCGAGGTCGTCACCAGTCGGGAACGGCTCCGCGCGTTGCTCGACGCGGTGGTCGGCATCGGCACCGACCTGGAGCTGCACAGCACCCTGCGGCGCATCGTCGAGGCGGCGTGTGGGCTGGCCGGTGCCCGGTACGGCGCCCTCGGGGTGATCGGCCCGGACCGCCAGCTGGTCGATTTCGTCACCCACGGCATCGACCCGCAAACGCACGCCGCGATCGGGGACCTGCCGCACGGTCGCGGCGTTCTCGGCCTGCTCATCGACGATCCGGCACCGGTCCGGATGCCGGACATCACCAAGCACCCGCGGTCGTACGGATTCCCGCCACACCATCCGCCGATGCACAGCTTCCTCGGGGTGCCGCTACGCATCCGCGACCAGGTGTTCGGCAACCTGTACCTGGCCGAGAAGCAGGGTGCGGCCGAGTTCACCGAGGACGACGAGGAGATCGTGACGGCGCTGGCCGCCGCCGCCGGCGTGGCGATCGAGAACGCCCGGCTGTACGAGTTGGCCAACCGGCGCGAACGTTGGCTGGCCGCCACCGCGGAGATCACCGGGGTGCTGCTCGGCACGGTGCGACGCACCGACGCGCTGACCCTGGTGGCCCGGCGGGCGCGCGAGGTGGCCGAGGCAGAGATGGTCCTGGTCCTGGTCAACGACGACGAGGCGGCCCAGTTCACGGTCGAGGTGGTGGACGTACCACACGGGTCGACCTCCGGGCTGGTCGGCGCGGTGCTGCTGGCCGGTGAAACCAGCTTCGCCGACGCGATCACCAGCGGTGAGCCGATCATGGTGGAAAGCCTGGCTAAGGCCGCGCCGTGGCCGGTACCGGTCACCGCCGGACCGGCGGTGATCTCTCCCCTGACTGTCGCGGAGACGCTGCACGGCGTGCTGGTGGTGGCGCACCGGGCAGATGCCGCCGGGCCGACCGACGGGGACGCGCCGCTGCTGGCCAGCTTCGCCGGTCAGGCGGCGCTGGCCATCGAGCGGGCCCGGGCGCAGGAGGAACGCGAGCTGCTGGTGGTGCTGGAGGACCGGGAACGGATCGCCCGCGACCTGCACGACGTGGTGATTCAGCGGCTGTTCGCCACCGGGCTGCAGTTGCAGAGCGCGATGCCGCTGTGCAGTGGCCGGCCGGAGATCGGAAAACGAATCAATACCGCCGTCGACGACCTGGACTCCACCATCCGGGACATCCGCCGGGCGATCTTCGAGCTGCGTACGCCGATGAGCGCGACGCTGCGCACCGAGGTGCGCGAGGCGGTCGACCTGGCCGCCGACGGGCTGGGCTTCCGGCCCGCCCTGCAACTGGACGGGCCGGTGGACAGCGCCGTACCGGACCAGATCCGTCCGGACCTGCTGGCGGTGCTGCGGGAGGCGCTGTCCAACGTGGTACGGCATGCCCGGGCGAGTCAGGTGGCGGTACGGGTGTCGGCGCTCGAAGGTGAACTCGCGCTGACAGTGGCCGATGACGGGATCGGGGTGGACCCGGCCGCCGCCCGGAGTGGGCTGGTCAACATGCGGGAACGCGCCGAGCAGCGTGGCGGTGCCTTCTCGGTGGTCGCCGGCGATCCACGCGGCACCATCCTGACCTGGAAGGTCCCGCTTCGGGACTAACCTGACCCGGCATGGTCCCGCTACGGGACTAACCTGACCCGGCATGGTCCCGCTACGGGACTGACCTGACCGAGGGTCAGTGACGCGGGCCGAGCAGCCGGGTGGCGAGCACCGCCGCCTGGGTCCGCCGTTCCAGGCCGAGCTTGGCGAGCAGGCTGGAGACGTAGTTCTTCACGGTCTTCTCGGCAAGGAACATCTTGCCGGCGATCTCCCGGTTGGTCAGCCCTTCGGCGACGTACTCCAGGATCCGGCGTTCCTGCTCGGTGAGCGACTTCAGCTCGTGCGGCTCCTCGACCCCGCTGCGGATTCGCTCCAGCACCCGGCGGGTCACCGCCGGGTCGAGCAGCGACTGGCCGGCCGCCACCCGGCGCACCGCGTCCACCAGGTCGGTGCCCCGGATCTGCTTGAGCACGTAGCCGGCGGCACCGGCCATGATCGCGGCGAAGAGCGCTTCGTCGTCCTCGTACGAGGTGAGGATCAGCCCGTTGATCGACGAGTCGACGGCCCGCACGTCCCGACAGACGTCGATACCGTTGCCGTCCGGCAGTCGAGCGTCGAGGATCGCCACGTCCGGGCGCAGCGCCGGGATGCGCCGGGCCGCCTCCTGCGCGGACCCGGACTCGCCGATCACCTCGATGTCGCCGCTGCTCTGCAGCAGGTCGGCAAGGCCACGGCGGACGACCTCATGGTCGTCGAGCAGGAAGACGCGGATCATCCCCTGTTTCTATCCTGTCCCGGGGCGCTGCGGCCAGGGACCAAAGTCCCGGGTACCGGGGCCCAGCCGGGCCGGACGGGGCAGGTGACGGCGCGGCGAGGCAGGTGACGGTGGGCGAGGCGGTCGAGACGGACGGGCCCGGTGGCCCGGGAGAATCCGGGACGTACGACCCTGCCGGTGCCGACCCGGACCGGGCACCGTGTAGGCATGCTGACCACCACGTTCACCATGGCCCAGCTGCGTACCGCGGTGACCGCGGCGGTCCGCGCCCCGTCGCTGCACAACAGCCAGCCGTGGCGGTTCCGACTGGTCGGCGGCGCGATCGAACTCCGGCTCGACCCGGACCGGCTGCTCACCGCCTGCGATCCGACCGGCTGGGCCGCCCGGATCGGCTGCGGGGCAGCCCTGTTCAACCTGCGGCTCGCTCTGGCCGCCGGCGGCACACCGGCCGAGGTCCGGCTGCGCCCCGAGCCGGCCGACCCGTGGCTGCTGGCCCGGCTGGTGCCCGGACCGCCGCGGCCCGCCACGCCGGCCGAGTCCCGGCTGTACGCCGCGGTGCCACGTCGGCACAGTAACCGGCTGCCATTGCGGCCGGACCCGGTGCCGCCGCCGGAGCGGCGGCGGCTGATCGAAGCGGCCCGGGCCGAGGGCGGCTGGCTGGAGCTGGTGGTCGGCTCAACCGCCGTCACCGCCGTCGCGGAGATCGCGACCAGTGCCAACCGGGTGCTCGACCGGGATCCCGGGTACCAGGCGGAAGTGGCGCGGTGGACCCGGCACTTCCCGGCACCGGACGGGGTGCCGGCGGCCGCCGGTGGACCGGTCGCGGAGCCGCACGACCTGCTTCCCCGACGACCGTTCGGCAACACCCGCCGCGCCCCGGGACGTGATTTCGAGTCCGAACCGCTGGTGGCGGTGCTCGGCGCGACCGGCAACACGCCGAGCGACCAACTGACCGCCGGGCAGGCGCTACAGCGGGTGCTGTTGACAGCCACCGACGCCGGGCTGGCGGCGTCGATGCTGTCCCAGCCGATCGAGGTCGCTCAGGCCCGCGAGCAGCTCCGGCTGGCGCTCGGCCGGTTCGGAACACCACAAATGGTCATCAGGATCGGATACGGTCAGCCCGGCCGACCGACGCCACGTCGGGATCCGGCCGACGTGATCGACACGGTCCTGGAGGAACGATGAGTGACCCGATCGTCGCAGGGGTGGACGGATCACTGGCCAGCCTGTGCGCCGCCAGACACGCCGCCGAGGCCGCGGTCCGGCACGGCGCGCCGTTGGTGCTGGTCCACGGCTATCTGCACGCCTTCGGGTACGGGATCCCGATCAATCCGTACGACGGCGAACTGCCCGGGCCGAACGAGGAAGGTGAGCGGATGCTCGCCGAGACCGCCGCGCAGCTGCGCGGCGAGCGGCCCGGCATCACGGTGCAGACCCGGCAGGTGGCGGCCGGCGGGGCACCGACGTTGATCGAGGAGTCCCGGCACGCGGAGCTCGTGGTGGTCGGCAGTCGGGGCCTCGGCGGTTTCACCGGACTGCTGCTCGGCTCGGTCAGTTCACAGGTGGCCGGGCACGCGCACTCCCCGGTGCTGGTGGTCCGACCACCGGACGCGCCGGTCGAGGCGGACGGCCCGGTGCTGGTCGGCGTCGACGGGTCGGCGCACGCGGAGCAGGCCCTGCACGCCGCGGCCGACGAAGCCGCCGCGCGCCGGGTCGGGCTGGCTGTACTCCACGTGTGGTGGCCGAGTCCGATGCGGGACAGCACCGAAGTCGCGGCGCCGGCCGACAGTGCCCGCCGGGAGGCCGACGAACTGCTCGACGCCGCAGTCGCCGCCGTCCGGCGACGCCATCCGGACCTGCCTATCGAGCAGCGGCCGTTGGAAGGGGTCGAGGCGGACGCGGTGATGGTCGAGGCGAGCCGCAAGGCAGGTCTGGTGGTGGTCGGTTCCCGCGGTCGGGGTGGCTTCACCGGGCTGCTGCTCGGCTCGGTCAGCCAGACACTGGTGCACCACGCCCACTGCCCGGTGCTGGTCGCCCGCCCGCATTCGCACCGCTGACCGGCCCGCCAGCCGGGTCGGATGTCCCGGCCGCCCGGTCAGACGGTGTAACGCAGGATCGCACCGATGCCGTCGGGCACCTGGTCGGCGAGCTTGTCCGGCACCACCACCAGCTGGGCGCCGCCGGCGAGGGCGGCCCGCACGGCGGCGTCACCCAGCGGTACCTCGACGGGGTCCGACACTCCGAAGACGGCCACCGCGCCGGTCGTGGCACCCACCTGGTCGGGCTGCGGACCGGCGTACGCCGAACGGGCCGTCAGCTGCGGGCCGTCGACCAGCAGTAGGGTGTCGACCTGGCGGCGGGCCAGCGTCGCGAGGGTGTCCGACGCCCCACCGGCGGCCCGGTCGGCCTGGCCAATTTCCCGCCGGTAGGCCGCCACGGCGGCGGCCACGTCCGCATCAACGATGCCTTCCGCCACGTCGACGGCCTGTTCGACCGCCGCGTCGGTGGTGTCGTAGGCACCCTGCACCTCGTGCAGCAGTTCGGCGACCCGGGTTGGCGCCTTGTCCCGCAGAAACTGCACCGCCCGGACGTCCCCGGTGACCACGACCGCCCGCGGGCGGACCTCGTCAACCAGTTCGGCGAGCCGCTCGGCCACCAGTGTCGCGTTGGCCTCCCAGCGGTCCTCGGCCCGCTGCTGGTACCGCCGCTGGGACCAGCCACCCGGATGCGACCGGGTGATGTGCAACGTCTCACCGGCGACCGTCTCGGTCACCTCCACACCGTCCGGCTGCAGCGCGACGATCTCGGCACCGACCCGGTCGGTCGCCACCACCAGCACGGGCAGCTGCCGCTGCTCCCAGCGCAGCAGCGGCAGCAGGTGCGCGACCGGACCGTAGCTGGCGATCTCCCGCTCCGGTGGTTCCGGCAGCTGGCGTACCAGTCGCACCCGCTCGGTGTCAGCGATCACCACCAGGGTGTCGCCGTCGGGATAGGCCCGCCCGGTCAGCCCGCCGATCACGTCGAGCAGGTGGTCGGGCGCGCCTGCCTCGGCCAACTGCCGACGCGCCGCCCGCCAGCGCAGCTGGACCTGCTCGGCGGTGTCCGGGGCCCGGCCGCTGGTGTCCAGGTAGAGCGACACGAACGGTCCGGGTGCGGTGGCCAGGTCGACGAGGGTGGTACGGGGCGTGGTCGAAGTCACCGTTGGTCCTTCCCTTGGTCGTACGGGATCGGGCAGGTCGTCACTTCGCGATACCCGGTCGCTGGTCCGGCTACTCCCCTAGCGCGTCGTCGTCGGATGCCCGCGGCCGGCCCGGGGTGACCGACAGGATCGGTGTCAGCGCGGGTCAGTGCCCGCGGCCGAACGCGTCGACCAGGCCCCAGCGGCCGGGAATGTCCAGCAGCTCGATCCGGCCGATGTCGCGCGGCAGGTGCGGGCGGACGATCAGGTGTTCACCCTTGGGGTCCAGGCCGAGCATGGAGCGCAGGAACATCAGTACCGCCCCGGCCGACCAGGCGTGCGGGCTGCAGGCAGCCGGAAACTGCACTGGGTACTTGGTCAACGCCCGGTCGTATCCGGTGAACGCGCCGGGCAGCCGGCCGTCGAAGAACTGCGCGGCCTCGATCATCGCTCCGGCGACCTTGGCCGCCTCCTCGTCGAAGCCGTAGCGACGCATCCCGCAGGCGATCAGCGCGTTGTCGAACGGCCAGATCGTGCCGTTGTGGTAGCCGACCGGGCTGTAGCGTCCGTCGCCCTCGGCGAGGGTACGGATGCCCCAGCCGGAGAACAATCGAGGGCTCATCAGATGGCTCACGACGTGCCGGGCCTTGTCCCGATCGGCGATGCCGCTCCACAGCAGGTGCCCCATGTTCGAGGCGCAGGCGTCGATCAGGTTGCCGTCGGCGTCCATGCCGACCGCGTAGTACCGGCCGTCGGGGATCCAGAATTCCCGGTTGAACCGACGCTTGAGCTCGGCCGCCTCGCGTTCCAGTCGGTCGGCGTACGCCGCATCGCCCCAGAAGCGGCGGGCCAGCCGGGCGCCGCGCCGTTTCGCGTCGTAGGCGTAGCCCTGCAGCTCGCAGGTTGCCCGGGGGCCGACCGGCAGCCGGCCGTCGCGGTAGGAGATGGCGTCGGCGGAGTCCTTCCACCCCTGGTTGCGCACCCCGAGGCGTTCGTTGCGGCAGGCGTACCAGATGTATCCGTCGCCCATGATGTCGCCGTACGCGTCGATCCAGTCCAGGGCGAGCCGGGTGTGGAACTCGAGCTCCCGCACCAGGTCCGCGTCGCCGGTCCACCGTTCGTACTCGTCGAGCACGATGACGAACAGCGGGGTGGTGTCGGCGCCGCCGAAGTAGGGGCAGGCGGCGATTTCCTCGTAGCCGGCGCGTTCGCCGTACCGGAACTCCTGGAGGATCTTGCCCGGCTCCTCCTCGGCGAAGTCGTCGAGCCGGCTGCCCTGCGCGTCGGCGAGGGTGTGCAGTACACCGGGGGTGAGCTGCGGAGCGAACGGCAGTGCCTGCAGGCAGGTGATGAGCGCGTCCCGACCGAACAGTCCCATCAGCCACGGCAGCCCGGCGGCGAACGTCATCTCACCCCGGGTGTTGCCCCGGTAACGCAGCGCGGCCAGATCGGTGAGGCTCCGCCGGTACGCCTGGTCGAGGCTCGCCGAGTCGCAGGTGAGGGTCGGCGCGTCGGCCAGCCATTCGTCGAGCGCCTTGCCCAGCTCCACCTTGGCAGGGGTGTCGTAGGTGGGCACCGCCTCCCGGATGTCCCGTCCTTCGGCTCCCCGGCTCCAGAGCACCACCTGGAAGGTGGTGTTCCAGGCGTCGTGCGGCCCCACCTGGATGTCGAAGGTCATGCCGTGATCGTCGATGGCGGCGTCGGCGCTGCTGGAGACGACCACCTCACGTCGCTGGTTGTCCCGCTGGTAGAGCAGACGCAGCACACCTTTCTCGACGGCAGCCGAGATCTTCCCCTTCTTCCGTACGTCGGGGACTTCGGTGATGTCCGCGAAGTCGGTGCCGATGTCGAGGCGGATCCGTAGGTCCACCGGCACTTCCTGGTGGTTGAGGACGGTGAGCTGCTCCAGGAACAGGCCGCCGCCGACCGACCGCTGCCGGATCACCGAGAGGTTGGCGTCCACGTAGTGGGTCGGCTCGCCGGGCACCAGGAAGTACCGCGACTCGAAGTACTGCAGGTCGTCGACCGACAGGGCAGTGAGCCCTTCGCCGTTGACGGTGAGGTCCCAGGTGGAGAGCACCCGCACGTCGAACGAGAAGAGCCCGGTGGGCAGTTCAGCCGACGGCAGGATGTCCCCCCGACCGTCGCTGATCATGAACATCATGCCGTCGAGGATGCTGGTGTAGCTCAGGTTCCTCACCGCGCTCTCCCCCAGCCTTCGGCCAACTGCCGGGGGTGACGGGCGCCGACCGTGTCGGGCAGCAGCCACTCGAAGGCCGGCACCATGGTGAAGTCGCCCTCGATGGTGAACGCGAACCGGACGAACGCCGCGGACAACCGGTCCTCGCCGCGCAGCAGCCGCTCGAACAGTGCGCCGTCGACGACGGCGACGCAGTCCGCGTCGGCGCCGGACTGTTCGGCCTGCACGCCGCCGGCGGCGAAGCGCAGCAGCCACTGCTCGGTGTGGTCGCGGTACCGCACGTCGAACCGCACCGTGCCGTCGATCGTCGGCGGTATCCGGGGAGCGCGTTCGTCGAGACCGGCGAAGAAGGCCTCCGTGGTCGCTGACAATCCGCCACCTCCGTCGTCCGCTACTCAGCGAGCTTCCCGGCTGGGCCGTCGGGGTGCAGGCGGTTGCGCCGAGAATCACCCGGCCGGGTGCCGGACCGAGATCACCGCAGTCCGTGCGGGTGTCCGGGTTCCGGCCGGCGGACGTGTTGACTTGATCGGCGCATGTCAATACCCTGCGAGGAAAGCGCTTTCTCCTGCCACGGCAGACCTGCCGTGGTCCGTCCCCGGAGGTATCGCACAAGATGACCAGAAGCACCGCCGCCCCCGGCGGCACCCGCCAACGCCGACGGATGGCGATCCTCGCCGGCGTCACCGCCGCGATCACCGCCGCCGCCATCGGCGCGATCGGCGTCACCACCGCGTCGGCCGCCACCGTCGACACCAACGCCACCTACGTGTTCGTCAACCGGCACAGCAACAAGGCGATGGACGTCTACAACTGGGCCACCAACGACGGCGCCGAGATCCGCCAGTGGGCCCGCAACGACCAGGCAGTCCAGCAGTGGCGGTTCGTCGACGCCGGCAGCGGCTACTACAGGATCCGCTCCGTGCACAGCGGCAAGTACCTCGAACTACCCGACGCCAACGACGGCACCCGACTGGTGCAGAACTCCGACAACGGCACCACCCGCCAGCACTTCCGCCTCGCCGACTCCGACGGCGGCTACGTCCGCTTTGTCAACCGGCACAGCAACAAGGTGATCGACGTCTGGGAGTGGTCCACCGCCGACGGCGGCTACCTCGCCGGGTACAGCGACCTCAACGGCTGGAACCAGCAGTGGCAGCTGAACACCGTCGGCGGCGGCAACCCCGACCCGACGACGCCGCCGGGTCCGACCCCGACCGGCATGGTCGGCTGGGCTACCCGCAACGGCGGCACCACCGGCGGCGGCAACGCCGGCACCACCACCGTCACCACCGCCGCCGCCCTCGAATCCGCCGTCGGCTCCTCCACCGCCGCCGTCATCCGCGTCTCCGGCACCATCAACTGCTCCGGCATGCTCCGCGTCCGCTCCAACAAGACCATCCTCGGCACCGGCAACTCCGCCACCATCTCCGGCTGCGGCCTCAACATCAACGGCGACCGCAACGTCATCATCCGCAACATCAACTTCCGCAACTGGGACGACGACGCCATCAACGTCCAGGAATCCGCCACCAACATCTGGATCGACCACAACAGCTTCACCAACGGCTACGACGGCGCCGTCGACATCAAACGCGGCTCCGACTACATCACCGTCTCCTGGAACCGCGTCTTCGGCCACGACAAGTCCATGCTCCTCGGCCACTCCGACAACAACGCCGGCCAGGACGTCGGCCACCTGCGCGTCACCTACCACCACAACTGGTTCGACGGCTCCGGTACCCGTCATCCGCGGGTCCGGTTCGGCAACCCCGTCCACGTGTTCAACAACTACTACTACAACAACGAGTACGGCGTTGCCTCTACCATGGACGCTGGCGTCCTGGTCGAAGGCAACTACTTCGAGAACGTAGACGATCCGACCCTGGTCGGCTACGCCGCCTCGGACCCAGGCGACCTCGTGCAACGCAACAACCACTTCGTCAACTCCGGTAGCCCGCAGTCGGCAGGCAGCACGGCCGGCATCCCGTACGGCTACACGCTGACCACCCCGAGTCAGGTCAAGTCCGTCGTCACCAACGGCGCCGGCACCGGCAAGATCGGTCTCTGATCGTCCGGTGGCAGGGACGGCCGGTCCGCACCACCGACCGTCCCTGCCACCGGCAGCGACTGTCCAGCACCCGGGGACAACCACTTTTATTGACAAGTATCGATCATGATGGCACGCTCAGGGCATCTGCATCGCATCGATTCGGAGCCCGACGTCCGCAGGGGAAGCAGGGCAGCTCTCCATTGACGCGGCACGCGACGACGGCCACGCGCATCTTCCGGGCAGAAAGTCCACGCAACCCAGGTAACGCCCGTCCACCGGTGCGTACCAACCACAGTTGGAGATCGTGATGTCCCTATTCACCACCGCCGGCCGCCGGCCGCTGGGGCTGTACGCCCTGGTCGTCGCAGTCGCGGCCGCGCTACTGCTCAGCACCGCGCTGGCCAACGTCGCCTCGGCGCACGGTTCGGTCGTCAGCCCCGCGTCGCGCGTATACGACTGCTTCGAGCGCTGGGGCGACCGTCACATGGCGCCGGAGATGGCCACCGAGGACCCGATGTGCTACCAGGCCTGGCAAGCAGACCCCCAGGCCATGTGGAACTGGAACGGCCTCTTCCGCGAAGGCGTCGGCGGCAACCACCAGGGCGCCATCCCGGACGGTCAGCTCTGCAGCGCCGGGCGCACCCAGGGCGGCCGTTACAACGCGATGGACACCATCGGCGACTGGCACGCCACGTCGATCAACAACTCGTTCAACGTCCGGTTGTTCGACGGGGCCAGCCACGGCGCCGACTACATCCGGGTGTACGTGACCCGGCAGGGCTTCAACCCCACCACCGAGGCGCTCGGCTGGGGTGACCTGGAGCTCGTCGCCCAGATCGGCAACACGCCGGCGTCGCAGTGGCAGAGCGCCCCCGACGGGGTGCAGATCGACATCCCGGCGACCGCCCCCGGACGCTCCGGCCGGCACATGGTCTACACCATCTGGCAGGCCAGTCACTTCGACCAGTCCTACTACTTCTGCAGCGACGTGAACTTCGGCGGCAGCAACCCGCCGCCGACCACCGCCCCACCGACCACGCCGCCGCCGACCACCGCCCCACCGACGACCCCACCGCCGACCACGCCGCCACCCGGATCGGCCGGCTGCACCGCCACCTACAGCGTCGCCTCGACCTGGTCCGGCGGCTTCCAGGGCGACGTGCGGGTGACTGCCGGTTCGTCGGCGATCAGTGGCTGGACGGTGACGCTGAACTACCCCAGTGGGCAGACCGTGCAGCAGGCGTGGAACGCCACCGTCTCGGCCAGCGGCTCGACGGTGACCGCCCGCAACGTCAGCTACAACGGCAGCCTCGCCGCCGGAGCCAGCACCAACTTCGGCTTCATCGGCGGGACCTCCGGCGGTACGCCGTCGGTGACCTGCACCGCCTCCTGACCTGACAACCTGACCTGACGGTCAACTGGGGCCGCAGCCCGAGTCGGCGTTCGATGGCGGGCCAGGGCACCGCCGACGCGGCAAGCGC